>NZ_BAAAQM010000042.1:0-95246 GCF_039531675.1 Catenulispora subtropica
GCACATTTTCGCGCCGACCAGGCGGCGCCGGCAACGGGCCGGAATGACTAGGGCGCGTTTGAGAAGTCGGACGGGGCGCGACGGCTGATCGGCGGCGCCCGGCGGCGCCGGACGACCGGCCACAGCCAACCCACGCCCTAGGCGGGCGACCGGCCGCGGACCGGATGCGGACCGGCCGGACCAGTTCGATCTTCTTCGCAGGTCAGCCCGTCCAGGCGATCCCGGGACGGCGCCCCGCGGAGCGCCCCGGTATGTTCGTCGTGATGTCTACTCAACCAAAGCGCCTCGACCGGGTCACAGTGCACGGCCTGCGGGGACGCGGCCACCACGGGGTCTTCGAGCGCGAGCGCGAGAAGGGCCAGACCTTCCTGGTCGACGTCACGCTGGGTCTGGACACCCGGCGGGCGGCCGCCTCCGACGCGCTGGACGACACCGTGAACTACGGCGAGGTCGCCGAACGGATCGTGGCGCTGATCGAGGGCGAGCCGGTCAACCTGATCGAGACGCTGGTGGCCCGGATGGCCGTCGCGTGCCTGGAGTACCCCCTCGTGGAGGAGGTCGAGGTCACGCTGCACAAACCGGACGCGCCGATCACGGTGCCGTTCGAGGACGTCACCGTGACCGTGGTGCGGACACGGGAGGACCTGGCGGACGCGATGGAGCGGCCGCCGGAGAACGGCGGGTCGGCGGTATGAACCAGGTCCCCCTCACCGACGCGCCGCGGATGCACGCCGCGGTGCTGGCGCTCGGCGGCAACCTGGGCGACCGGCTGGAGAACCTGCAGGCGGCCGTGGACTCGCTGGCCGACACGCCCAGCCTGACCATCTCCTGGATCTCGCCGGTCTACGAGACCGCCCCGCTGCTGGAGGAGGGCGCCGAGCCGCAGGACGACTACCTCAACGCGGTGGTCGGCGTGGTGACGGCGCTGTCGCCGGACATGCTCCTGATGCGCGCGCAGGCCATCGAGGAGGCCCTGGGCCGGGTCCGCGAGACGCGGTGGGGCGCGCGGACCATCGACATCGACATCGTCCAGGTCGACGACCTGGTCTCGGCCGCGGCCGAGCTCACGCTGCCGCACCCGCGGGCCGCGCAGCGCGCGTTCGTGCTGGCGCCGTGGCACGACGTGCGGCCGGACGACGTGCTGGCCGGCGCCGGGCCGATCGCCGAGCTGCTGGCCGGGCTCGGCGGCGCGGAGGCGCAGGGCGCGGTCCGCCGGGAGGACCTGGAGCTGGTGCTTTCCTGAGCCCGGCGATCACCCGGCCGAGCGGCTCGCGGCCCGGGCCGCCGTCCGCGTACCGTGGACTTGTGAAGCCCACCCGCCCCCTGGCACTCGTGACCGCGTTCCTGGTGACCGGCGCCCTGTCGTACGGCGGCGTCCAGCTCTGGTCGCACTACGGCACGCCGCCCGGCGTCCCGGCTTCCGCACCGCTGACCCCGGCCATCCTGGCCGCGATCATCCTGGCCACCGCCCTGGCCTTCCGCTCGCGGCTCAAGGCGCAGCGCGAGGCGGTGCGGCGGACCGTGGAGGGCGAGCCGGCGCCGCCGATCCTGCCCGGGCAGCGCCCGGCCAAGCCGGTGGACCCGTTGCAGGCGGCGCGCGCCGTGATGTTCGCCAAGGCGTCCTCGATGGTCGGCGCGATCGTCTCCGGCGTCTACGCCGGCTACGCGGTCTACCTGCTGGGGAACCTGGACATCGACGTCTACCGCAGCCGTGCGGTGGTCTGCGGCGTCACCGTGCTGGCCGGCGTCGCGCTGGTGGCGGCGGCGCTGTACCTGGAGTACGTGCTGCGGGTGCCGCCCAGCGGCCCGGAGGACGGGCTGCCGAAGAACGGGAACAAGACCTCCTCGCCGCCCCGCTCGGGGTCGGCTTCGGTCCGGAAGCGGCCGGAGGGCACGTACCCGGTCCGGCGCACCGGTGCGGGGCACTGAGCTGGTCAGGGATCTGACACGCTCCGTTATGTCCGGTCTCTGCGCAATTGCAAGATCTTGATACCCGCGGTTCCGGTATCGCTCGTACGTTTCGCTTGTCCGTGCGAGGTCGCAACCAGTAGCCTTCGGCCATGCGTCACGCTCGGCAGCTTCAAGCCCAGCGGCGCGGGGGCGACATAGCCGGCCCGGCATGGCCCTCGATCGTCGCCACCACCACGTCCCTGACCGGCGCGGCCGCGGGGATCGCGACCATGCTCGTCTGGGACGACCCCTTCCACCTGCGCCTGGGCGTCGGCATGGCCGCGGCCGGGGCGGTGTTCTCCTCGCTGGCGATGCTCGCCGTGCGGCGGGACCGGAGCACGCGCCGCGAGCTGGTCGCCGGGCTGCGCGACGACCACGCCGCCGAGCTGCGGTACGAGGTCGGGCGCCGGGAGAAGCAGATCTCGCAGCTGAAGACCGACGTGCTGGCCGCCGAGGAGATCGTGGTGCTCTTCGAGCAGCGGGTCTCCGCCGAGCAGGCGCGGGCCGACGCCTCGGAGGCCGCGCGGGTGCGCGCCGAGCACGACCTGGCCGTGCTGTCGGCCTGGGTGCAGCAGACCACCGCGGCCGCCGAGCTGACGCGCTCGGCCGTGCAGTCCTTCGCCCAGGTGCAGCCGTTCGAGCCGGGCCAGACCTTCGAGCCGGTGGCGGTGCACGACGCGCGCTACGCCGCGGCGTACACCCCGGCCTATCAGAGCTCGTACGACGCCCTCAACGGCTACGGCGCGCACGCCGGCTACGACGGCTACGGGGCCGTCGAGGTCTACGAGGAGCCCGCGGTCTACGCGGAAGTGTACGAAGACGCGGTCTACGACTCGGTCCAGGCCTTCGAGGACGACTACGGCAACCACGCGGTCTCCGGCGGCCGGGGCGGCCACGCCGGCCCGAACGGCCACGACACCCGCCCCGCCCAGAGCCGCGGCGCCCACACCGGCAAGGAGATCGACCTGCGCCCGGCCGCCGCGGTCCCGGTGCAGCCCTCGCCGATCCTGGCCGCCGCGTACGAGCAGCCCGCGAACGCCCCGCGGCCGCTGCGCCCGGCGGTGCTGTCGGTGCGCGAGGACGTCGGGTTCGACGTGGCCGGGGCGATCGCCGGCCCGGGCGCGGAGCCGTACACGGTGCCCGGCGTGGTCGTGCCGCGCCAGCGTGAGGACGGCCTGACCCCGGTGCCCTCGGCGCGTCCGGTGCCGCCGGAGCGGCTGTACCGGCCGTACCTCAGCGCCGAGACCCGGGGCGCGGCCCCGATCGACCTGACGATGCACGACGAGACGCAGCAGATGCGCAAGGTGGAGCACCGGGAGACCGGCACCGCCTGAGGCGCTCGGCGTCGTTTCGCCCCCGCCCCCGTGAGGCCCCGTCGTTCCGGCGGGGCCTACGCGTGTCCGGCGGCTACTTGTCGATGTCCCCGACCACGAAGAACATCGAGCCGAGGATCGCGACCATGTCCGCCACCAGGTGACCGGGCAGCACCTCGGAGAGCACCTGGATGTTGTTGAACGACGCCGAGCGCAGCTTCAGCCGCCACGGGGTCTTGTCGCCGTGCGAGACCAGGAAGTAGCCGTTGATGCCGAGCGGGTTCTCGGTCCACGCGTACGTGTGGCCCTCCGGCACCTTGAGGATCTTCGGCAGCCGCTGGTTGATCGGGCCGGCCGGCAGCGCGTCCAGCTTGTCGGCGCAGGCCTCGGCGATGTCCAGGGAGACGTGGGCCTGGTCCAGCAGCACCTCGAAGCGCGCCAGGCAGTCGCCGGCGTCCCGGGTGACGACCTTCAGCCGGTCGCGCAGCTCCGGCTCGCCGTAGGCCAGGTAGGGGTCGTCGCGGCGCAGGTCGAAGTCGACGCCGGAGGCGCGGGCGATCGGGCCCGAGACGCCGTAGGCGGCGATCTGCTCGGGGGTCAGCACCCCGACGCCGCGGGTGCGGGCGCGGAAGATCTCGTTGCCGGTGATCAGCCGGTCGATGTCGGCCATGCGCGAGCGGACCAGGGCCACCGCGTCGCGGACCCGGCCGGTCCAGCCCAGCGGCAGCTCCTCCTTCAGGCCGCCGACCCGGTTGAACATGAAGTGCATGCGGCCGCCGGAGATCTCCTCCATCACCGCCTGGATCTCCTCGCGCTCGCGGAACGCGTAGAAGATCGGCGTGATCGCGCCCAGCTCCAGCGGATAGGAGCCCAGGAACATCAGGTGGTTGAGGAGGCGGTTGAGCTCGGCGAGCAGGGTGCGGGCCCAGGTGGCGCGCTCCGGCACCTCCATGCCCAGCATCCGCTCGACGGCCAGCACCACGCCCAGTTCGCTGGCGAACGCCGACAGCCAGTCGTGGCGGTTGGCCAGCACGATGATCTGCCGGTAGTCGCGCACCTCGAACAGCTTCTCGGCGCCGCGGTGCATGTACCCGATGATCGGCTCGGCCGAGACGATGCGCTCGCCGTCCAGCACCAGCCGCAGCCGGAGCACGCCGTGCGTGGCCGGGTGCTGCGGGCCGATGTTGAGCACCATGTCGGTGGTCTCCAGCCCGGTTCCGGTGCCGGCGATCCGCTCGGTGAGCTGCTGGGAGGTCATGGCGGTCATTTTGCCTCATGCACGGGCCCGGCCGGGGCGCCGGTCCGGCGCGGGGGAGCGCCGGGCGGGCGCGGGGCCTGCGCGGGGCCGGCATGGGCGGTCCGCGGCGGGATCTCCGTCGATCACGGTTCGATGACGGAACGCAACCTCCGCGCCCCTCTCGCGTCTTGCAGGTGGGAGGCCCGGGCCGTGCGGGCCGACGGGCGGGATCAGGGGACGGACATGAGGCGAGGGCTCCGTGTGCTGGCAGCGGGTCTGACGGCGGGTCTGGCGGTGGCCGGTGCGATGACGGCGGAGGCGGCCGCGGCGGCGGACGACGGATCCGGACCGGTCGCCACGCCGCCGGCGACGCCGGCCGTCCAGACCGTGAGCGGGGTGGCGGCGAACGGCGTGCAGCTGACGCTGACGCTGCCCAGGCAGCTGCCGGTGGATCTGCCGGGGCGGCAACTGGCCGGGCGCGAGATCGACGTCACGGCCAAGGACACGGCGGGCCAGGGCTACACCGGCGCCGTGGACACCACGCTGACCGCGGAGGGCGGCGGCGTGACGCGCATGCCGCTGCGGGTCGAGCGGTACGACGCGGACACGGCCGACTGGCGGCCGGTGCCGGTGGGACCGGCGGTGGGGACGTCGCTGAACGTGTCGGTCCAGGTGGCCGTGCCGGCCGGGGGCTCGCAGCAGGTCCGGCTGCGGGTGTCGCCGGGGACGACGGTGCTGGACGACGTGAAGGTGGCGGCCGCGGCGAACGGGGCGACCGCGGTCGGCACGGCGCCGGTGACCGAGCCGACGTTCCGGGCCGACGGGCTGACCGCCGCGGTGCAGGCCGGGACGCCGCTGGTGGTGACCGGGCGGCTGGCGAACCCGACCGACGTGGACTACGCGCACGTGCCGGTGAAGCTGTACCTGAAGGCGTGCCCGCAGACCGGCAAGTGCTTCGGCGCCGCCGACATCAAGCTGGAGGCGCAGGTCGGCGGGTCGTGGCAGACGGTCCCGGTGGACGCCGACCCTTCGGTGACCGGCGGGGTGAGCGGGACGGTCTTCCCGGACCTGGCGCTGCCCGCCGGCGGTTCGGTGCAGCTGACCGCGCGGATGACGCTGAACTCCGGGACGGCGGCGGTGAACCCGGTGCCGCTCGGCTTCGGGCCGATCGGGCTGACGATCGCCGACCGGCAGTCCACCGGGGGGACGCTGACGGTGCAGCCGGTGGCGGCGCCGACCCCGACCGCGACGTCGACGACGTCGCCGAGCGCCACCCCGTCGGACTCGGCGTCGTCGCCCTCGGACCCGGCGTCGTCGGCCACCGGCACCCCGACCGCCACGCCGTCGGCGACGCCGGCCACCGCCACCGCGGCGACACCGGACACCGCTCTGGACGGGGCGCCGGTCGCCGCGGGGACGCCGAGCGCGTCGACGGGGTCGGCGAGCGCGACGATCCTGGTCGCGGCCGGGCTGTTCGCGGTGTGCCTGGCGCTGGTGTTGTGGTTCGTGCTGATGAAGCGGCGCGAGCGGCTGGCCGCGGCGGCGGCGGGGCACGGTGCGGATCATGATGCGGACGACGAGGTCTGAGCAGGTCTGAGTAGGCCTGGGTAGGGCTGAGCAGGACTGAGCGCGGCTGGGCCGGCTGAGCGAGTCGCATGGGGCTGGGAAGCCCTCACGGGCCCGAGCCGGGCCCGGCGAACGGGGAGCCGACGGCCGCCACCCCATGGCGGCCGTCGGCCGTTCGCGTACCGCTACAGCCCGCGCTTGGCCAGTTCCTCGAGCAGGTTGAGCTTGCGCGCGTTGGCCGCGCGCAGCCCCTCGATGTAGGCCACGGCCTCGGACTTGCGGTGCAGCCGCTGGTAGGCGGCCTTCAGGTGCTGCAGGTAGCGGGCGGCCTCGGCGTAGTCCCGGCGGTTGCGGGCCGCTATCCGGGCCTCGATGTGCTTCTTGTAGACCGGGATCGCGCTGGCCGGGTCGGTCAGCGCCCGGACGTCGGCCAGCCGCAGCTCGGTGTCGTTGACGTCGCTGCCCGGCTGCACCAGCGCGTCCACCCGGGCCGCCAGGTGCCGGCGCAGGTCGTGGTCGTCGTGGGCGCAGTCCAGCAGCAGCGTGATCAGGTCCTCGCGGTCCAGGATGCCCAGCAGCCGCCGCAGGCCCGCGATCTCCCGCTGTGCGGCGGCGACCTCCGCGCTGCGGTTCTTGGACACCGGGCCGTCCAGGTAGACCAGCCCGACCGCGACGCAGTGGCGACAGAAGTCCCCGGCCATCCCGCGCGGACAGTCGCAGGAGAAGTCCAGGCCGGCGGGCCGCCGGTCCAGCCGCACCTGCCACGGCTCGGAACCGTAGACGGTCGCGGTGATCTCCGCCCCCGAGGTCCCGAGGGCGTCGACGGCCGGGACGGAGGCTACCCCCCGCTGATAGGCGCGCGGCCCGGCCAGCCGCTCCAGATCCTTCTTGCTGAAGAATGCTGTCATACACACATTCTATCGAGCGGGTCTGACAAAGTCGGGGCGCAATCGGACGCTCTACCCCAAAGCCGGGTGGCGGAAACCGGTGCGCCGAGGATCGTTGCGAGGGTGTTGTCCGGGGGCGTTCGGCGCTGACCGCCGAACACCTCGATCGTATGTTCTACCCCGTCCGATTGGCGGAAAACCGTCTCAGCAGTCGGAGAACGTCAGCAGCCAGCCAAACGCCCCCAGTCCGTCCGGATCGGTGAGTTCGGCGGCGGCCGAGGCACGGCTCAGGCCTCGGAGATACCCGAGCGGATCCGTCGAAGCCTGCGACAGGTCGGGGCGCGTACCGGAGATTCCCAGATCGCGCAGGTGCTCCCGTTGGGTGGTGAGGACGGTCCCGACGCCGGAGGAGGGAGCGGCGACGGCTGCCGCGCACGCGTCCAGCGCCACGTGCGCCGTGATGTCGCAGGAGCCGTCCGGGACGGGCGGCACCTGGTGCCCGTCGCGGTAGCCGGTGAGGGTGCCGAAACGGGGGCGGGAGGCGGCGGTGTGGGAGTAGTCGACGGCGACCGCCAGGCCCCGCTCCAGGCGGCCGACGGCGGACCGCCACGCGGCGTCGCGGTCCAGGCCGAGTTCGGCGCGCGCGCCGGGGCCGGCGCCGTCCAGGGGCCACCAGCGGGCCAGCCACGCGCGCTGGGCCGGGTCCGGGGGCGCGCCCGGTCGTTCGGCACCGGTCGCCGGGTCCACCTCGACGAGGCGGACCACGCCGTCCTCGTCGACCTCGGCGACGTCGCAGACGACGTTGTCCAGCCACTCGTTGGCGAACAGGAGGCCGACGATCCCGTCCGGGGCCTCGGCGGCCCACGCGACCGTCTCCGGCAGTCCTTCCGGCCGCGGGCCGAGGTCGACCGCGATCGTGCGGAGCCGCGCGGCGGTGTCCGGTGACCGGGTCGTCAGCCACTCCGCGACACCGGCTGCCAGCTCGCCACGTCCCGCGGCCAGGTCGACGAAGTCGAGCCGGTCCGGATGTCCGAGCCGCTCGTCGACCTGGAGCAGCAGGCGGCCGACGGCCTCGGCGAACACCGGGTTGTGCGCGGAGGTGCGGAAGTGCGCGGCCGGGCCGGCGCCGGGGCGGCGGTAGAAGCCGTCGTCACCGTAGAGGGCGCGCTCCATCGCTGTGCGCCACGTCACCCATTCCGTCACAGGCGTCACGCTATCGCGCAGCTCGTGCGACCTGAGGATGACCGCCGGATCATCCCGGCGCGCCATGTCGGGCGAGTTGGGGCGCGCCTACGCTGGGGGCGTGTCCCGTTTGTACGCCTGGATCCAGCGCCATCCGAAGCTGATCGACGGCCTGCCCGCCGCGTTTCTGCTGTTCTTCGGAGTGGTGTCGGCGCTGTCCGCCGGCGATGGCGCCACTCCGCTGAACCGGGCGCTGGTGGTACCGCTGACGGTGGCGATCGCGGTGCCGCTGGTGTTCCGGCGGCGCTGGCCGCTGGCGGTGTTCGCGGTGGCCTCGTCGGCGGCGTTCCTCGGGTTCTTCGGGGGCAAGGTCGCGTTCAACATCGTCGACGCGGCGTTCCTGATCTACCTGTACACCGTCGCGGCGTACCGCCCGCGCCGGTGGTCGATCCCGGCGATGCTGCTGACGCTGGCCGGGGCGCTGATCCAGCTGCAGATCATCCACGCCTACGACGACAACAACTGCGACACGGTGGCGGAGGGGTACCGGTCGGCGTGCCGGGCGAACCCCGCCGCCTTCGGGGACAACCATGTCGACTGGGGCACTTTCGTCATAGTCGCCATCCTGGTCGGCGGGCTGATCGGCCTGTTCTGGGTGATGGGCGACTCGATGCGCTACCGACGGGAGTACTACGTGCGACTGGAGGACCGGGCTCAGCGGCTGGAGCGGGAGCGGGACGCCCAGGCACAGATCGCCGCGGCGGCCGAGCGGGCGCGCATCGCCCGGGAGCTGCACGACGTGGTGGCGCACAACGTGTCGGTGATGGTGGTGCAGGCCGACGGCGCGACGTACGCGCTGGACCAGGACCCCGAAGCGACGCGCAAGGCGCTGCTGGCGATCTCGCAGACCGGGCGGACGGCCCTGACGGAGATGCGACGCATGCTCGGCGTGCTGCGCTCGGCCGACGACGCCGGCAACTACGCGCCCCAGCCCGGCATCGAGCAGCTGGGCGATCTGCTGGAGCAAGTGCGCTCGACCGGGCTGCCGGTGACGCTGACGGTGGAGGGCGTGCCCTGGGAGATGCCGACCGGGCTGGCGCTGGCGGTGTACCGGATCGTGCAGGAGTCGCTGACCAACACCCGCAAACACGGTGGCCCGGAGGTGCGGGCCTCGGTGGGGCTGGTCTACACCGACGACTGTCTGCTGCTGCGGATCGTGGACAACGGCCGCGGCGCCGCCGCCCCGACCGACGGTATGGGCCACGGTCTGGTCGGGATGCGCGAGCGGGTGTCGGTCTTCGGCGGGACGCTCGTCTCCGGGCCCCACATCTCCGGCGGCTACGCTGTGGAGGCGATCCTGCCGTACCCCGCTCCGGAGTCCGCATCGGAATCCGCCGACCGGTTCGCACCGCCGGCCGAACCCCAGGAGTCAACACCTTGAGCCAGACCCTCCCGGAGGCGCCCTACGACGCCCCCGAGCCCACCGGCCCCATCCGCATCGTCCTCGTCGACGACCAGGAACTGCTCCGCACCGGCTTCCGCATGGTGCTGAACAGCCAGCCGGACATGGCGGTGGTCGGCGAGGCCGGCGACGGCCAGGCGGCCCTGGACCTGATGCGCACCCTCGAAGCGGACGTGGTGCTGATGGACGTCCGCATGCCGCGCCTGGACGGCGTCGCGGCCACCCGCGAACTGGTGGTGCGCGGCGAGCGGCCCAGGGTCCTGATGCTGACCACGTTCGACCTGGACGAGTACGCCTTCGCGGCCCTGAAGGCGGGAGCCTCGGGCTTCCTGCTGAAGGACGTCCCGCCCCCGGACCTGCTCGCCGCGATCCGCGCGGTGCACAGCGGCGAGGCGGTCGTGGCGCCGTCGACGACGCGGCGCCTGCTGGACAAGTTCGCCCCGCTGCTCCCGTCCGAGTCCGAACCCGCCCCGCCGGAGCTCGACGTGCTGACCGAGCGCGAGCACGAGGTGCTGCTGCTGGTCGCGCAGGGTATGTCGAACGCGGAGATCGCGTCGAAGCTGTTCCTGTCCGAGGCCACGGTGAAGACCCATGTGGGGCGGATCCTGATGAAGCTCGGACTGCGCGACCGGGTGCAGGCGGTGGTGCTGGCTTATGAGACGGGGCTGGTGAAGGCGCGAGGGCGGTAGTCGCGCTTGTTCGAAGCCTGGCAATGGGCTGAATGAGTGATTGCCGCTGTTATCGGCGCGGGGGTTCGCTGGTGTGTGCACACTGGGTATCGGCAGAGCAACAATCTGTTCCTGGAGGTACCCTGTGCTTATGATTGCAGTGCGGCTGCCTGAGTGGCTCACCCCTCCCGAGGAGGGCTACACAGCCGAAGACCTCGACCGGATTCCCGATCTGCCTCCGCACACTGAGCTGATCGACGGGAGCCTGGTATTCGTGAGTCCGCAATCGATGTTCCACATGGCCGTCATCGACGGGCTCAGGGACGAGTTACGCCGACAGGCTCCTGATGGTCTGGTTGTCATGCGCGAGATGACCATTACCCTGGCTCCAAGGCAGCGGCCGGAACCTGATCTGTCGGTCGTCACCGAAGCAGCCTTCCGAGGTCTTGAACAGACGGACTTGCCGGTGGCTGAGGCCATCCTGGTCGTCGAAGTGGTGTCCCAGGAATCGGAGATCCGTGACCGGGAACGCAAGCCCCAGCTTTATGCGGCCGCCGGCATCCCGGACTTCTGGCGGATCGAGAACGAAGCCGGGGAACCCGTCGTCCACGCCCACGAACTCGCGTCCGACGGTACCTATCACCTCGTCGCTGTACACCGAGGACTGCTCAAGACAAGCCGCCCCTTCCCTCTCGAAATCGATCTGACCGGTCTCACCGTCCTCTGATCACTCGATCCCCAGCGCCTGCTTGATCGGATCCAGCGCGAAGTACGCCACGAAGAACGCCGCCACGACCCACATCAGCCAGTTCACGTCCCGCGCCTTGCCGAGCACGACCTTCAGCACGCAGAACAGGATGAAGCCGGCGCCGATGCCGTTGGTGATGCTGTAGGTGAACGGCATCAGGGCGATGGTCAGGAAGGCGGGGACGGCGATCTCCCAGTCGTCCCAGTTGATGTCCTTGGCCTGGGTCATCATCAGGAAGCCCACGGCGACCAGGGCGGGGGCCGCGGCCTGGGAGGGGACGATGGTCAGGACCGGGGTCAGGAACGCCGCCAGGAAGAGCAGGACGCCGGTGACCAGGTTGGCCAGGCCGGTGCGGGCGCCCTCGCCGACGCCGGCGGCGCTCTCGACGAAGCAGGTGTTGGAGGAGGCCGAGCCCGCGCCGCCGGCGGAGGCGGCGAGGCCGTCGATGAACAGGACGCGGCCGATGCCGGGAAGGCGGCCCCGGTCGTCGAGCAGGCCCGCCTCGCCGCTGACGCCGATGATGGTGCCCATCGCGTCGAAGAAGTCGGCCAGGATCAGGGTGAAGACGAAGACCAGGGCGGTCAGGAAGCCCGCGGTGTGGAAGCCGCCGAACAGGCTGAACTGTCCGAGCAGGCTGAAGTTCGGATGCGCGACGACGCCGTGCGGGACCTTGGGGGCGATGGTGCCCCAGGCCGCGTCGGGGACGGTCGCGATCTCGTTCACCACGATGGCCAGCACGGTGGTGCTGACGATCGAGATCAGCAGGGCGCCGGGGACGCGCTTGACCAGCAGACACAAGGTCAGCAGCAGTCCGACGCAGAAGACGAACATCGGCCAGCCCTTGAGGGTGCCGCCCGCGCCCAGGGTCACCGGGGTGCCGGCGCCCTTGCCGACGAAGCCGGCGTCGACCAGGCCGATGAAGGCGATGAACAGGCCGATGCCGACGCCGATCGCCTTCTTCATGGCCAGCGGGATGGCGTCCATGATCTTCTGCCGCAGCCCGGTCACCACCAGCAGGCAGATGCCCAGGCCCTCCAGCACCACCAGTCCCATCGCGTCCGGCCAGGACATGGTCGGCGCCAGGGTGAAGGCCACGACCCCGTTCAGCCCCAGCCCGGCGGCGATGGCCAGCGGCAGGTTCCCGCCCACGCCCATGATCAGCGTCATCACCCCGGCCACCACCGCGGTGGACGTGACGAGGGCCGTGTGGTTCAGCGTGTGCCCGAACTTGTCCTTGGCGCCGCCCAGGATGATCGGGTTCAGCACCAGGATGTACGCCATGGTGAAGAACGTGGCCAGCCCGCCCCGGACCTCACGGACGAACGACGATCCCCGCTCGTGCACCTTGAAGACGCGTTCGGCCACCCCAGCCCCACCGGGAGACCCGGCGCCACCCACCTGAACTGTCACCGCTACCCCTACTCCTCACCCGGTGAGATCACCCGCCGATATCCTGTCCACATGACAACCCAGGGCCGCAGGCGCCGCGCGGAGGAACCGGAGGGCACGCCGGAGCGTGACCCGTCCGGGCGCACGGCCCCCCGAGGACGCGCCGGCCGCCCCAAACTGGAGCCGATGCAGATCAACGAGGCAAAGGTTATCTGGATCGGCATCGGCCTGTGGGCTGCTGCTTTCGTCGTCCTGCTGCCCTTCCGCAAGAGCCTCATCGCCGACGGCCACGGCTGGTGGCTCTACACCTGCCTGGCCGGAGCCGGTCTGGGCATGGTCGGCCTGCCGATGGTCGGCCGCCGTAAGCATGTGATGGCGCGCGAGACGGAGCACGGCCGGGAGGGCCGCGAGCGCAAGGGGAAGGGCGGCAAGGGAGGCAAGGGGAGCGGGAGCAAGGGCGGCAACGGGAAGGGGCGACGGCGCTAGGCGCCGGTCCGCCGGGGCCTCGGCCGCCCGTCATCGATTCATCGGACCATACGCTTTTCTCGTGACCGTGGAACCGGCTGACTCGTTGACTGAGAGTGATCGCCCCCTTATCGGTCCCCTATAGGGATGTCCGCGCATCAGAACTCTCCTGGTCCCTGGAAGCCCCAGACCAACCTCCCTTACACACCGGCCTCCACCCCGTCGGTCTCCTCGACGTCGAGGTCCGCATCCTCGGGGCGTCGCACCAGATCCTGGTACGCGTCGGGGAACGGCTGATCTGCCGGGAGACGGTCGCCTGCCGTGAACCCGCTCCCGGACCGCTGCCCATCGCCATAGAGCGCGAGCTGGACGACGGCTACCACTACGAAGTGCGTTGCGAGGTGCGGGCCGTCGACGCCGAGCACTTCCCGGCCTGGGCGCTCGCGCTGCACGACTACGCCGGCGCGCTGCCCGACGCCACGGTCGCCGTCTTCCCCTCCATCCCCGACGCGGTCACGGCCGTGGTGGTCGAGCCTCTGCCGGCCCGGCTGCACGGGGTGCTCTGGCGCACCTGGCACACCTACCCGCACGCCGTCGGCGGCGGGGACGTGGTCGCCACCAGGACGGTCCTGCACCGGCACCCCCCTCTGGTGGCGCCGGAGGGGGCATGCCAGGCTTGAGACCATGACGACGGCCTTGATTACCGGGGCGACGGCCGGCATCGGTGCCGCGTTCGCCCGCCGTTTCGCGGCGGCCCGCTACGACCTCGTGCTGGTGGCCCGGAACGTCGAGCGTCTGGAGAACAGTGCCGCCAAGCTGAAGCAGCTCGGGGCCGGCAACGTCGAGGTGCTCCCCGCCGACCTGGCCACGACCGAGGGGCGCGCGCTGGTCGAGGACCGGCTCGCCGACCCGCTGCGCGGGGTGGACGTCCTGGTCAACAACGCCGGCTTCGGCCACGGCACGGCCTTCCTGTCGCATCCCGTCGAGGACGAGGAGATGCTGCTCGACGTGCTGGTGCGCGCCGTGCTGCGGCTCACCCGCGCGGCGCTGCCGGGAATGATCGAGCGCGGCCGCGGCGCCATCATCAACGTCTCCTCGGTCGCCGGCTTCGTGCCGCGCGGCACCTACAGCTCGGCCAAGGCCTGGGTCACCAACTTCAGCGAGTCGGTCGCCGCCGAGGTGCACGGCACCGGCGTGCGGGTGATCGCCGTCTGCCCGGGCTTCACCCACACCGAGTTCCACGAGCGGGCGGACATCGACACCGCCGACATCCCGGGCTGGATGTGGCTGGAGGCCGACGAGATCGTCGAGGGCGCGTTGAAGGACCTGCGGCGCGGGGTGCCGATCAGTGTCCCGAGTGTGCAGTACAAGGCGCTCACCGCGGTCGCCAAGCTCGTCCCCCGGAATCTGGTGACCAAGGTCAGCCGCGGGATGTCCAAGCGCTGGTAACGTGCCACCAGGCACGCAGTTCGAGCGGCCGTGCGCACGCGGCCGACATCCGGCAAGGGGGTGGGTACGCGATGACGTTCGAAGTCGAGGTGCCGGTGCGGCACCGCACACTGTGGCTGGCGTTCACCGATCCCGAGAAGATGGCCCGCGCGGTTCCCGGGCTGACGGTCGACGCGGTGCACCCCGTACCGCCCGCCGACGGACCCGAGGGCGTGGCCGGCGACGTCGTGGCCGGCCGCCTCAAGCTGCGGGTCGGCGCCGGTACCGCCGGGAACACCATCACCTACCGCGGCACCGGCTGCATAGCGGGGGCCGAGGCGCACAGGGGCACGCTGGACATCGCCGTGGACGCCGCCCAGGCGCGCGGCAACGGCGCGCTGGCCGGGTATCTGCGGATCACGCTGGCGCCGGCCGGCGACGCGGGGGAGCGGACGCTGGTCTCGGTGGTGCCGGAGCTGGAGCTGTCCGGGCGGGCGCTGGAGTTCGCGCGGGAGGACTGGCACGCGGCGGTCACGCAGCTGGCGGCGACGTGGGTGGACGTGCTGGCCGCGGACTACCTGGAGGCCGTGGAGGCCGCCGGGCGAGCCATGGAGGCATCGGAGGGCTCGGAGGACTCGGAGGACTCGGGAGACTCAGAGGACTCGGAGGTCCTGGAAGTCTCGGAAGCGCCCGAGACGCCGGAAACCGTCGAGGCTTCGCAGAACACTGAGGCCGAGGCTGAGGCTGAGGCTGAGATCGAATCCGAGTCGACCGCTCCGGAGCCGTCCGATAAATCACGGGAATCGACCGGCGACGATTCCCTTTCCGATGATCCGCTGGAGCCGGTCTGGCAGGGCCGTTACGAGAAGAGCCGCTGGCTTCCGGTGATCACCGCTCTGACATTGTTCCTGCTGATCAAGCGTCGACGGCGACAGCGCGCCGACCAGGCGGGCGCGGATTCATCATTTAGGATGGAATAGCCCTCAGAAAGCTGCCTTGAGCAGACCTCGGCTCGTACATTGGCGCGCAAGTCGGTACATCACACCGGATGGCTGGATGCCCCGCATCCAGCGACGCGAGCAGTACGATCCGAGGAGCACCAGCAGCATGTACGTCGAGGGATGGAACGTCCACCGGGTCATCCGGCCCGCCCGCCTCGCCAACGCCGTCGTCGAGCGGCTGCTGCTGCGCATACTGGAAGGCGAGTTCCCGCCGGGCACCGACCTGCCCCCGGAGGCGGCCCTGGCGGCCGAGTTCGCGGTCAGCCGCACCATCCTGCGCGAGGCCCTCAAGGCCCTGGAGGAGAAGCGGGTGCTGCGCATCCGGCACGGCCGCGGCACCACCGTGCGCCCCAAGGCCGAGTGGAACCTGCTCGACCCGCTGGTCCTCTCGGTCCAGCTCGAGTACGAGTCCTCCCCCGAGCTGGTCGAGGAGCTCGGCGAGGTGCGCACCGCCCTGTTGACGCTGATGGCCGAGCTGGCCGCCCGCCGCATCCACCCGCCGCAGCGCGAGCAGCTGGCCGCGGCCCTGGAGCGGATGCGCGCCGCGGCCGAGGAGCCCGCCCCGTTCCACGAGGCGGCGGTGGCGTTCACCCGAACCCTGGCCGAGGCGGCCGGCAACGAGGTGGCGCGCTGCGTCATCGAGACCATCGACGTGCCCTACGGCGGCCAGGACGACGATCCGGGCAAGCTGGCCGAGGCCATGAAGCTGCGGCTGCTGCTCGCCGAGGCGGCGTACGCCACCGTCGCGGCCGGGCCCGGCGCTCCGGCCGGCTCCGTGCCAGCCCCGGCTCCGGCCCCTGCGGCGGCCCCGGCACCGGCCTCGGCGGGTGCGGCCGTGCCGCCCGGCTCACAGCCCTTACGGCAGGTCGCGACGGTACCGCTGAACCGGCACGGGCTGCGGGCGCCGGCCCAGTCGGCCCGGGTGTAGGCAGGCTGCCCTCCTCCTGCATTCGGGGACACAAGTGAAGAGCGCGCATATGGCCCCGCCGGATTGATCAGGATCCTGCGGGGCCTTCGCCTGCTCACCCGCCGTTCCCGCCGGTCAGCAGTCGGCGCAGCGCCACCGGTGTGTGGCCGACGTGGTCCCGGACGGTCCGCGTCAGGTGCGCCTGGTCGGCGAAGCCGAGCTCGGCAGCGAGGTCGGCGAGGGCCGTCTCGCCGCCGCCGAGGCGCTCCATGGCGCGCCCCACGCGCACGCGGTTCCGGTAGCGGGTCAGCGACACCCCGGTCCGCCGGGAGAAGACTCGGCTGAGCCGGAACGGTGACACGCTGAGCAGATCGGCGAGCGAGCAGAGGCTCGCCGCCTGCGGGACGTCGGCGATGATCGCGTCCCGAGCCGCGGCCGCCAAAGTGTCATCGGTCGGTAGAGCCCGAGTTGTGAAACCCGCTGCGATCGCTACCAGCTTCAGAAGTTCCTCGGCTGTCGCATAGTCTGGGTCTCCGGTAGCCGCGGCTATAAGCAGTCGTCTATGCGCAAGTTCCATACGCGCGTCTACATATACGGAAGTCCCTATAGGGAGCCGTCCCCATAGATCCGCAGAGAACGCAATCGAGGTACACAGGTCTCCGCCTGCTGGATGCGCAAATCGTTCTTCTTCTCCGGGTGCGGCCAGATACGCGGTCGTCTGGTCCAGGTCGGATTCGGCGCCGTTCACCGCCCGCCGGAACCGTCCCCGCCGGACGAGCACCAGCCGGTGCGCCTGGTGCTCCTCACTGGGAGACCAGGCCGCATGACCACCCAGGCATGTCACCTCGTGCACCGAGAACTCGGGCCGGGCGGCGAGCGTGACGGCGGTCTGCACCCTTCCGACGGTACGGGCCGCCTCTGACAGACGCTGCCAGCAAGAATCTTCAAGACCGCGACCGCGCCGCCGGGACATCCTCGTGCCCATGAACGCCCCTGTGACACTCTCCACGATCATGTTCGACAGCGCCGACCCGGTCGCGCTGGCCGAGTTCTACTGCGTCGCGACCGGTTGGAGCATCTCCGAGTCCGACGGCGACTTCGTCTATATCGGCGACGGCCCGGTCGGCCTCGGCTTCCAACGAGTCGAGGGCTACCGGGGTCCGTCTTGGCCGGACCCGGCCAAGCACGCGCACCTCGACTTCAAGGCCGCCGACAAGGAGGCGGCAGTCCGCGAACTGCTGGCAGCCGGCGCGAAGCTCCCGGAGTTCCAGCCCGGCGGCAGCGGATGGACCGTCCTCACAGACCCCGAAGGACATCCCTTCTGCGTTTCCGAGGGATAGCCCGCTAAAGCGAAACGGCCCTGGGGATTCTCTAACGAATCCCGCAGGGCCCTCCGCGGTGGTGCTCCGTGTTGATCAAACGCGCGCCCAGGTCTGGTTCCGCTCCAGGACCGGCGGGTAGAGCGCCTGCTCCCGCCCACTCTTGCCGAGGAGCAGCATCGCCCGGGCCAGGCAGGCGGCCGCTCCAGTGCTGAGCACGGCCCGCGCGATGTTCCACGTGTTCCAAGTGTTCTCGAAGTGCGCCCGCACCGCCGCCGGGTCGGTGATCTTCGCCGGGTTCCCGGCCGCCGCCAGGTCGTTGTTCAGCGGGATGTTGATCCCCATCGTGGTCAGCAGGCCGATCACGGAGAGCCCGAGCCCGGCGGCGATCCACATCCGCAGCCGGCGGTCGTTCCAGTACTTGCGCAGGGCCCACGCCGGCAGCACCAGCGCTCCGAAGAAGCTCAGGAAGAACACCGGATTCTCGATCTTCGTGTTGATGTTCTGCATGGCCTCGATGAAGGTCCGGTCGCCGGAAGCCCCGAGGCCCGGCATCACGGCGCAGGCGAAGGCGTAGTAGGTGCCGGCGATCAGGCCCGTGACGACCGTGGCCGAGGTCAGGACGGCGGCTCCTCTGGTGTTCGCGGTCACTTCCAAGCCCCGTTCTCGGCGGCGGTGAAGGCGAAGTCGGCGAAGTCGCGGGGCTGACGGCCCAGGGCGCGGAACACGCCGTCGGTGACGTGGGCGTTGCGGCCGTCCAGGACTTCGGTGAAGAGGTAGGCGAGCATGTCGATGACTTCCTGCGGCTCCCCGGCCTCCGCGAGGTAGCCGGTGAAGGCGTCCAGCGGGATCGGGACGAAGGCGATCTCGCGCCCGGTGGCCAGGGCGATCGCGGCGACCGCCTCGGCGAAGGTCAGCAGGCGCGGCCCGGTGACCTCGTAGACCCGGCCGTGGTGGCCGTCCTCGGTGAGCGCGGCGACCGCGACGTCGGCGATGTCGTCGGCGTCGACGAAGGGCTCGCCGACGTCCCCGACCGGCAGCGCCACCTCGCCGGAGAGCACCGCGTCCAGGAACGCGCCCTCGGAGAAGTTCTGCGCGAACCAGCTGGCCCGCACGACGGTCCAGTCGAAGGCCGTCCCGGCGATCACCTGCTCGGCGCGCTGGGCCTCGACCTCGCCGCGCCCGGACAGCAGGACCACGCGGCGGACGCCGGCGCGCCGGGCCTGCTCGGCGAAGGCCGCGATGGCCTCCGGCGCGCCGGGCACGGCCAGGTCGGGGAAGAAGGACAGGTAGACGGCGGAGACGCCTTCGAGGGCGGCCGGCCAGGTCGCCGGGTCCTCCCAGTCGAAGGCCGGGCTCGCGCTGCGCGATCCGCGGCGGACGTCCGCTCCGGCCGCCTCCAGACGCTCGGCCACACGGCGGCCGGTCTTGCCGGAGGCGCCGAGGACCAGGGTCAGCGGGGCGGTGGTGGAGTCGGCGGCGGTCTGGGCGGTGCTCGTGTTCTCGCTCGTGTTCTCGTTCATGTGCTCCAGTACACCGGTCCGAAGTGAGATGCAGAATGGCTCAGACTCCACACATCCATACGCCATCGTCTACAGTCGAGGGATGGACGTGATCGCCGGGTTGTTGAACGGGCCGCGCGCCGAGGGGGCCTTCCTCCTCCGCTCACTGCTGACGCCGCCCTGGTCGCTGCGGGTGCAGGACCGCGCGCCGCTGACACTGGTCGCGGTGGTCTCCGGGACGGCGTGGGTGGTGCCCGAAACCGCGCCGCCGACCGAGCTCCACCCCGGGGACCTGGCGATTCTGCGCGGCCCGGACCCGTACGTGTTCGCCGACGCCCCGGAGACCGCGCCGCAGGCCGTGATCCACCCCGGACAGCGCTGCACGACGCCGTCCGGCGAGGAGCTGGGGGACCTGCGCACGCTGGGCACCCGCAGCTGGGGCAACGCCCCGGACGGCGCCACGGTGCTGGTGACCGGTACCTACCAGGTGCTCAGCGAGATCTGCGCACCGCTGCTGGCGGCGCTGCCGCCGCTGGCGGTGCTGCGCAACGGGGAGTGCGACACGCCGCTGATCCCGCTGCTGGGCGCCGAGGTGGCGCGGGACGCGCCGGGGCAGGACGCCGTCCTGGACCGGCTGCTGGACCTGCTGACCGTGGTGGCGCTGCGGACCTGGCTGGCGCGGCCGGACGTGGAGACGCCGGCCTGGTACCGCGCGCAGGACGACCCGGTCGTGGGGACGGCGCTGCGGCTGATGCACGACGACCCGGCGCATCCGTGGACCGTCGCAGAGCTCGCCGACGCCGCACACGTGTCACGCGCGGCGATGGCGCGCCGCTTCACGACGGAGGTCGGGGAGCCGCCGATGGCGTACCTGGCGAACTGGCGTCTGGCGCTGTCCGCCGACCTGCTGTGCGATCCCGCGGCGACGATCGCGTCGGTGGCCGAGCAGGTCGGGTACGGCAGCGCGTTCGCGTTGAGCGCCGCCTTCAAGCGGGTGCGCGGGATCAGCCCCAAGGAGCACCGGGAACGGGCCGCTCGGGAGGCGACGCCGGTGGCGGCGGTGCGGCCGTGGCGGGTGGCGGTGTAGGGGCCGCTGCCGCGCAGGGAACGCGCCGCCCTACCGCAGACTCACCGCCATGGCCTCCACCGCCAGCAGCGGCGCCACATTCCGCTCTATCGCCTTCCGGCACTCCAGCACCGCCTCGATCCGCCGCAGCGTGGCCTCGGGCGACCCGGTGGCGGCCACTTTGCGGACCGCGGCGTACTGGTCGTCGTGGATCGGCTCGGTCACGTCGCCGGCGGGGCCGCCGAGCGCGCCGAGCTGGACCGCGAGGACGTCGCGGTAGAAGGCCGCGAGGTCGACCAGGGCCAGGTCCAGCGAGTCGCGCTGCATGCGGGTGCCGCGCTTCTTCTGCCGCGTCTCCAGCTCCTTCAAGGCGCCGGCCGCGCCGGGCACCGCCTTGCGGGAGCCCTCCTGGTAGCCCAGGGCGAGACGGAGTTCGGCGGTCTCGACCGCGTCGCGCTCCTCGGCGGTGCGCTTGGCCTCCGCCATCGTCGCGTCGACCAGCTTCTGGGCCGCCGCCAGCGCCGACCCTATGTCGGTGAGCGAGGAGGCCAGGGCCAGCACCTCGGCGCGCTTGGCCCGCGCCTCGTCGTCGGTGGCCAGGCGCTTGGCACGGCCGATGTGGCCCTGCGCGGCACGGGCCGCCTCGCGGGCCCGGACCGGGTCGACGCCGTCCCGCCGCACCAGGATCTCGGCCACCGCCGCCGACGGCGGAGTGCGCAGCAGCAGGTGGCGGCAGCGGGAGCGGATGGTCGGCAGCATGTCGTCGCGGCCCGGGGCGCACAGGATCCACACGGTGCGCGGCGAGGGCTCCTCGACGGCCTTCAGCAGGACGTTGCCGGCCGCCTCGGTGAGCCGGTCGGCGTCCTCGATCAGCAGCACCTGCCAGCGGCCCGAGGCCGGCGTCATCGACGAGCGGCGCACCAGGTGGCGGGTGTCGGCGACGCCGATCGAGAGCTGGTCGGTGGCCAGCTGGAGCACGTCCGGGTGGGTGCCGTCGAGCACCGTGCGGCAGCCCAGGCAGTGACCGCAGCCGGGCTCGCCGGGGGTCGTGCACTGCAACGCCGCGGCGAACGCGCGGGCCGCCGTCGACCGGCCGGAGCCGGGCGGGCCCGTGAGCAGCCAGGCGTGGGTCATGCCGTGGCCGAGCGCGGCCTGCACCAGGTCGGAGCTGACGTGGTCCTGGCCGACCAGGTCGGTCCAGACGCCGTAGGACTCGAAGGCGGTCCCGCCGCCGGCGGCGCTCACGAATCCTCCCGGGACCCGTGCGGGCGGGGCTGCCGGCGCGCGCCGAGCAGCTCGTCGGCCAGGGACAGGCCCTCGGGTTCGCCCTCGTCGTCGAACTCGGGCTCGGAGACGTAGTCCGGGACCTCCCACTCGCCGCGGGCGGAGGGCGCCGCGATGTCCGCGGATTCGGTGCGCTGAGGTTCAGTGCGCTGAGGGTCGGGACGCTGAGGGTCGGGGCGCTGAGGGTCGGTGCGGTGGTCCTCGGGACGCTGCGCGGGGGACTGGGGGCGCGCCTGTTCGCGCGCCTGCTCCCGAGCCTGCTCCCGGGCTTCCTGGGCCTGCGCCGCGGCCCGGGCGCCGGTCGCGATCTGGTCCGGCGGCGCCGCGGACTTGTCGGCCCGCGCGATGTTCGAGGCCAGATCCCGCTCCGCGGCCTCGCGGGCCCGTGCCGCCGCCTCCCGCTCGGCCCGGGCGGCGCTCTCCTCGAGCCGCTGCCGGTGCTCGTGCCGGGCCGCGTCGCGCGCCTCCCGGGCCGCGCGCTCCCGCTCCTGCCGCTCGGCCTCGGCGGCGGCCCGCTGCCGCTCCTCTTCCGACAGCAGCGCCAGCTGGTCGGCCCGGAGCCGCGCCAGCATGGCGGCGTCGGCCTCCTGGCGGGCGCTCTCCTCGGCCTGTTCGGTGCGGGACAGGTGGATCCGCCCCTCCAGCCGGGCCCGGATCCGGCCGGTGATCTGGTCGATCGGCGCGGCGGCGTCGATCACCACGAAGCGCTGCGGATCGGCCTCGGCCAGCTCCAGGTAGTGGTTGCGGACCCGGCGGTGGAAGTCCGCCGACTCCAGCTCCAGGCGGTCGGCCGGGCCGGTGCGGCGGCCGGCGGCCACCGTCGGGTCCAGGTCCAGCAGGATGGTGACGTCGGGCATCAGGCCCTGGGTGGCCCAGCGCGAGAGCAGCTCCACCTCGCGCTGCGAGAGTTCGCGGCCGCCGCCCTGGTAGGCCAGCGACGAGTCGATGTAGCGGTCGGTGAGGACCACCGCGCCGCGCTCCAGCGCCGGACGGATCACGCGCTCCACGTGGTCGGCGCGGTCGGCGGCGTAGAGCAGGGCCTCGGCGCGCGGGGAGATGGCGCCGGCGTTGCGGGCGTCCAGGACGATGCCGCGCACCTCGGTGCCGAGCGCCGTGCCGCCGGGCTCGCGGGTGACCACGACCTCGTGGCCGCGGCCGCGCAGCCACTCGGCGAGGGCCGCCAGCTGGGTGGACTTGCCGCTGCCGTCGCCGCCCTCGAAGGAGATGAAGGTGCCCGGATAGGTGCGCCGTCCCGGGCTCGGCGGCAGGCCGGCACCGCCTTCCGGCTCAGCCGCCGGCGCCGTCCCGCGCCCGCCTCCGGCGGCGCGCGTCGACGAGGGGGAGCGCCGGAGCGCGTCCCTCAGTTCCTTCCGCAACGATTTCCCTGGCACGTCGTCCATCATCCTGTATGCCACCCACCCGACGCCCGCGGCCATCAGACCGGCCGCGAACAAGGTGATGGCGGCGCCGCCGTACGTGATCGACGCCGGGCCGGGCAGGTCGATCGTGCGAGCCCCGACCGTACCGGCCACGGCCGGGGCCACCGCCAGGATCAGCACCAGCGTCACCCGGATCAGCGACTGCACGAAGGCGAAGGTGCGGCCGCGCAGCTCGTCGGCGACGTCCCGGCCGAGCATGGTCTGCCCGGTGATCCACGCCGTCCCCCCGAGGAAGCCCACGACCAGCGCGCACACCACGCCCACCACCAGGCTCGGCACCACGGCGAACACGCACAGCACCAGCCCCGCGCCGGTGATCGCCAGGCCGAACAGCCGCTCGCGCGACAGCCCGGCCAGCACCCGCGACCCGGACACCATGCCGCCGGCCAGGCCCAGGAACACCGCGCCGAACAGGACGCCGTAGCCGGCCTGGCCACCGTCCAGGTCGCCGACGTAGGTGCGGGCCAGGCCGATCACCGCACCGCCGGCCGCGAACGCGCCGGTGGTGCCGATGATGACGCCGCGGATCCGGCGGTCGGCGGCGAGGTAGCGCCAGCCGTCGAGCAGCGTGCGCAGCGGCGACCGGCTGTCGACGCGGTGCTGCCGGCGCGCCGCGCGCTCGGTGGCCGAGTGCGCCGGGATGCCGCTCAGCCGCGCGATGGTCAGCGCCGAGAACAGGAAGGTCAGCGCGTCGAAGTAGAGGGCCAGCGTGACCGGCTTCGCGGTGAAGAAGGCGAAGTGGTTGGCCAGCGTGTTCGTCACCAGGGCCAGCACGGTGAAGACGCCGGCGGCCAGCGGCGCGGTGCCGTAGGCGGTGAGCAGCGAGACCTGGTTCGCCGACTCCAGCAACCGGGGCGGCACCAGGTTCGGGACCGTGGCCTCCTTGGCCGGGATCCAGAACATGGCCGCGATCTCGATGAGGAAGGTCGCGACCAGCAGCCACCACAGCGTCCCGACCACTGGGATCGAGGCGAACAGCAGGCACCGCGCCCCGTCCCCGGCCACCATGGTCCAGCGCCGGTCCAGCCGGTCGGCCACCACCCCCGCGATCGGCCCGAACAACACCGCCGGCACCAGCCGCAGCACGAACACCCCGGCCACCGCGTACGAGCGCCCCGCGTAGCCGCCGCCGGCCAGCGACACCGCGAGCGAGGACTGCGCGAGCAGCCCGAGCCAGTCGCCGAGGCTGGACAGCGACAGCGCGATCCAGAGCCGGCGGAAGCTGGGGACGGCGAGCGCGGCGCGTACCCCCGGCGTCGATGACTCCATGCAACCACGGTAATGCGCTGAGTTGACAAGCAGGCCGGTGGCGCTGACGGTTCGACGGCGCGGGTGATTCTGCGCGCCGTCGGAACACCGGGTCTGCGGACGACCGGACGGGCCGCCCGCGGACCCGGCGAGGGCCGCCCCGCGTCACCAGACGATGGCGCTCTGCAGGTCGGACTGCCAGTAGGTGACGAAGGCGCTCCCGTCGACGTAGGTGCCGGCCGGCAGGGGCAGGACCAGCGACCCGGGCAGGGACCCGGACTGGTCGCGGGATTCCAGGAACACCTCGACCTGCTTCTCGACCTTCCCACCACCACCCGAGCCGTCGGCCGCCGAGGTACCGATGGCGGCGTAGCCGGACTCCCCCGGGGCGATCGTGATGACGGCCTGGGGCTTGCTGTCCTCCACGGCCTGGGTCTCGGCCTGCTGATCGGCGTCGAAGCGCAGGCCGGGGTAGTAGTACACGCTGCAGGCGGCGTTGCCGGTGTTGGTGACGGTGAGGAGGACGTGGTTGATGGGACGGGTGAGTGCGGTGACGGTGGCCTTGAGCTGGCCGGGAGTGCAGTCGGCGGCGAGGCCGGAGGGCGGGGCGGACTTCTTGGCGGAAGTCTTGGGGCTGGACTTGGGCGTGGACTTCGGGGCGGACGGCTGGGATGCGGTCTGAGTCTGCCCCCGGCTCGGACCCGTCGTGGTCGCCGGGCTCCCCGCGGGCGACTGCGACGCCCCGGTGGCCGACTGCCCGGTGCTCGGCGCGCCGACGGCGGTGACGGTCGGCGAGCCGGCGTCGGCCTGGGACGGCTTGGCTCCGCTGGCACACGCCGTCAACCCGACGAGGGCGGACGCGGCGATCGCGGCGACGGCGAGCAGATTCGTATTCCGGGTGGCGATGCGGTTCGTCATGGCTCGGAAGCCTGTCCGTTCCAGAACGGCCCGCACCGGGGGTGGAACAGTCTTCTGCCGGGGGTGGGACGCATTCCCGTACCATGAGCTGCGGATTCACGCAGGGGATGGGACGCGGATCCGGGACGGGAGGTGGGCCGCGTGGCCTCGGGGACGGGCGGTTTCGCAGAACTGCTGGCGACGCTGAAGGAACGTTCCGAGCTCAGCTACGGGGTCCTCGCCAAGCGCCTGCACGTGGGGACGTCGACACTGCACCGGTATGTGCGCGGCGAGTCTGTCCCTCCGGAGTACGCGACGATCGAGAAGTTCGCACGACTGACGGGCGCCACGCAGGCGGAGATGGCCGAGCTTTACCGGCTGTGGATGGCGGCGGTGGAGGGGCGTTCCTCAACGGGCGCTGAGGTGGCTCCTGCTGTGGTGGAGATTCCCCGCGAGTCGCCAGTGCCGGCGCCTTTGGAACCGCGACTGGGCGCTTCTATGGAGCCTCAGCTGGCGCCTCGATCGGAATCACGACCGGAACCAGGACCGGAACCAGGACCAGAGCAACGGCCGGAGCCACTACGCAGACTGCTTCCCGCGCTCGCGGTGGTCGCGGTGCTGGGGGTCGGAGCGGTGGTGGCGGGGGTGGCTTTCGCGGCGTCGGGGTCGTCCGGGGCGTCGGATGCGGCAGGGGCCGGGACTTCTTCACCTTCCGCGCCCTCTTCTTCCCCGGTCACTTCTCCAACTACTTCTCCGGCGGCTTCTCCTTCCCTCAGCGCTTCAGTTACACCTGCTCCTCCTACCTCTCCCTCTTCTTCGTCTTCCCTCCCCGTCCCCATATCGGTAGATATTCGCCCCTACCAGTGGGAGGACAAGTGCGGGCAGTGGTACCTCCTCAACCGAAAGCCGTCTGAAGTCCCGCCGCCGCCCGCCGAGCAGGACGCACGGGGGTGGGCCAAGGCTCTCGGGGCCGTGCCCGCCGGGACGATGAAGCTGGAACTGGCGGTGCAGGGAGTGTCCAGCGACACCGTGGTCCTGCACTCCCTCCATGTCCGCACCATGAGCAAGGCGGCATCGCTGCCGTGGTCGGCTTACTCGATGGCGTCGGGCTGCGGTGGTGGCCTGGTACCAGCCTCGTTCGACGTGAACCTCGACGCCGACCGACCGCTCGTCCACGCCAAAGCCGGCGCAGAAGGCGACACAGTGGTCCCCGCGGTGGACTTCCCCTTCAAGGTCTCCAAGACCGACCCGCAGGTGCTGACCGTCTACGCGCACGCCATGTCGTCGAACGTCAGCTGGTACCTGGAGCTGGACTGGAGCAGCGGGGACCGCAGCGGAACCGTGCGGATCGACGACCACGGCCGACCGTTCCAGACCAGCGGCGCCAAGGGACGCCCGATCTACGACTACGACATCGGCTCGAGCAGCTGGCAGCTCGACACGACGGCCACGGTGAACTGAGGAAGACTCTGCGGCCCCGGGCCACTAACCCGGCCCCGTCGCTACTCCGCCCCCGTGCCCGTCGCGAGCGACTCCGCCGCCTTCTTGAGGCCCTGGGCCTCCATGCTGACGTACTCTCGAGCGCGCTTCCCGAACAGGGCAGCGACAAGCCCACTCAACGCCCCGGACTGCTCCACACTGAGGACCATCCGCGTCCGGCCCCCACCCAGATCCTCCAGGTCATGCCCAGCCCGCACCTTCACCCCGGTGGTCTTCATCTCCCACGTGAAGGACTTCCCCGGCTCACATTCCGTGACGGTGTAAACGGCGGCCTTCAGCTTCGGCTGCACCACCCGCGCACTACTCCCGACCCCGAGCTCTCCCCGCTCAAGGCGCTGCACAGAGGTCATGGAGGCAGTCCATTTAGGCCAGTCCTCCACATCGGTGAGGACCCGCCACACCGCTTCAACGCCAGCGTCGATGTCAACCTGCGTCTGGAATCTCATGGCATTCCCTCCGGATTCCTTTGTACCGCAGGGCCCTAACACCCCCGACGCCGACCCCCTACGCCCCTTCCTCAAGGCGCCGCAGCAACACCGGCACATGCGAGCTCTCAACGTCCTTAGCAGCGGTGACAAGCGTGACGGTGTGCTCGGCATGCAACGCCCGTACCTGCTCCATCGCCTTCCGCTGCGGCTCCCCCTCCAACTCGGCGTCGTACCGCTCCACGAACACCGGATACCCATCCGGGTTCTCGTGGTACCACTTCCGCAGCTCATTCGAGGGCGTCGCATCCTTAGCCCACTCATCGAGCTCCGCTTCCTCCTTGCGCACCCCCCGAGGCCACAACCGATCCACCAGAACCCGCTTCCCGTCAGCCTTCGACGGTGCGTCATATGCCCGCTTCACTCGGTAGTCGCCGCTCATGGGACCAGGCTATGCGAGGGGGTCTGCTCGGCGAGGCGATGCGTCGCCGGAGATGCTAAAAGGCCAGGTCAGAAGTCTCTGACCTGGCCTCTAGGAAGAGCCTCCTGTCGGAATCGAACCGACGACCTACGCATTACGAGTGCGTCGCTCTGGCCGACTGAGCTAAGGAGGCCCGACCCGTCAGCATGCACCGCGGGCCGGTGCACGAGTGTACCTGACGCTAGGGGTTGACGTCACAAGTGATTCCGTTGGCGGGGACGGTGCCTTGGAGGAGGTAGGCGTCCACTGCGTTGTCGATGCACTGGGAGCCGCGGGTGTAGGCGGTGTGGCCGCTGCCTGTGAAGGTGAGGAGGTGGCCGTTCTGGAGTTGTTTGGCCAGGCCTTGGGCCCAGGGGTAGGGGGTGGCGGGGTCGTCTTTGGTGCCTACGACCAGGATGGGGGCGCTGCCTGGGGCGGTGATGGGGGCGGGGGTGGTTTGGGGTTTGGTGGGCCAGGTGGCGCAGGAGAGGTCGGCCCAGGCCAGCATTTCGCCGAGGAGGGGGGCTTGGGATTTGTAGTCCGGGATTTCTTTGTCCTGGATTTGCTGGGCTGATCGGGCGTCGGGGTCGGGGCGGTCCAGGCAGTTGATGGCGATGTTGGCGTCGGTTTGGTTGTCGTAGACGCCGTTGGTGCGGTCGTTGTAGAGGTCGGCCCACTGGAGGAGGCGGCTGCCGTCGCCGGCCATGGCGGCGCTGAGGGCTTCGCGGAGGTCGCTCCAGTACTGGGGGACGTACATGACTTGGAGGACTGCGGTCAGGCCTAGGGCGTAGTTCACTGTGCGGTCGCCGTCGCGGGTGGAGGCTGGGTGGTCTTGGAGGGACTGGAGGTAGCTCATCAGTTTGCCGACGGCTTTGTTCGGGTCGGTGCCGAGGGGGCATTTCGGCTTGGTGGTGCAGTCGGTGGCGAATTCGCGGATGAGTTTCTCGAAGCCCTGGGCCTGGGCGATGTTCATCTGTTTGGCGGAGAGGGTGGGGTCGATCGCGCCGTCGAGGACCAGGCGGCCGGTGCGCTGGGGGAAGAGGCCGGCGTAGACGGCGCCCAGGTAGGTGCCGTAGGACTTGCCCAGGTAGTGCAGCTTGTCGTCGCCCAGGACGCCGCGGATGACGTCCATGTCGCGGGCCGCGTTAGGGGTGCCGACGTAGGGGAGGATGCGGCCCGACTTGTCCTGGCACGCGGCGCCGATCGTCTTCGCCTGCTTCACGACCTCGGCGACCTGCGCTTCGGTGCGGGGCATCGGGTCGGTGGCCACGAACGCGTCCATGGCCTTCGGGTCGTCTGATAAGCACCGGACCGGATCGGACTGGCCGACGCCGCGCGGGTCGAAGCCGACGAGGTCGTAGTGCGCGGAGATGTTCTTCGTGACGACCTCCGGGTCCTGCGCGTACTCGATCCCCGCGCCGCCCGGACCGCCGGGGTTCAGCAGCAGGGAGCCCACCCGCTGGTTCGCGGGCCCGGTCGCCGCGCGCCGTGTCACCATCACATACGTCGACCCCTTCGCGGGGTCGGAGTAGTCCAGCGGCACGTCGACTTTCGCGCACGTCCACCCCGGTCCGCTGGTGTCCGTCACACACGGCTTCCAGTTCGGCTTCTGGTCGTAGAACCGCTTCAGGTCCGCCGGGATCGCGTCCCCGGCGGCACGCGCCGAAGCGGCGGAGCCCGTGGAGCTGCCGCGTCCGCCCGGCGCCGAAGCCTTCTGCGTCGCGTGCGTACTCCCGCCGCACCCGGTGGTCAGGAGAGCGCCGGCGGCGGTCAACGCCAGGGCCCGCCGTGTTGTCGGACTCGGGTTCACGGGTGGCTCTCCTTCTACGCATTACCTCAGGGGTGCGCTATATACGGTACGGATAGTTGTGTGGGTTGCTATCCACAAACGTCCGATTCCACACCAGAGCTACTCCGCGTCCCACCGCATCGTGGCAGGCGCCGATCATCGGTTCATTCGTCGTGGACCGAACCGTCTCGTGCTGTGCGGCGCCGGCGGCCGCGGTCGACCGCGCGCAGGATCACCCTGACGGCCAAGCCGATGATGATCAGGTCGGCGAGCATCTGGACGGTGACCAGCAACCGCGCGGTCTCGGTCTTCGCCGTGATGTCGCCGAAGCCGACGGTGGAGAACACGCTGACGGTGAAGTAGAGCCCGTCCGTGTGGGTGAGGTGGATGCCGAAGCTGGCGGGCGAGAGGTTGGCCAGCGCCACGTAGGTGCCGGCGAACAGCAGTACGAAGAAGGGCACGGTGATGGCCAGCGCCTCGGCGGCGCGGAGTGCGGGATGGCCGGAACGGACGATCACGGTCACTTGACTCGCGACCAGGGCGGTGAACCCCACCAGTCCGATGAGCAGAATGGTCAGGGCCAGGGGTGCCGAGGTGTGGTCCAGCGGCATCAGGTAATACAAGGTCACCAGCCCGGCTGTCGATCCGGTGGCACGCACGGCGGTCCAGGTGACCGCCCGGAGCGAGGGTCGGGGCGCCGTTCCGCCGCCGGCGTTCATGACGGTCTCCGCCGTTTCGCGGCGGCGGCCCGGAAGGACATGTCGCGCTCGCGCCACACCATGCCGCAGGCCGCTCCCAGGATGATCACGACCCCCACCGCGATCAGGAACGACATGAGCGCGAACACCACGCCGATCGCCCCGTACTCCCGGTAGTAGCCGGTGACCATGCCGGAGAAGATGATGTGGAACACCACCAGCATGCCGACCCAGAACAGGCCCGTGAACACGGCGCACGGCAGCAGCTGCCGCCAGGCCACCCGTTTGGCCAGCAGGAACCACATTGTGAACCACCAGAAGCCGCACAAGGCCGGGACGTTGACGATCCACCACAGCACCGGCGCGCTCTTGTGGAAGGGCTGTTCCATCGAGGTCTCTACAAAGAACCAGCCGACGGCCAGCGCCAGCCAGATCAGGGCGAGCAGCCTGTCCAGCGCGCCCCGCGACGGCAGGTGGAACACCCGCTGGTACAGGACCTGGATCGAGCTGGCCGCGGCGACCCCGCCGAGGACGAAGAACAGCCACGACAGGCCCGTGACCTCCGCGCGAGTCGCCTCGGAGGAGGTGAACAGGTGGCCGACGTCTTCGGCGGCCTGCTGGCTCAGTCCCAACCGCACCGCCAGCCCCGACACCGCCGATCGTCCCGCCAGAGCCGCCGCGATCAGCATGAAGGGAATGGCGCACAACAACAGGATGGCCGCCAGCAACATGGCCTGATTCATGAAATCGATGGCACCGAGCCGATCCCACAGATCCTCAGCCCAGGACCCGGCATACTTCGCCTTCGCCCACTTGGTCGCTCGCCGAGTCCGCTGGAACTCGGGCCGATGCGGCGCCATGCTGCGGTGCGATGACTTGTCTACGGCGGCCTTCTGGTCCGCGGCCGAGCGCCCGTGAGATGGCTGTTGTGGAGCGTCGTCTGTCGCCCGCATAGCGCGCCCTCCGACGATGACCGCCTCGGGTCGACGACCACCTGGGCCGCCACACGACGGCTACAGGGCGTGATCGAAACTGCGGTCTCCCACTCACCGTCGCACGGCGGTCGCGGCCAAAATAGGGCTGAAAGTCCCTTAAGTCGCGAGTGGTTCAGTCCCGCACGCGCAGAGCGCTACTGGCCAGCAGCATCGTCCTCAGCGTCCCACCTCATGGAGCCGTCTTTACGGGACGACTCGTACTCCTGCCGCGATCCGCAAACCGAGGCGAGCGAGCACGAGCACGTGCGGCCGGTCTCGTCCAGCCGCACCTTCACCGTCTCCGACGGCACGTTCAGCCCGACCACCCGTCCCGGCCCCTCCGGTGTCATCACCTTCTCTCCGCGCGCCGGGGCGTTCGCCTTCGTGTCGATGTACAACGGGTGCTCGTACTTCAGGCAGCACATCAGCCGTCCGCACGCCCCCGAGATCTTCAGCGGGTTCACCGGCAGGTCCTGGTCCTTGGCCATCCGCACCGACACCGGCTCGAAGTCCTTCAGGAACGTCGAGCAGCACGTGTCGCGTCCGCACGGGCCGATCCCGCCCTGGATCCGCGCCTCGTCCCGGGCGCCCAGCTGCCGCAGCTCGATCCGCGCGTCCAGTTCCCGGGCCAGCGTCCGCACCAGCTCGCGGAAGTCGACGTACTGCGGCGCGGAGAAGTACACGGTGATCTGCTTCTCGGCCTCCACGTAGTCCACGCCGACGACCTTCATCGGCAGGCCCTGCTCGCGGATCTGGCGCTTGGCCACCACGCGTGCCCGGGCCCGCCGCTCCCGGCCGCGCTCGTCGCGCGCCAGGTCGTCCGGGCTCGCGAAGCCGACCAGGTCCTCCAGGCCGCCGATCTCCGCGTCCTCATACGTGTCCACCCACTGCGGCGCCCAGATGCACTCGGCGACCTCGGGTCCGGCGGAGGTCGGGACCAGCACCTTGTCCCCGACCCGCGGGGTGATCGGTCCCGGCGCGTAGTAATAGAGACGGCCATAGCGGGTGAAGCTGACGGCACACATCATCGCCACGGACGGCTCCCAAAAGCAGACAACTAGACAGCTTCGGCCACGGCACGGACACCGCGCTCACCCGGTCGAGCCTAGGCGTAGTCCGCCGCCTGAGGCGAGAGGCAGTCCTGGGCGGCGACGCGGCGGCTACCCTTAGTACCCTTAAGGACATGTCTCACGCGCCGATCGTCGCCCAGCCCAGCCCCGCCCGCGAAGCCCTCCTCAAGGAGATCCAGGCCAAGGCGGTGGTGCGCGGAGAAGTCACCCTTTCCTCCGGTCTGAAGGCCGACTGGTACCTCGACCTGCGCCGGATCACTCTGGACGGCGCCGCGGCTCCGCTGGTCGGCATCACGATGCTGGAGCTCACCAAGGACCTGGAGTTCGACGCGGTCGGCGGCCTGACCATGGGCGCGGACCCGGTGGCCGGGGCGATGCTGCACGCCGCGGCCGCGCAGGGCCGGGCCCTGGACGCGTTCGTCGTCCGCAAGACCGCCAAGGCGCACGGCATGCAGCGCCGCATCGAGGGCCCGGAGGTGGCCGGCCGCCGGGTGCTGGCCGTCGAGGACACCTCGACCACCGGCGGTTCGCCGCTGGAGGCGGTGCGCGCGCTCCGCGAGGCCGGCGCCGAGGTGGTGGCGGTGGCCACCATCGTGGACCGGGCCACCGGGGCCGCCGAGGCGATCGCGGCCGAACAGCTTCCTTACTACACGGCCTATACGTTGGACGACCTGGGCGTGTAGTACTTGAGAAAGGGGCGGGCGGTTCGGCACGGACTCTTTGCCGAACCGACGCAACCGGAAGGGCGCCTCGTGCGTCTACCTGCCGGAATCTTTGCGGGTGTCAACACTTTGGGGTGCGGGCTGTGGAACAGCGGGACGAGCTAGAGATCGAGACGAGACTGCGCGCCGCACTGACCGCGCGCAGCGAACTCGTCACGCATTCCACGCTCCGGCCCGGCATCCCGCCGAACGAGCACACCGCGGGACTGAAGGCCAAGCGCGCCGGGCTGTGGTCCTGGCGACGGTTCCTGGTGCCCGCCACCGTCGCCGCCGCGCTGGTCGGCGGCGTTTTCGTGGGGGCCCAGCTGCCGGACGACAAGAGCAACACCGTCGGCGCGGGGTCCGGCGGGACCTCGGTGCCCGGTTCCACGGCCCCGTCGACCGCGGCCGCGCCGGACACCCAGGCGACCCAGCCCAGCGCGCAGGGCGCTCCGAGCACCGAGAGCAGCCAGAGTGCCACGCCCACGCCGGCCGCGGCCGAGACGTCGGTCGCCACGCTGCACTTCGCGCTCGCCGACGGCTGGCAGGTCGCGCCGCTCGACGCCACCTCGGCGTGCGTCACGCCCAAGGCCAAGGCCGCCGGCGCGGCGCCGAGCGGCGCGAGCACCACCGGCGCCGGAGGTGGCGCCGCCGCGGCGGCCGCCGGCCTGCCCTGCGGTGTGGACGCGCTGTACCTCAAGTCCGACGCCGCTTCGGACGCGTGGCCGCGCAGCACCGCGACCAAGGCCACCGGCTGGTGGCCGAAGGCCGTGGACGCCGCCTCGGACATCACCTGCCCGACCGCCAAGCCCGGCTCCGCCGACAAGGTCCAGGACTCCATGCCGTTGCGCTCGTCCGCGAAGTACGTGCTGGGCGGCGCGGGGAGCTCGGCGGGGGCCCAGACCGCCGTCTACCACGAGTGGGCGGTGACGTGTGACCAGGGCTCCGGCGTGCGGCCGATGCTGTGGGAGCTGGTCCCGGCCGGCGGTACGGCGGGCGGCCCGAAGGCCGCCGTGGTGACGGTGGTGTCATCCGACCCCGCCTATGACGCGGCGCTGCTGGGTATGGTGGGCTCGCTGCACCTGGCGGGTTGACCGGAGCGCTCCAGGCCCGTCTCGGATCGTCCCGGCTCGCCCCGGCCCGGTTCCCCCGGGCTCGTCCCCGTCCATCTGCCACACGCTGTAGTAACGACAAGGTAGCCTCGACCTGTGACCTCCTCCCTGGCCGCCCACCTGCTGGCCTTCAATCCGATCTCCGCGACGGACTGGATCAACGCGCTCGGCAACTTCGCCGTGCTCGGCGTCTGCGCGATCATCTTCGCCGAGACCGGCCTCATGGTCGGTTTCTTCCTGCCCGGCGACTCGCTGCTGTTCATCGCCGGTCTGCTCACCCTGTCGGGCAAGAGCTCCGACGGGGTGACCAACACCCACCACCTGTCGCTGCCGCTGCTCATGGTCGCCGTGCCGGTCTGCGCGGTCGCCGGGGCCCAGCTGGGTCACTTCCTCGGCGCCCGTTTCGGGCGGCCGCTGTTCGACAAGCCGGACAGCCGCCTGTTCAAGCGCGAGCACGTGGACAAGGCCGAGGACGTGTTCAACAAGTACGGCCCGACCAAGGCCGTGGTGCTGGCGCGCTTCATCCCGATCGTGCGCACCTTCATGAACCCGGTGGCCGGGGTGCTGGAGATGCCCGCCAAGAAGTTCTTCGTCGCCAACGTGATCGGCGGTGTGATCTGGGCCGAGGGTGTGCTGCTGCTGGGCCGGCTGGCCAGCAACGCGATCAGCGCCGACAAGGTCGACAAGTACATCATCCCGATCACGCTGGTCATCGTGCTGCTCTCGGTCACGCCGATCTTCTTCGAGTGGCGCAAGGCCCGCAAGGCCGGGGCCGGCGCGCCCGCCGCGGCCGGCGGGGACGACCGCGATTCGGTCGCTTCGGGCGGACGGCACCGAAGCCGCTAAACTGCGCCCCAGCAGCGCTAATCCGAGTGCGACCGTCCCAACCGAGGAGACAGAGCGATGGCTATCGCGACCCCTGAGGTCTACCGCGAGATGCTGGACCGGGCCAAGGCCGGCCGGTTCGCCTACCCCGCGATCAACGTGACCTCCTCCCAGACGCTGAACGCCGCGCTGCGCGGCTTCGCCGAGGCCGAGAGCGACGGCATCATCCAGGTCTCCACGGGCGGGGCGGAGTACCTGTCCGGCTCGCTGAAGAACATGGTCGACGGCTCGGTCGCGCTCGCCGAATTCGCGCACGTGGTGGCCGCGAAGTACGACATCACGGTGGCCCTGCACACCGACCACTGCCCGAAGGACAAGCTCGACGGCTTCATGCGGCCGCTGGTCGACATCTCCGCCGAGCGCGTGAAGGCCGGTCAGAACCCGCTGTTCCAGTCCCACATGTGGGACGGCTCGGCGGTGGCGCTGGACGAGAACCTGCAGATCGCGCAGGAGCTGCTCGCCAAGTGTGCCGCGGCGAACATCATCATGGAGCTGGAGATCGGCGTCGTCGGCGGCGAGGAGGACGGCGTCGCCAACGAGATCAACGAGAAGCTCTACACCACCGCCGAGGACGTCCTGCGCACCGCGGACGCCATCGGCCTGGGCGAGAAGGGCCGCTACCTGCTGGCGGCCACCTTCGGCAACGTGCACGGCGTCTACAAGCCGGGCAACGTCAAGCTCCGCCCGAGCATCCTGAAGGACATCCAGGACGCGGTCGCGGCCAAGCACCCCGGCCACGGTGACAAGCCCTTCGACCTGGTCTTCCACGGCGGCTCCGGCTCCACCCTGGAGGAGATCCGCGAGGCGCTGGACTACGGCGTGGTGAAGATGAACATCGACACCGACACGCAGTACGCCTTCACCCGGCCGGTGGCCGACCACATGTTCAAGAACTACGACGGCGTCCTGAAGGTCGACGGCGAGGTCGGCAACAAGAAGACCTACGACCCGCGCACCTACGGCAAGTCGGCGGAGGCGGCGATGGCGGCCCGCGTCGTCGAGGCCTGCCAGGACCTGCGTTCCGTGGGGACGAAGCTGAAGTAGTCCGACCGGTCCGAGACAGTCAGGGCGCGCTCCTTATATAAGGGGCGCGCCCTACTGCGTTTTCTGGGGAGTCAGGAGTTGTAGCGAGTGCGGGTCGAGAAGCGCTCGAACCCCAGTCGACGGTAGACCGGCGCGCCCAGCGCGGTCGCCGTCAGCGTCACCGACTCCGCGCCGTCCTGGAACACCGAGCGCACCGGCGCGGCCGAGACCAGGGCGCCGAGGCCGCGGTTGCGGGCCTCGGTCTTGGTCGCGACCCAGAACAGGCCCGCGGTCTCCTCGTGGCGGAAGGCCATGGCGCAGGCGGCCGGAGCGCCGTCCAGGTACGCGACGTAGGCGTGGACGCGGGGGTCCAGGAGCACGGCGTGCGACGCGAAGTGCAGCACCGACTCCGGGTCCTGATCGGCCTCGGCCCGCAGAGCGCGGTGGACGTCGCCGAACGCGTCGGCCGTCGCCGCGTCCGCGACCCGCACCAGCTCGACGCCGGGCGCGGGCTCGGGCAGCGCGGGGGGCGTCGCGGTCGCCATGTCTTCGAGCTCGATGCCGCGCGTCAGACCGGCGGCTTCGGCGGCGGCCACCAGGTCCGGGTCGCCTTCCAGGGACAGCCAGAGGTTCAGGTGGCTGCCGTGCTCGTCGTCGAAGGCGCGCAGGGCGGCGATCGCCTTCTCGGCCGGCACGCCGCGGTCGAAGCGGCGCGCCGAGCTGTAGAACAGCGACCGCACGAACGGATACGCCGACGCGACCATGAACAGCCCGGCGTCCTCACGGACGACCGCGCCGTCCTCGTGGGCTGCGAAGTGCCGGGCGGCGGCGAGCGAGGTGCGGTCGACCTGGTCCAGGAAAGTCATACGCTGATCATCTCTAAGTCGAGGCGCTCGCCACCGGCGCGGGCGCGATCGGCGGGATGGCGAGGGTGTGCGGACCGCCCACCGGGTCCAGTTCGTAGAGCATCCGGCGGGCGTTGTCGAGCAGGGCGCCGTGGACCGACCAGCGCTCGACCGCGTGCGCCCCTATCGGCAGCATGTCCTCTATCGCCGAGAGCTGGTGGTCGTCCGCGGCGGTGATGATGACCTTCAGCTCCTCCAGCACCTGACGGCTGTTGCGGTCCGGGATCTGGAGGCGGCCGAAGCGGTTGAGGGCCCGGCCGACGTCGAGCAGCAGTATCCCCAGCGCCCGGGGGACCTCGGTGGTGGCCGGGAGCCCGCGGTTGCCGTTGGCCAGGTCGTACAGGCCCCGGAGCAGGCCGTTGAGCTGCGCGGCGACGTGGCTCAGGCAGATCGCGGCCTGGTCCACGCGGTTCACCTCGGCCTCCAGCGACGAGCGGCGCGGGTGGTAGCGGACCGCCTCCTCGGCCTGGTCGGCGACGTCCTCGGTGTCCTGGGAGTCGCCGAACAGGCCGCGCGAGCGGTCCAGCCACTTGCGGGCGTCGGCCGCGGTCCAGGTGCCGTCGCGCAGCGCGATGGCCACGTCCCGGCACAGCTGGGCCAGGTCGTCGGCGAGGTCGGCCAGCTCCTTGGCCGCGGTGTCGCTGTACGTCGGAGGGGCCACCGCGGCGTTCGCGACGATCCCCACGCCGGCGCCGATCAGCGTGTCCCAGACCCGCTCCAGGCCGTAGCCCCGGCCCAGGCTGTAGACCAGCAGCGAAGTGGTGGCGACCTGGTTGACCTGGGTGCCCAGGCGCAGCGTCCGGCCGATCATCAGCGCGATGATCACCATGACGGACAGCGTGTACCAGCTCAGCTCGACGTAGTTGGCCAGCGCCAGGGCCGCGAACACGCCCAGCACCACGGCCGCGACCTGCTGCAGGCCGCGGCGGAAGGTCTGGTAGATCGTCACCTGTATCGTGATCAGCACCGCGACCGGCGCCAGGACGGCGTGCACCTGCGGGCTGCCGTGGTAGATCACGTGTTTGGCCAGCTCCCAGGCCACGGCGCAGGCCAGGGCGGTCTTCAGGGTCTGGCGGAACGCGTCCCGCTCGCGCCGGAACCAGTGCCGCACGCCGTGCAGCCGCAGCGCCCGCACGGAGCGCTCGACGCCGGCGCGCAGGGTGGTCTGGCCACGGCCCAGCATCTCCCGGGTGAACTCGCCGACCGAGCCCGCGTCGCGTGGCATGGGTAGATCTTGGCAGAACGGAAGTCGAACCCGTCAGACCAGCTCGGATACCGGAAAACGCCGCGTCCCCCGCGCGCCGCGGTGGGCGAGTGGTGACCGGCGGGCTCCGACGGGATACCCTGATCCCGCCATCATTTTGATACGACCGGTACCCCCGCGGACTGGATCGACAGATATCGAGAGCCCATGGATTCCGCAGAGTCCCGCCTGGCGGTCGGCGTGGTCGGCACCGGCCGCGTCGGCGCGGCCCTCGGCGCCGCCCTGCAGCGCGCCGGCCACCGCGTGGTCGCCGCCTCGGGCGTGTCCGAGGCGTCCCGCCGCCGCGCCGACAAGCTGCTGCCCGGCGTCCCGCTCCTGCCGCCGCAGGACGTGGTACGGGCCGCCGATCTGCTGTTGCTCACCGTCCCCGACGACATACTGCCCGGCCTGGTCGAGGGCCTGGCCGCGACCGGCTCGGTGCGGCCCGGCACCATCCTGGTCCACACCTCCGGCCGGCACGGGTACGCCGTCCTGGACCCCGCCACCCGGGCCGGGGCGCTCCCGCTGGCGCTGCACCCGGCGATGACCTTCACCGGCACCGAGGTGGACGTCGCGCGCCTGGCCGGCTGCTCCTTCGGCGTCACCGCCCCGGACCCGCTGCGCCCCATCGCCGAGGCGCTGGTGGTGGAGATGGGCGGCGAGCCGGAGTGGATAGAGGAGGCGGCCCGGCCGCTCTACCACGCCGCCCTGGCCTACGGCTCCAACTACCTGATCACCCTGGTCGCGCAGGCCGAGGACCTGCTGGCGGCGGCCGGAGTGCGCGAGCCCGGCCGGATGCTGGGCCCGCTGCTCGGCGCCGCCCTGGACAACGCGCTGCGCTCCGGCGACCTGGCCCTGACCGGCCCCGTGGTCCGCGGCGACGCCGGGACCGTGGCCGCGCACCTGGCCGTCCTCCGCAAAGAGGACCCGCAGGCCGCCCAGGGCTACCGCGCGCTCGGCCGGCTGACCGCCGACCGCGCGCTGGCCTCCGGGCAGCTGTCCGCCGAGAAAGCCGAATCCCTGCTCGGAGTGCTGAACAAGGAGGCCGACGCATGACCGCGCTCGTTTCCACCCGGGCCGGGCTCCAGCCCTACCTGGACGGCTTCGCCAACGGCCGCAGGGGCGTCGTGATGACGATGGGCGCCCTGCACGAGGGCCATCTGGAGCTGCTGCGGCAGGCCCGGCACGACTGCGACCTGGTCGTCGCCACCATCTTCGTGAACCCGCTGCAGTTCGGCCCGAACGAGGACTTCGACCGCTACCCGCGCACCCTCGACGACGATCTGAAGCTGTGCGCCGAGGCCGGTGTGGACGTGGCCTTCGCGCCGTCCGTCGACGACGTCTACCCCGGCGGACAGCCGATCGTGAAGGTCGCCCCGGGGCCGATGGGCGAGGTCCTGGAGGGCGAGTTCCGCCCCGGGTTCTTCACCGGTGTGCTCACCGTGGTGAACAAGCTCCTCAATCTGACGCGTCCGGACGCCGCGTTCTTCGGCGAGAAGGACGCCCAGCAGCTGGCCCTGGTCCGCCGCATGGTGCTGGACCTGAACATGCCGGTGGAGATCGTCGGCGTGCCGACCGTGCGCGACGCCGACGGCCTGGCCAAGTCCAGCCGCAACCGCTATCTGGGCTCCGAGGAGCGCACCATCGCGCTCAGCCTCTCGCGGGCGCTGTTCGCGGGCCGGGACGCGGCCGCCGGGGGAGCCGGCGCCGACGCCGTCCGGGCGGCCGCGGACGCGGTGCTCGCCGAGCCCGTCGCCGCCGGCCGGCTCAGCGTGGACTACCTCGCGCTAGTCGACCCCGAGGACTTTTCCGAGGTGCCTCCAGCGTTCACAGGTGATGCTGTGCTCGCGATGGCGGCCCGCGTCGGCGGCACCCGCCTGATCGACAACGTCCCCCTCACCCTCACCGTCTCCTCACACCCCGGAGCGCACTGATGTACCGCACGATGCTCAAGTCCAAGGTCCACCGGGCCACGGTCACCCAGGCCGACCTGCACTACGTCGGCTCGGTCACCGTCGACGAGGACCTGATGGACGCCGCGGACCTGCTGCCCGGCGAGCAGGTCGCGATCGTCGACATCGACAACGGCGCCCGCCTGGAGACGTACGTCATACCCGGGGCCCGCGGCACCGGCGTGATCGGCATCAACGGCGCGGCCGCGCGCCTGGTGCACCCCGGAGACCTCGTCATCCTGATCTCCTACATGCAAGTGGACGACGCCGAGGCGCGTACGCTTCAGCCGAAGGTGGTGCACGTCGACACCGAGAACCGGATCATCGCCCTGGGCGCCGATCCGGCCGAGGCGATCCCGGGCTCGGAGGTCCTGACCCGGGGCGACGTGACCGCGAACTGACGGGTACCGGCGATCGGTACGGAGACGGGTGGGCGAGAGATGGTCCAGCGGCTGAGGGCGCCCCGGCCGGGGTGGCGGGCGTACGCGGACACGGTCGTGGTGGGATCCGGCGTGGCCGGCATCACCGCGGCGCTGGCGGCGCGCCAGGCGGGCAGCGTCCTGCTGGTGACGAAGGCCCGCCTGAAAGACGGCTCGACGCGCTGGGCCCAGGGCGGCATCGCCGCCGCGCTCGGCGTCGGCGACAGCCCCGAGGCGCACATGCGCGACACCCTGGTCGCCGGCGCCGGGGTCTGCGACGAGGACGCGGTGCGGATCCTGGTCACCGAGGGCCCGGCGGCGGTGCGCCGCCTGATCGCCCTGGGCGCCGAGTTCGACAAGACCGCCGACGGCTCCATAGCGCTGGGCCGCGAGGGCGGGCACCTGGCCGACCGGATCGCGCACGCCGGCGGCGACGCCACCGGCAAGGAGATCTCCCGGGCCCTGATCGCGGCCCTGGAGCACACCATCGGCGAGATCGAGGTCATCGACCACGCGCTGGTGCTGGACCTGCTCAAGGACGAGGACGGCGGCGCGGCCGGCGTCACCGTGCACGTCATGGGCGAGGGCGCGCGCGACGGCGTGGGCGCGGTGCACGCCAAGGCCGTGGTGCTGGCCACCGGCGGCATGGGCCAGGTCTTCGACGCCACCACCAACCCGTCGGTGGCCACCGGCGACGGCGTGGCCATGGCGCTGCGGGCCGGCGCCCGGGTGGCCGACCTGGAGTTCGTGCAGTTCCACCCGACCGTGATGTGGCTCGGCGGCGCGGCCCGCGGCCAGCAGCCGCTGATCTCCGAGGCGGTCCGCGGCGAGGGCGCGCACCTGGTGGACGCCGCCGGCGTGCGGTTCATGGTCGGGCAGCACCCGCTGGCCGAGCTGGCGCCGCGCGACGTCGTCGCCAAGGGCATCATGCGGCGGATGGCCGAGACCGGCGAGCCGCACATGTGGCTGGACGCCCGCACCGGCGTGGCGGAGTTCTCCGAGGAGTTCTGGGCCCAGCGCTTCCCGACCATCCTCGAGTCCTGCCTCAAGCACGGCATCGACCCGGCGAAGGACCGGATCCCGGTCGCGCCGGCCGAACACTACGCCTCCGGCGGCATCCGCACCGACACCTGGGGCCGCACCTCCATACCCCGGCTCTACGCCTGCGGCGAGGCCGCGTGCACCGGGGTGCACGGCGCCAACCGCCTGGCGTCCAACTCGCTGCTGGAGGGCCTGGTCTTCGCCGAGCGGATCGGCGCCGACCTGGCCAAGGGGCTGCCCTGGACCGAGACGCCGGTCCCGGTCGAGGCGCCGGCCGACGCCCAGGACGTGCTGCTGGAGCCCGGCGTGATGGCCGAGGTGCAGCACACCATGACGACCGGCGCCGGCGTGCTGCGCAGCGCGCAGTCCCTGGACCGGACCGCCGACGAGCTGGAGCGGCTCGCCGCCCGGACCGCCGACAGCCCGCACGTGGAGGCGTGGGAGGCCACCAACCTCCATCTGCTGGCCAGCGCCCTGGTGAAGGGCGCCGCCCTGAGGAACGAGACACGCGGCTCGCATTGGCGCGAGGATTTCCCGGAAAGCGCCGACCGGTGGCTGGTGCGCCTGGTCCACCACCTGGACCCGGCCACCGGACGGCTGGTCACCGAGAAACAACCGCTGCGCAGCGCGGAGACGGATGGAGTGAGGCCCTGATGAGCTCGTTGTCCCCGGAGACCGCCAAGGCCCTGGCCGACGCCGGCCTGGACCCGGACTATGTGGTTTCGGTCATCATGATGGCGCTGGACGAGGATCTGGCCGACGGCCCGGACGCCACGACCGAGGCGACCGTCCCGGCCGCCGCCACGGCCACCGCCGACTTCACGGCGCGGGCCGCGGGCGTGGCCGCCGGCGTGCCGGTCGCCGCCGCCGTGTTCGACCTGATCTCCCAGGGCACCGCCAAGGTCACGCGGGTCGCCCGGGACGGCGACCGCGTCGAGCCCGGCTCGGTGCTGCTCACCGTCACCGGCGGCACCCGCGATCTGCTGACCGGCGAGCGCACCGCGCTCAACCTCCTGTGCCACCTGTCCGGTGTCGCCAGCCAGACCCGGCTCTGGGTGGACGCGGTCGAGGGCACCGGGGCGAAGATCCGCGACACCCGCAAGACCACCCCGGGCCTGCGCGCCCTGGAGAAGTACGCGGTCCGCTGCGGCGGCGGTGTGAACCACCGGATGTCGCTGTCCGACGCCGGGCTGGTCAAGGACAACCACGTGGTGGCCGCCGGCGGCGTCGTCGAGGCCTTCGAGGCGCTCCGCAAGGCCCGCCCCGAGCTGCCGATCGAGGTCGAGATCGACTCCCTCGACCAGCTGCCGGGCGTGCTCGCGGCCGGGGCCGAGCTGATCCTGCTGGACAACTTCACACCGGAGCGGATGCGCGCCGCCGTGCAGATCACGGGGCGCAACGAGCTCTACGGCCGGACCCGGCTGGAGGCCTCCGGCGGCCTGACCCTGGACCAGGCGCGGGCCGTGGCCGAGACCGGCGTGGACTACATCTCGGTGGGCGCGCTGACCCACTCGGCACCGATCCTGGACATCGGCTCGGACTTCCGCGAAGAAGGGAAGTAGCCCCGTGCTCCTGACCATAGACGTCGGCAACACCCAGACCGTCTACGGCCTGTTCGACGGCGAGGAGATCGTCGAGCACTGGCGCGTGGCCACCGACCCGCGGCGCACCTCCGACGAGCTGTCGGTGATGACCCAGGGCCTGCTGAACCAGCACCCGACGGCCGGCAAGCCGGGCGGCCTGTCCGGCCTGTCGATCTGCTCCACGGTGCCCTCGGTGCTGCACGAGATGCGGGACATGAGCCGCCGCCACTACGGCGACGTACCGACCGTGCTGGTGGAACCGGGGGTGAAGACCGGCGTCCCGATCCTGGTCGACAACCCCAAGGAGGTCGGCGCCGACCGCATCATGAACGCCCTCGCCGCGCACTACCTGTACGAGGGCCCGGTCATCGTCGTCGACTTCGGCACCGCGACCTCCTTCGACGCGGTCTCGGCCAAGGGCGAGTTCCTGGGCGGGGCCATAGCGCCGGGCATCGAGATATCGGTCGAGGCCCTGGGCATGCGCGGGGCCCAGCTGCGGAAGATCGAGCTGACCAAGCCGCGCAGCATCATCGGCAAGAACACCGTCGAGTGCATGCAGTCCGGGATCCTGTACGGCTTCGCCGGTCAGGTGGACGGCGTCGTGCACCGCATGGCCGAGGAGATGGCCGAGGACCCGGACGACGTCACCGTGGTGGCCACCGGCGGGCTGGCGTCGCTGGTGCTGGACGAGTCCGACGTGATCGACGCGCACGAGCCGTGGCTCACGCTGGTCGGGCTGCGGCTGGTGTACGAGCGCAACACCGGGAACTGACGAAGACCCACGGGGGGCTGATGGAAACGTCGGAGATCGTCTCGGCGGCCGAGATGCTGCTGGGGACCGGGCTGAGCGGTCCGGTGGATCTGGGCGGCAGCCTGCGGAGCACGGTTCTGCGGGTCCGCCGGGCCGACGACGGCGCGACGGTGATCCTCAAGGCGCACGGGGAGCAGGGAGCCTACGCCGCCGAGTCCGGCGGACTGCGGTTCACCGACCTGGGCCCGCGCCTGCTGGCCGCCGACGACGAGCTCCGGCTGATCGTCATGGAGGACCTCGGCACGGCACGGAACCTCGCAGACGTTCTGCTGGGCGGGGACGAGAAGGAGGCTCGCACGGCGCTCGTCGAGTGGGCCACCGTCTACGGGCGGATGGCGGCCGCCAGCGTCGGGCGCGGGCATGAGCTGTCCACTGCGCCGGATCCGTGGCTCGAGGAGTACGTCGGGAAGTTCTCCGCCTTCCTGGAAGGGCTCGGCATCGCGGCGCCGGACGGTCTCGACGCGATCACCGCGCTCCAGGGCGACCGCTTCCAGGTCTTCTCGCCCGGCGACATCTGCCCGGACAACAACCTTCTGACCGCCGAGGGGCTGCGGCCCATCGACTTCGAGGGCGCCGGCTTCCACTCGGTGTTCCTGGACGCCGCCTACACCCGGATGCCGTTCGCCACCTGCTGGTGTGTGTTCCGCCTTCCCAAGACGTTCTCGCTGGAGGCCGAGCGGGCGTACCGCGGCGAGGTCGTCGCGGCGTACCCCGAGCTCGCCGACGACCGGGTATGGCGGCCCGGCGTCCGGCTCGCGACCGTGGCGTTCGTCGCCGCGATGACGGTGGCGCTGTTCGACCGCGTCCGCGAGGAGGACCGCCCGATGCACCGCACCCGGAAGGTCGCCAGCATCCGCGAGATCCTCCGCTACCGCTGGGACACCACGGCCGCCGCGCTCGAGCGGGCCGGTGAGCTCCCGGCCGTCGCGGCCGCCTTCCGCGCGCTGCTGGCCGCGACCGGGCACTGGCGCGCGGCCGACCTGCCCGCCTACCCGGCCTTCGGCGGCTGACCGTCCGCGGCCGGGCGCCACGTAACCACTGACTGGTATTCGGTTGCGAGCCGCGGAACCGGGCCAAGTAGCCTTGACCCATGACCGAAACCACCCCGCCTCCGGCGCAGCCCGAGTCCGACGCTCCCGAGCAGATCCGCATCCGCCGGGAGAAGCTGGACAAACTGCGCGAGCGCGGGGTGGATCCGTATCCGGTGGGCTACCCGCGGACCACGGCCATCGCCGAGCTGCGGGCGGAGTACACCGGCCTGGAGCCCGACACCGCCACCGGGCGGCAGGTCGGGGTCACCGGCCGGGTCGTGCTGTCCCGCACCGGCGGCAAGCTGTGCTTCGCCACGCTGCGCGAGGGCGAGTTCGAGATCCAGGCCATGTTCTCCCTGGACCGGCTCGGCCCGGAGTCGCTGGACGCCTGGAAGGGCGACATCGACCTCGGCGACCTCGTGGGCGTCACCGGCGAGGTCATCACCTCGCGGCGCGGCGAGCTCTCCATCATGGTCGACAGCTGGGCGATCACCGCGAAGTGCCTGCGGCCGCTGCCGGACAAGCACAAGGGCCTGACCGATCCGGAGGCCCGGGTGCGGCAGCGGTACGTCGACCTGATCGTGAACCCCGAGGCGCGGCGGATGCTGTTCACGCGCTCGGACCTGGTGCGCTCGCTGCGCGGCAGCCTGGCCGACCGCGGCTACACCGAGGTCGAGACGCCGATGCTGCAGCCGATCCACGGCGGCGCCAACGCCCGGCCGTTCGAGACCCACATCAACGCCTACGACATGAAGCTCTACCTGCGCATCGCGCCGGAGCTGTACCTGAAGCGGCTGCTGGTCGGCGGGGTGGAGAAGGTCTTCGAGATCAACCGCAACTTCCGCAACGAGGGCGCGGACTCCACGCACAGCCCCGAGTTCACCATGCTGGAGGCCTACGAGGTCTACGGCGACTACAACGTCATGCAGAAGCTGACGCAGCAGGTGATCCAGGAGGGCGCGGAGGCCATCTTCGGCGCCCAGGTGGCGCGCCGGGTGAACGCCGAGGGCGAGGTCGAGGAGTTCGACATCAGCGGCGAGTGGCGCTCGACCACGGTCAACGAGGCGATCTCCGAGGCGCTCGGCGAAGAGGTGAGCGCGGACAGCGAGATCGGTGCGCTGAAGAAGCTGTGCGACGCCGCCGGCATCCCCTACGCGCCGGACTGGACCCGCGGCCAGGTCGTGCTCGAGATGTACGAGCACCTGGTCGAGGACAAGACCGTGCTGCCGACGTTCTACCGGGACTTCCCGAAGGACGTCTCGCCGCTGACCCGGGCGCACCGCGCCGACCCGCGGCTGGCCGAGCGCTGGGACCTGGTCGGCTGGGGCGCGGAGATGGGCACCGGCTACTCCGAGCTGATCGACCCGGTCGACCAGCGCGCGCGGTTCACCGAGCAGTCGCTGCTGGCCGCCGGGGGCGACCCGGAGGCGATGCAGCTGGACGAGGACTTCCTGCGGGCGCTGGAGTACGCCATGCCGCCGGCCGGCGGCATCGGAGCCGGCATCGACCGGATCCTGATGGCGCTGACCGGCAAGCTGATTCGGGAGACCATCCTGTTCCCGTTCGTCAAGCCCGTGTAAAACATTCCGACAGGGTTCTCAATCACCTCGTCCCGAGGGGGAAGCGACACGATGATGGGCAATGCGGGGCTATATGTGCCCTCGATCCTGATGGCGGGCGTGTTCATCTATGTGATCCGGCTCATCGTCGTGTCGCAGAACCCTCAGAAGCGTGCCGAGGCGCGCGCCCGGGAACTCGAAGCGGAACGGAACGACCCGCGGTTCGGACCGAAGGACGGTACGCGGTCCGGCGCCGCATAGCGTCCCTGTAATGTGGCGCGCGTGACGGAAGTTCTGGCTGTGGACGGCGAATCCCTCAACGACGATCTGATGGCCCACCGCGCGCAAGCCCTGACGCTGGTCCGGCAGGGATTCGCGGCCGTCGTGGCCCGGCCGGAGGTATTCACGGCCGCCTTGTACGAGGACTTCTTCACCTCGAACCCGCGCTATCAGAAGTACTTCGTCGGCGATCCGAAGCGCCGCGACGAGCGGACCCTGGAGGTCGCCGAGCGGGTCGTCACCGAACTGGACCGCCCCGGCGCCCTGCTTCCCCTGTTGCGCCGCCTCGCGCTGGAGTACCGCAAGTACGGGGTGCGCGAACCGCACTACCGCGCCTTCGCCGGGTCGGTGATGACGGCCCTGGAGCGCACCATAGGTGAGGCGTGGACCTACGAGGCCGCTGTGGCCTGGGTGGACGAGCTGACGATGGTGGCCTCGGCGATGCTCGGGATCGCCGCCGAGGCCGACGCCCAGGGGCCCGCCTACTGGGAGGCCGAAGTGGTCGCCGTAGACCGAATGGCGGAGGACGTGGTCCGGCTTCGGGCCAAGACCGCTTTCCCGTATCCGTACCAGGCCGGGCAGTACGCCGCCATCGAACTCGGGCGGCTGCCGTGGGTGTGGCGGGACTTCTCGTTCGCCGCGGCGCCCGCCGAGGAGCAGGGTGCGGAGCACTCCGTCCTGGAGTTCCACGTCCAGCGCTCCGAGAGCGGCCGGCTGAGCGCCGTGGTGCACGACGAACTGGAGGTCGGCGACCGGATCCGGATCGCGGCCCCGGTCGGTGAGCTGGCGTTCCCGGCCGGCGCCTCGCGTCTGATCGCGGTCGGGCACGGGACCGGGCTCGCGCCGATCGTGGCGCTCCTGGAGGAGGCCGCGCGGACCGGGGACGACCGGCCGGTGCACGTGGTGGTGGGGGACTCGCTGCGGGCCGCCAAGCCGGCGAAGAAGTCCGCGGCGAAGAAGACGGCCGCCGAGAAGGCCGCGCCGGCCGCGGGCAAGGCGGCCTCCGGCGCCGCGAAGAAGACCGCCAAGACCGCGAAGGCCGCCAAGGCGGGCCCGGTCCCCGCCGAGGACGCCGGCGACACCCACTACCTGGCCGAACGCCTGGCCGAGCTGGCCGCCGCGCACGGCAACGCGACCGTGGTCCACCTGGGCGCCGCCGAGGAGCTGCCCCAGCACTTGGACGAGTACGTCCGGGCGCTGGCCGGCGGGGGGACGCTGTCCGGGTGGGGCGGCGTGGCCGTGGGCTCGACCGCGACGGTCCAGGCCTGCCTCGACGTCCTGGCGTCCGCCGGGGCCGATCCCGCCGATGTGAGAAGCGACCTGTTCGGATGACTCCAGCCCCCCGGCCCTCCGATTTCACCGTGCGCCGGGCCCGCACCGACGATGTCACGGCGATCCGGGAACTCCTCGGCCGTTACAAAGGCATCCTCCTGGACAAGCCGGACGTCACACTTTTCGAGGACATCCAGGAGTTCTGGGTGGCCGAACACGACGGCGACGGCCGAATCGTCGGCTGCGGGGCGCTGCACGTCTTCTGGCTGGATCTCGCGGAAGTGCGCACGCTGGCGGTGGACCCGGAATGCCGCGGGATGGGGATCGGCGCGCGAATCCTTGACAAACTAGTGCGTACCGCCGCGCGCATCGGGGTCCGGCGGCTGTTCTGCCTCACCTTCGAAGTGGACTTCTTCGCCGCGCACGGATTCACCGAGATCAGCGGGGTCCCGGTCCCGCCCCAGATCGAAGCCGAACTGTCGTTGTCGGCGGACGGCGGGGTCGCGGAGTTCCTGGACTTGGAGCAGGTCAAACCCAACACTCTGGGCAATACGCGCATGCTGCGGATCTTGTAGGACGGTGCGCGCACCGCGAGACGGGATTTGATTTCACCAGCGGAATGCGCTTTGCTGACTGGCGGAATAACCCGTACCCGAGAAAGGCGGGCCGCCCGATGGCCAAGCGCACGACCGTGGTGATTCACGACGACCTCGACGGCTCCGAGGGTGCCAGCACCGTGAAGTTCGGCCTCGACGGGAAGTCCTACGAGATCGATCTCTCGGAGGGGCACGAGAAGGAATTGCGCAAGGTGCTCGAGAAGTACGTCGCCGCCGCGACCCAGGTGACGGCGCACAACGCCGCCTCCTCCGGCCGGCGGAAGTACGGCACCGGTCCGGCGCGGCGGGACACCAAGCACATCCGTGAATGGCTGCGCTCCCAGGGCGTGGAAATCAGCGACCGGGGCCGTATTCCGACCGACCTCATGAATCGCTACAACGCCGCCCACTAATAGCGTCCGCGGCGAGCCCGGTCGAACGGTCGGCCTGGTTCGCCCCGGGCCGGCCGGGCGGCCCGCACTTCAGGGTGATCTTCCGCGCCCTGGGCGGGGTCTCAGAGCGGTTCGCGCCGCGATCCCCGCATCTTTGCCCGGGGACGGCGCCCCGGCGCGCTGAGCGCCCGCTCAGCGGGCCGCGGCGACAGCCAGCCGGTGGCAGGCGGCCGCGATGGTGGCCAGCAGCGCGATCAGTTCCGGCGGCTCGGGCAGCCCGGGTGTCGGATAGGCGTCACGCCGCGCGGCCGTCCCCTCGGACCCGGCGGGCCCGGGACTTCCAGCGGCCCCGTCGGCCCCCTCGGCCCCGCCGTCCCCCGGACGCTGCATCGGCACCGTGGCCGGGTGCAGCCAGCGCACCGGCGGATCGGTCAGCTCGGCCTCGGCGACCGCGGTCAGGTCCAGCCGCACCCCGCCCCAGTCCAGCCACTCCAGCAGCTCCGGCAGGTCCTCGGCACCCCCGGTGGCCACGTAGAACAGCACCCGCCCGCCGGCGGACAGCGCCACCGGCCCCGGGGCCACCGCCGGCTGCCCGTACCCCAGCAGTCTCGCCAGCGCCTCGCGCCCCGCGGCTTCCGGTACGGAGACCACGTCCGGCATGTGGATCGACCTCCCCGTTCGCTCTTGGCGTACACCCTATTCGGGTCTTCCACCCCGGCACCGGGAACACCACGTCAGAGGCGGCGAGTTGGACTGACGGAAGGCCTTGCGGGACGCGGCGGCCGGACCCACCCCGGGTAAGTCGCGCCACCTGCGAGGGAAGGCGGGACTAGCATCGGTTGCGAGCCCGCCTGTACCCCAGGCGGGGACAACTGGTTTGGCACCGCACGGAACTAGCAACACACCAGGGCAAGCGAACGATCGCAGTTACTGGATCCACACGTCAGCCCGCGACGCTCCGGGGAGCGATGAGGAATGTTCGAACGGTTCACCGACCGCGCACGGCGCGTCGTCGTCCTGGCCCAGGAAGAGGCCAGGATGCTCAACCACAACTACATCGGGACCGAGCACATCCTCCTCGGCCTCATCCACGAGGGTGAGGGTGTGGCCGCCAAGGCCCTGGAGAGCCTCGGCATCTCGCTGGAGGCGGTCCGCCAGCAGGTGGAGGAGATCATCGGCCAGGGCCAGCAGGCCCCGTCCGGCCACATCCCCTTCACCCCGCGTGCCAAGAAGGTCCTGGAGCTGTCGCTGCGCGAGGCGCTGCAGCTGGGCCACAACTACATCGGCACCGAGCACATCCTGCTCGGCCTGATCCGCGAGGGCGAGGGTGTCGCGGCACAGGTGCTGGTGAAGCTGGGCGCGGACCTGAACCGGGTGCGCCAGCAGGTCATCCAGCTGCTGTCCGGCTACTCCGGCGGCGGCAAGGAGGCCGCGGCGGCCGGCGGCCCGGCCGAGGGCACGCCGTCCACCTCCCTGGTGCTGGACCAGTTCGGCCGTAACCTGACCCAGGCCGCCCGCGAGGGCAAGCTTGACCCGGTGATCGGGCGCGAGAAGGAGATCGAGCGGGTCATGCAGGTGCTGTCCCGCCGCACCAAGAACAACCCGGTGCTGATCGGCGAGCCCGGCGTCGGCAAGACCGCGGTGGTCGAGGGCCTGGCCCAGGCCATCGTCAAGGGCGAGGTCCCGGAGACGCTCAAGGACAAGCACCTGTACACCCTGGACCTCGGCGCCCTGGTCGCCGGCTCCCGGTACCGCGGTGACTTCGAGGAGCGCCTGAAGAAGGTGCTCAAGGAGATCCGCACCCGTGGCGACATCGTCCTGTTCATCGACGAGCTGCACACGCTGGTCGGCGCGGGCGCGGCGGAGGGCGCCATCGACGCGGCGTCGATCCTGAAGCCGATGCTGGCCCGCGGCGAGCTGCAGACCATCGGTGCGACCACGCTGGACGAGTACCGCAAGTACGTCGAGAAGGACGCCGCCCTGGAGCGCCGCTTCCAGCCGATCCAGGTGGCCGAGCCCTCGGTGGCGCACACCATCGAGATCCTCAAGGGCCTGCGCGACCGCTACGAGGCGCACCACCGGGTGTCCATCACCGACGGCGCCCTGGTGGCCGCGGCGACCCTGGCCGAGCGCTACATCTCCGACCGGTTCCTGCCGGACAAGGCCATCGACCTGATCGACGAGGCCGGCTCCCGGATGCGGATCCGCCGGATGACCGCGCCGCCGGACCTGCGCGAGTTCGACGACAAGATCGCGAACGTGCGCAAGGAGAAGGAGTCCGCGATCGACGCGCAGGACTTCGAGAAGGCCGCGGCCCTGCGCGACCAGGAGAAGCAGCTCCAGGGCGCCAAGGCGCGCCGGGAGAAGGAGTGGAAGCAGGGCGACCTGGACGTCGTGGCCGAGGTCGACGAGGAGCTGATCGCCGAGGTCCTGGCGACCGCCACCGGCATCCCGGTGTTCAAGCTCACCGAGGAGGAGACCTCCCGCCTGCTGCGCATGGAGGACGAGCTGCACAAGCGCGTCATCGGCCAGGACCAGGCCATCAAGGGCCTGTCCCAGGCGATCCGGCGCACGCGTGCGGGCCTGAAGGACCCGAAGCGCCCCGGCGGTTCGTTCATCTTCGCCGGCCCGTCCGGCGTCGGTAAGACCGAGCTGGCCAAGGCGCTGGCGGAGTTCCTGTTCGGCGACGAGGACGCGCTGATCCAGCTGGACATGTCCGAGTTCTCCGAGAAGCACACCGTCTCGCGGCTGTTCGGCTCCCCGCCCGGATACGTCGGCTACGAGGAGGGCGGCCAGCTCACCGAGAAGGTGCGCCGCAAGCCGTTCTCGGTGGTGCTGTTCGACGAGGTCGAGAAGGCGCACCCGGACATCTTCAACTCGCTGCTGCAGATCCTGGAGGACGGCCGCCTGACCGACTCCCAGGGCCGGGTCGTGGACTTCAAGAACACGGTGATCATCATGACCACCAACCTGGGCACCCGGGACATCTCCAAGGGCTTCGGCCTGGGCTTCGCGGCCCAGGGCGACACCAAGGCCCCGTACGAGCGGATGAAGGCGAAGGTCAACGACGAGCTGAAGCAGCACTTCCGCCCCGAGTTCCTGAACCGCGTCGACGACACCGTGGTCTTCCCGCAGCTGTCGACGACCGACATCAAGGCGATCGTGGACCTGATGATGAGCAAGGTCGACGCCCGCCTGAAGGACAAGGACATGGGCATCGTCCTCACCGACGACGCCAAGGGCCTGATCGCGGAGCTGGGCTACGACGCGGTGCTGGGCGCCCGCCCGCTGCGCCGCGCGATCCAGCGCTACATCGAGGACCCGCTGTCCGAGAAGATCCTGTTCGGCGAGGTGCGCGCCGGCCAGCTGATCACGGTGGACGTCTCCAAGGAGACCGGTGCCGCCGAGTCCGACCAGCGGTTCACGTTCACCGCCGGCCCGAAGGAGAACGTGCCGGAGGACGCCTCGCAGCTGGAGTCCGGGACGCTGCCGCCGGCCGCGCCGGAGGCCACGCCGCCGGTCAGCGCCTGACGCCGGGCCGGCCGCCGGCACCGGCGGCCGGTAGCCGGTAGCCGGTAGCCCGGAGGACGACGAAGGCCGCCCACCCCGTACGCGGGTGGGCGTCCTTCATGCTGTCCAGTGTCCTGACCGTGGGCCCGTTCCGGAGTGACGTCGGCTCCGGCGCGGGGGGATCCCGCGGTTGCGCTGCTGAACAGGTCCTGCCAGGGGGTCCGGCCGGCTACCGCGTACGGTCCCCGCCGGGGGCCGCGGTGCTCGGAAGGTCCGGCTCCAGCCGTGTTCCAGCCGTGTTCCAGCCGCGTTCAGTCGCGTTCAGTCGCGTTCTAGGCGGCGTGCGGCGGGCACGGCACCGGGGGCGGCGGGCCCATCGGGGGCGGACCCATCGGCGGCGGGTCCATCGAGGGCGGGCCCATGGGCGGAGTCCCCGCCGGCGGGCCCATCGGCGGTCCGGAGTGCTCGGGCCCGCCGTTCACGCAGGTGTTGCCGTCGGCCTGGTCGTGGAACCCGATCAGCGCGATCGAGTCCCCGCAGACCGAGATCGGCGCGTTCGCGGCCAGCTGCAGGACGTTGCCGGAGACCAGGCCGGGGGAGTCGACCGCCGCGCCGTGGGCGACGGCCGCGGTGTGCCCGTCCACGCAGTGGTCGCCGTCCGCCTGCACCGCGGCGGCGACCGCCGCGGCGTCCAGGCCGCAGGCCTCCACCGGGACGTTCGCGGCCAGCGAGCCGACGTTGCCGGACACGGCGCCGGGGCTGTGCGCGGCGAACCCGTCGGCCGCGGCGCGGCCGCCGAGCACCCGGCAGTCGTCGCCGTACGCGCCGTCGAGCGCGGCGCCGGCCGCGCCGGTGTCCCCGCAGACCTGGATCGGGGCGTCGCCCGCTCCCTGGACCGTGTTGCCGGCGACGGCGCCGGGGCTGTCAGCCGTCAAGCCGTTGACCGTGGCGGACGTCGCCGCGCTGGCGGCGGCCGCGCCGCCCAGGACCACTGTGCCGGTCGCGACCGACAGCAGCAGGCCCTTCCTGACAAAGGCGTGCATGGATCTTCCTCGGATGTCGTGGATTGAGGGGAGCCGACAACGACTCCCCGGGGCCTCAACGACATCTCCGGAGCTCCGGTAACGGACATCCGGGCGGATAACGGCCGGATGTCCACCATCCGGCAGACACGAGGCCTTTTTGATACGCCTGTCGCAGGCTACTGCTTCGCCAGGACCGTCATCTCGGCCACCCCGATGACGTGCCGTCCCAGCACGAACCCGGACAGCGCGGTGCTGGTGCCGGCCGAGGGCAGGCCCAGGTCGGCGGTGTCCAGCGCCAGCACGCGGATCTTGTAGTGGTGGGTGACGTCGCCGGCCGGCGGGCACGGCCCGTCGTAGAAGGCGTCGCCGCCGTCGTTCACGCCCACCACGGTCCCGGCCGGGACCGGCGCCTGGCCGCCGAAGGTGCTCGTGCCGGCCGGGATGTCCCAGGCCCGCCAGTGCGAGAACCCGCTGCCGGTGGGGGCGTCCGGGTCGAACATCTCCACGGCGAAGCTCTTGGTGGCGGCCGGGGCGCCGGACCAGGCCAGCCGCGGTGTGGTCTCCGGACCCGCGCACACGTCGGCGGCCGGGAACCAGCCGCCGTCGGTCAGGTCGGGGGACGTGACCTTGAAGTGCGCCGCGGACTTCTGGATCCCGTTGCGCACCGGGCTGTAGCCGAACTTGTCGCAGACCACCGCGTAGGCGGTCGCGGCCCCGGCGGCGAATGTGGCGGCGGTCGCAACGCCGGCGACCGTGACCTTCGTCTTCTTGTTCATGGGTCACGAGTCTCGCGTCGGCGGGGAAGTCCAGGGAGAGTCTTCGAAGCCTGGTACCCCGCGTACCACCCGCCGGAACGCGCTGGGGGAGTTCCTGGTCGCCATGCGCGGCCGGCTGAGCCCGGACGACGTGGGGCTGCGCAGCACCGGCCGCCGCCGCACCCCGGGCCTGCGCCGCCAGGAGGTGGCCGAACTGGCCGCGGTGAGCATCGACTGGTACATCCGGCTGGAGCAGGGCCGGGCCGGCGCCCCCGGCTCCGGCGTGCTGGACGCCATCGGCGAAGCGCTCCGCCTGTCGCCGGCCGAGCGCGAGTACCTGCACCTGACGGCGCGCGGCGAGGCACCCCCGCGCCGGCTGCCCTGCCCCACCGCCGAGGTGGCGTCCTCCCTGCGCGCGGTCCTGGACGGCATGCCCCTGCTCCCGGCCTACATCATCGACCACTGTTTCGACATCCTGGCCCACAACGCCGCCGCCTCGGCCATGTTCGGCGAGGACTTCGGCAGGGGCCCGGCCGCCAACGCGGCCCATCTGCTGTTCCTGGATCCGGGCTCGCGCCGCACCCAGCTGTCGTGGCAGCAGATCGCCCGCGAGACGGTCGGCGCGCTCCGTGCGAACCTGGCCCGCTACCCGCATGACGCCCGTCTCGAGGAGCTGGTCGCCGAGCTGCGCGACCAGAGCCCTGAGTTCGCCGGCTGGTGGGAAGACCACACCGTCGACGAACGCACCAGCGGGGTGAAGCGCATCGCGCATCCCACCGCGGGCCTGATGACGGTCGCCTACGACATGCTCGCCGCCGGCGGCGGAGCCGAGCAGCGCATCGTGGTGCTGACACCCGTCGACGCGGTGACGGAGCAGAGGCTGCGGTCTTTGGTGGCCGGGTACTCGTGGCGGGCGGCGCGGCGTGGGGGCGGCAGAGACGGCGCGGAGGGGATCGCCGGGTCGCTGGCGGGGTGACGGTCAGGGCTCTACACGGCCAGTTCGGCGTCCGTCAGCGGCTCGGCGTCGCCTTGGAAATCGTCCAGGGCGGGGCCGTGCAGCACCTGGTGGCCGAAGGAGTCGGAAGCGGTGCGCGCCGCCAGCCCGTCGACCGGCAACGGGGAGTCGGAGGCCACAAGGACCAGGTTGCCGAGGCGGCGGCCGCGCAGCAGATCGGGGTGGATCACCAACGCCACGTCGCTGAAGTGCTGACGGGCGCCGGCCACCAGACGGCGGGTGGAGGTCAGACCGCTGCCGTCGAAGGAACCGTCGGCGAAGTTCACGACATGCGCGCCGCCGGGGCGCAGTGCCCGTTTCGACAGCCCGGCGCACTCGACCGTGGTGAGGTGCTTCGGGACCTGCGGTCCGTCGTAGACGTCTGTGACGACCATGTCGAACCATCCTGCCGGCGCCGCCGCCAGCTCCTCCCGGGCCTCGCCGGTCCGCAGGTCGGCGCGGGCGCCGGCCGGCAGCGGCAGCTCGCGCCGCACCAGGTCGAGCAGCTCGCCGTCGAGGTCCACTGCGCATTGCTCCGACTCCGGCCGCGTGGCGGCGACATAGCGGGCCAGCGTCAGCGCTCCGGCACCCAGGTGCAGCACCCGCAGCGGGGCGCCGGGGGCGGCGGCGAGATCGATCAGGTGCGCGATCTGACGCGCGTAGTCGTACTCCAGGTTCGTCGGTTCGTCCAAGTCGACGTGCGAGTGCCGGGTGCCGCCGATCACCAGCCGGAAGGCGCGGGAGCGGTCCGGATCGCGGATCAGCTCCGGCCCGGTGTCCTCGTCGGCGAACAGGTCCCACTTCCGGCCGGCCGCGTTGGCGGCGTCACTAGACATGGGCCACATCCTTCCCCGACTCCCGCTCACTGTGCCAAGGCGAACCGCTCACCGTCCAGCACCACCACCAGCCCGTCGGCCAGCAAGCTCGACAGCGCCCGCTCCCGCTGGGCCACGTCCCGCGTCCAGGCCGCTTCCAGCTCCTCGCGGGGTACCGAGCCGTGCGTGTCACGCAGCACCGCGAGCAGGCGACCGCGGGCCTGCCGGTCGGTGCCCTCGTAGGTCTGCCCGCGCCGCGGCGGGCCGTCGTACGCGGGTTTCCCCGCCGCGACCCACGTGCACAGCGACGCCACCGGGCACTCATCGCAGCGCGGCGTGCGGGCCGTGCACACCACCGCGCCCAGTTCCATGCTGGCGGCGGCCCACTCGGCGGCGTCAGCGGGCTGCTCGGGGAGGAGCGCGGTGGCGATGCGGCGGTCGGCCGGGGTGGTCGACGGGGCCGGATATTCGACGCCGGAGACGGCGCGGGCCAGGACCCGGCGGACGTTCGTGTCCAGCACGATGTGGCGCTTCTTGTAGGCGAACGACGCGATCGCCCCGGCCGTGTACTCACCCACACCCGGCAGCGACGCCAGGTCCTCGTACGTGTCCGGCACCACGCCGTCGAAGTCCTCCTCGATGGCGGAGGCGGCCGCGTGCAGGCGCTGGGCCCGGCGCGGGTAGCCGAGGCGGCCCCAGGCGCGGACGGCCTCTCCGGCGGGCTCGGCGGCCAGGGCGGCCGGGGTCGGCCAGCGGTCGAGCCAGGCTTCGTACACCGGCAGGACGCGGACCACCGGGGTCTGCTGGAGCATGAACTCGCTCACCATCACCGCCCACGGCGTGGCGTCCGGGCGGCGCCAGGGAAGGTCCCTGGCGGCGGTCCGGTACCACGCGACGACGGGGGTGACCAGTTCAGACCCTTGTTCGAATTCCGGGGGCCGCGCAGCGTCGGTTGTGCGCGCGGTCGTTCTTTCCGCCATCTGACGATCGTACGGCGGGGCGTGCCGCACACCGCGGCATCGGCACCGTAGAGTGACCCTTCGTGGGTTCGCTGCGAAATCCCGTCGGGTCTCTCCCGCCGACCGTCTACTGGCGGCGGCGGGTCTTGGTTTTGCTGGCCGCTCTCGCCGCGCTGGCGTTGATCCTCTATGCCTGCTCCGGTTCCGGGTCGGGCAAGAAGAAGCCGGTCGCAGACGGCAAGAACACCTCCCCGGCTGCCTCGCAGTCCTCGCTCCCGACGGCCGGCGGGAGCTCCGCGCAGGCTTCGTCGGGCGGCACCACGGCTTCCGGCGGCGCGTCCGGGAACGGCCCGGCCTCCAGCTCCGGCGGCCCCTCCAGCTCGGCAGGGGCGCCTTCCGGCTCGGCCGGCGGTCCGGGCGGAGGGCCCGGCGGCACCGGCGGGGCGACGGGCGCGTCCGGCAACGGCGGGGGCTGCCAGCTGACCCTCGTCCTCTCCTCGCAGTTCCCGCAGTACGCCAACGGCGACCACCCGGCCTTCACCCTCACCGCGTTCAACAAGGGCACCGCGGACTGCGACATCGACCTCGGCCCGAAGACGATGGTGCTGAACATCTTCTCGGGCTCGGACCGCATCTGGTCCTCCGCCGACTGCGGCGTCGGCGGCTCGGACATCCGCGGCATCGCCCCCGGCAGCGCGCAGACCGTCACGTACACCTGGAACCGCCTCCGTTCGGCGGCCGGCTGCCCGGCCGGCGGCCAGCCCGCGAAGTTCGGCACGTACTACGGCGTGGTGACCCTGGCCGCCGGCGCCGGACCGGCCGCCCCGGCGGCACAGAGCCCGGCCAAGACGTTCGAGCTCAAGAGCGGCAGCTGACGCCACCCCCGAGGCGCGCGGCCTGCTCGCGCTGATGCTGCTCGCCGACACCCGCGCCACCGCCGACTGCCGATCCGCCGCGGAACTCACCGACGGTGTCCCCGAACAGCGCTTCTTTCTCGCCAAGAATTTTTCGGCGAGCCATGTAGAGAATGCGGAGTCGGCTCCGACCCCTTCACGAAAGGAACCCCGAGCCCACCCCGAGGAGTGAAACTCCATGAACGACGTGATCGTCCGTTGTGACATGTCCGTGTCCCTCGACGGCTTCGTCTGCGGCCTGGAAGCCCGGAAGCCGCCCTTCGTGGACGACCGGTTCTTCCGGGTCACCGACTGGCAGTTCGCCGAGGACGACACCGCGAAGACGCTGACCGCCGAGCGCGGCGAGCAGGCCGGCGCCTACGTCCTGGGCCGCCGCATGTACGACTCCGCCGGGGACCACTGGAGTGTGGAGTCCCCGTACCGGAAGGACGTCTTCATCGTCACCCACCGGCCGCAGGAGGACGTCCCGCTGGAGGACGGCACCGTCTTCCACTTCGTCGCCGACGGCGTCCCGGCCGCGATCGAGGCCGCCAAGAAGGCGTGTCCGCCGGACAAGAAGGTCCACGTCTCCGGCGGCGCCGACGTCATCCAGCAGGCGCTCGCCGCCGATCTGATCGACGAGCTGCACGTGCACCTCGCGCCGGTGCTGATCGGCCAGGGCACCCGGCTCTTCGACAACCTGCCGGACCGGATGGTCGAGCTGGAACCGACCAGCGTGCAGGACGCCGCGGGCGTCACCCACCTCAGCTTCCGCATCAACCACCCCCAGAAGGGCTGACCGACAATGACCACCACCCACGTGACTTCCCAGGACGGCACCACCATCGCGGTCGACACCGTCGGCCAGGGCCCCACCGTCATCCTGGTCGGCGGGGCCTTCAACGACCGCAGCACGGTGGCCGCGCTGGCCGGGGCGCTGGCGTCGTCCTTCACCGCCGTCACCTACGACCGCCGCGGCCGGGTCGAGAGCGACGACAAGGCGATCGAGGACGGTCTCGGTTTCCACGTGCAGAACGAGATCGACGACCTGGCGGCCGTGATCGAGCACGTCGGCGGGCACGCGGCGCTGTTCGGCCACTCGTCCGGCGGGATCCTGGTCCTGGAGGCGGCGCTGCGCGGCTTGCCGGTGGACGCCGTCGCCGTCTACGAGACGCCCTATCGCGCCGATCCCGACCTGCCCCACGCGCCCGCGGACATCCTCGACCGCCTGACCGAGGCGGCCCTCAAGGGCGACCGTGAAGGTGCCGCGAGCCTGTTCCTGGGCGAGGCCATGGGCACTCCGCCCGAGGGACTGGAGGCCATGAAGCAGGGCCCGGGCTGGGACTTCCTGCTCGACAAGGCGCTGACCCTGCCCTACGACATGCTGTTGTCGCGGCCCTGGGAGATGGTCGACCGTGACCGCCTGGCCGGGCTGGACAAGCCGGTACTGGCCGTCTACGGGGACCGGACCTACCCCGGCCTCATCGCCGGGACGAAGGCGGTCGCCGAGGCGGTGCCGGGTGCGGAGCTGGTCGTCCTGCCCGGCGAGGACCACGGTGTGCTGGGGAACCCCGAGGCGCTGGTGCCGTCGCTGCGTGCGTTCTACCGCTGAGGACAGAAGGAAGCCGCCTTCCCCGGTGTCGGGAAGGCGGCTTCGGGTTCAGCGGTTCAGCGCGGTTCAGCGGTACAGCGGTTCAGACGTAGCGCTCGAGGATCGACGACTCGGCCAGCCGGGACAGCCCCTCGCGCACCGACCGGGCCCGGGTCTCGCCGACGCCCTCCACCCGCTGCAGGTCGTCGATCGAGGCGGCGAGCAGCTTCTGCAGGCCGCCGAAGTGCTCGACCAGGCGGTCGATGACCGCGCCGGGCAGCCGCGGCACCTTGGCCAGCAGCCGGTAGCCGCGCGGCGACACCGCCGACTCCAGGACCTCCACGCCGCCGGTGAAGCCCATGGCCTTCGCGACCTGGATCAGCTCCAGCAGCTGGGCCCGGTCCAGCGCGCCGAGGTCGTCGGAGACGTCGGCCACTGTGCGGGCGCGCTTGCCGGTGCGCTCGGGCAGGTAGTCGCGGGCGATCAGGTCGCGGTCCGGGTCGACGCCGGCGATCAGCTCATCCAGCTGCAGCGACAGCAGCCGGCCGTCCACGCCCAGCTGCACCACGTAGCCGGCCACCTCGTCGGCGATCCGGCGCACCATCTCCAGGCGCTGCGCCACCGCCGCCACGTCGCGGACCGTCACCAGGTCCTCGATCTCCAGCGCCGACAGCGTCCCGGTCACCTCGTCCAGACGCAGCTTGTAGCGCTCCAGGGTGGCCAGGGCCTGGTTGGCCTTGGACAGGATGGCGCCGGAGTCCTCCAGCACCACGCGCTGCCCGCGCAGATACAGGGCGATGATGCGCATCGACTGCGACACCGACAGCACCGGGAACCCGGTCTGCTTGGCCACCCGGTCGGCGGTGCGGTGCCGGGTGCCGGTCTCCTCGGTGGGGATCGCCGGATCCGGGACCAGCTGCACCCCGGCGCGCACGATGCGGGCGCCGTCGGAGGAGACCACGACGGCGCCGTCCATCTTGCACAGCTCGCGCAGCCGCTGCGGCGAGAACTCGACGTCGAGCACGAAGCCGCCGGTGGCCATCTCGTCCACCAGCTTGTCGAACCCGAAGATCACCAGCCCGCCGGTGTTCCCGCGCAGGATGCGCTCCAGACCGTCGCGGAGCGCCGTGCCCGGCGCGACCGTCGAGAGGATCGCCGACAGGGCGGCGCGTTCGGAGGCCTCACCTGTCACTGTGCGAATCCCATCCTGCTCTCGTGTGTCTGCACCAACCTTACCGGCGGGAGCCGGTCGCCACGGCGTGAAGCGCTGCGCGGACGTCGCCCACTTCGACGATCGACAGGCCCCCGGGGTTCCCGCCGTATCGCTTCCCGTCCGGATCCGGCGGTACCAGGGCGGTTTTGAAGCCCAGCCGCGCGGCTTCGGACAGCCGCCGGCGGACCCCGGTGACCGGCCGCACCTCGCCGGCCAGCCCGACCTCGCCGATGGCCACCACGCCCTCCCCGACCGGCTCGTTCACCGTCGCCGAGGCCAGCGCCAGCAGCAGCGCCAGGTCCGCGGCCGGTTCGGTGAGCCGCACCCCGCCCACGGTGGCGCTGTAGATCTCCGAGCTGGACAGGCCGCCGATGCCGCCGCGCTGCTGGAGCACGGCCAGGATCATCGCCACCCGATTCGTGTCCAGACCGGAGGAGGCGCGGCGCGGCGTCGGCGCGCTGGACTGGGTGACCAGCGCCTGCACCTCGGCCACCAGCGGGCGGCGGCCCTCCAGGGTCACCGTGACACAGGTGCCCGGGACCGGGACCGGCCGGCGGGAGAGGAACAGGCCGCTGGGATCGGACAGACCGCGGATCCCGGCGTCGTGCATCTCGAAGCAGCCGATCTCGTCGCTGGCGCCGTACCGGTTCTTCACCGCGCGGATCAGGCGCAGGCTGGAGGCCCGGTCGCCCTCGAACTGCAGCACCACGTCCACCAGGTGCTCCAGGATGCGCGGGCCGGCGATGCTGCCGTCCTTGGTGACGTGCCCGACCAGCACGCACGCCATGTTGCGCTCCTTCGCGTCCCGGATCAGCGCCGCGGCCACCTCGCGGACCTGGGTGACGCCGCCGGGGGTGCCGTCCACCGCGGCCGAGGCGACGGTCTGCACCGAGTCCACGATCACCAGCCGCGGCTCCACCGCCTCGATCTGCCCGAGCACGGAGCCCAGATCGGTCTCGGCGGCCAGGAACAGGTTCGGGCTCAGGGCCCTGACCCGGTCGGCGCGCAGCCGCACCTGGGCCGCCGACTCCTCGCCGGTGACCACCAGGGTGCGCGCGCCGGAGGCGGCGTAGGAGGCGGCCGCCGACAGCAGCAGCGTCGACTTGCCGATGCCGGGCTCGCCGGCCAGCAGCACCACCGCGCCGGGCACGAGGCCGCCGCCGAGCACCCGGTCCAGCTCGCCGACGCCGGTGGGGACCGCGGCGGCGTCGTCCACCGCGACCTCGGAGATCGGCCGTGCCTTCTGCGCCGGCATGCTCGCCACGGTCTTCGGCGCCGACTTGGCCGCGCCCCGTTCCTCGACGCTGCCCCAGGTCTGGCATTCCCCGCAACGGCCGACCCACTTGGCGTACTGTGTCCCGCACTCCGTGCACTGGTACGACGCCGCGGCGTCGGCCTTCCGGGTCCGGGAGTTGGTGGTCGCCATGCGGAAACCGTAGCCTCCGGAACCGACAGGGACCGGCCGCGGGCGGTCTACACCCCGCAGGGTGTCCGTCACCTGATGTCACTTTTGTGCGCAAACGCGGTCAATACCGGCGGGCCCCGAAGCGGAAACCCCTGATCCACTGGCCGTTTCTCACTCGAATGGCTTAACGTCTGAGGCCGTGACAGACCGGGAGATGGTGACGGCGCTGCGCGCGGGGGATCAGCTCGCGATCGGGCAGATCTATGACACATACGGCGCGCGTCTGTATGCCTATTGCTACGACTTGTTGGCGGACCACGAACTGGCCGCCGACGCGCTTCGTGACGCCTTCATCGTCGCCGACCACCGGATCCGCGAACTCGCCAACCCCGACGAGCTCGGGGCCTGGCTCTACGCGCTGACCCGCGCCGAGGCGCTGCGCCTGGGGGTCTCCGACGACATCCCGGCCGACGCCGCGCAGGGCACCCGCGGGGACAAGTTCGCGCGCGCCGCCCTCGACGTCTACGCCATGCTGCCCCCGGAGACCCGCGAGATCCTCGACCTGGCCTTCCGGCACCGCATGGTGGACGCCGACCTGGCCCTGGTCATGGACATGTCCGAGGAGCAGATCGGGCAGGTCGTGCAGGACGCCCAGGAGGACCTGGAGAACGGTCTGGCCGCGGTGCTGGCCAACCGGGTCGGCGATCCGCGCTGCGCGGAGATCGCCGAGCTCGGCAAGCGCTTCGACCGGCTCGACGGCAAGGGCGTCGACCCCTGGCTGGAGTCGGTGGCCCGGCACGTCAAGCAGGACAAGGCGTGCGCCGACCACATCGAGAACCGCCGCCCGCTGCGGCTGTTCGAGGAGCTGCCGCAGACCTTCGTGCCGCCGGGCGTGCGCGCCCGGGTCCTGGACACCCTGCGCGATCCGGCCGGCGCGTCGTTCTGCCAGCGGATCGCGGACCGGGCCGGGCGTTTCGACGAGTCCGGGTTCCCGACCGGCGGCGGCAAGTCCTCCACCGGCAGCGCCCGCAAGCTGCTGCCGGTGGCCGGCATCGCGCTGGTGCTGGCCGCGGTCGGCGGCGGCGCCTGGGCGGTCATGGGCGGCGGCTCCGGCGGCAGCCCGTCCGGGACGCAGACCACGACCTCGTCCGCCTCGTCGGCGGCCAACGCCGGGGCGTCCTCGTCGGCGTCCGGCGGCGCGCCGACGACACCGCAGCCCTCCGACTCGCAGGCCGGCGCGACGACGTCGGCCGACGGCGGGGCGACCGACGGGTCCACGTCCGGCAGCGCGACGCACAAGACGTCGAGCACGTCGAAGAAGACGACGACGACCTCGCACAGCACGTCGACCAGCCGCAAACCGTCGAGCTCGGCGACGACGAGCACCGGCGGCGCGCCGTCGACCACGCCGACGACACCGGACACGTCGACGTCGACCACCAACGGCCTGCCGAGCAGCCCGTCGACGCCGACCTCCACCGCCACGCCCTGAGGCGCGGCTAGGAGCCGGGACGCCGGCAAAGGTTACGGCCCAGGTCGGAGAACCGCCCGAAGGTGGCAACCTGGGCCGTTTCGGCGTGTCAATCCACCGGTTCATGTCTAACGTCGGCTGGCGTGAAGGACCACGACTCGAACGCCAGCGATCCTCTGGATCCCGCGGACCCGGTGAACCGCGACAGCGTCTCCGACAGCTGGGGGCGCGCGGCGGCCTACGACGCCTACGCGGACGGTCTGCACACCTACGCCCTCGGCGGCCTGCGCAACCACGAGGCCGCGGCCTCGGCGGTGTACTGCACCTTCGTCGCCGCCGACCACCACGTCGCGCACCTGGGCGACGCCGAGATGCTCCGGCCGTGGCTGTACGCGATCGCACGGCACTACTGCCGGGCGGGGAAGCTGCCGCGGATGCGGCTGGCGGCGGCGTCCGGGGCGGCGTCGCCGGGCAAGGACGGGGACGCCGGCAAGGAACGCTCGATGGCCGAGCTGGAGCGCTCGCTGCTGGCCGCCGAACTGTCCTCCCTGGACTGGCCGGACACCGACGGCCTGACCGCGGCCCACCGTGAGGTGCTGGAGCTGTCGGTCCGCCACGGCATGGAGAGCCGCGCGGTCGGCTTGATACTGGGCAAGCCCGCGGCCGAGTCCTTCGAACTGCTCTCCGCGGCCTGGCACGAGCTGGAGCGCTCGCTCGCCGCCACCGCGCTGCTGCGCACCACCCGCGAGCACTGCCCGGACCTGGCGGCGCTCGCCGACGGCTGGAGCGGCCGGCTGACGGCCCAGCGCCGCGAACCCCTGGTGGCGCATGTGGACGCCTGCTCCCGCTGCCAGTTCCACCTGCACCGGGTGGTCGGCGCCCCGCAGGCGCCGTCGATCCTGCCGCACGTGCCGGCCCCGAAGGGGCTGCGCGAGCGCGTCCTCAGCGACCTGCTGGACACCGGCCCGGAGAAGGAAGCCGAGAAGGCCGCCATCGCCGGCCGCCTGATCCGCTTCGACACCTTGGGCTTCCCGACCGCCGAGGCGATGTATCCGCCGCGCCCCCGTCAGGCGGCGGTCCTCGCACCGAGCGAGGCGGAGAAGAAGCCGCGCCTCCTCGGCGCCCTCTTGACGGGCCGGACTTCCTCGGCCGCGGCCGAAGCCGCCGCGGGCGCGGTGGCCTCCGCCCCGGGACGCCTGGCGACGGTGCGGCGGGAGGAGAGCCGTGATCATGATGGCGCCGGACTGACCGGCCGGACGCCCGGACGGCGGGCGGCGGAGGCCGCCGGGGACGGACCGATCGCCCCGCGCCGAGGCCTGGCGGCCGCTCCGGTGAACCCACGGGACGAAGCGCTCGTCGGTGCCGGCCCGGTCGGCGCAGTCGGCCCGGTTGCCGCGGTTGGCCCGGTGGGCCCGGTTCGCCCAGCTGGCGCGGATCCTGCGCTGCCGCGGCGCGATGAGGCGGACACGACCGTCATGCCGCTCGTGGCCGGCGGCGACGGGGTGCGCGAGCGGGGCAACGTCTTCGAAGACCTGCGGGCCGACCGGGCGGTCTCCACGACGGCTCCGCCTCCCAGCCGCAACTCGGTGGCGGCCGCGGTCGAGGGACGGCGGCGCGGTGCCGCGGACGTGAAGAAGGGCGTCCTCGGGCCGCGGAGGCGGGTCCGGGACACGTATGAGGTCGCTGCGACCGTCGCGGCGGCCATGGCGGCCGAGGACCCGTCGGCGCACCAGGCGCCGCGCATCGTCCCGGCGCGGAGTGCCGGCGCGGGCCCGGGTCCCGCGCGCCCCGACGCGACCCGGGTCTTCGCGCGGCCCGCACCGGTGCCCACGCGCCGGAAGTCGACCTTCCGGTCGGCGCTGGCCAGCTCGGCGGTGCTGAGCGGGGCCGGCGCGGCGGGGGTGACGGCGTTCGTGTTGTTCGTACCGTCGACGGCGTCCAGCAACAAGACGCTGTTCACCCCGCCGGACCCCAACGGCAACTCCGCGCAGGTGCCCGACTACCCGCGCCCCAGTTCCGGCGGCGCGGCCGGGCCGGCGCTGCCCGTCGCCGGCGGGCTGCGGGCGTCCGGATCGGAGCGCGGCGGCGACACCGTGAGCGCCCAGGTGGTCGCGGCGGTGATGCCGGCGGCGCCGTCGAGCACGGGCTCCGCGCCGGGCAGCTCGGCCCCGCCCTTCGGCGGGCCGATGGACTCGCTGCCCTCGGCGGTCGACAGCACCGGGCCCGGGCCGGGCCCGAGCACCGGCACCGGTCAACTCAACATCAGCGTGACCCAGCGCTCGAACACCCCCGGCGAGGTCACGGTGACGCTTTGGAACTCCGGCACTGCGCCGGTCTCCTGGACCGCCTCCCCCGACGCCCCGTGGCTCCGCCTCAGCGCCGTCTCCGGCATCCTCGCCCCGGGCGCGCAGACCACGATGCGCATCACCGTCGACCACGCCGCCGAGCCGAGCACCGCGTGGCAGGCCCACGTTCGCTTCGACCCGAGCGGGCAGATGGTCGCGCTCAGCGGGTCCGGCAACCCCGGCACGCCGAGCAGCCCGCCGTCCACCCCGAGCAGTACGCCGAGCACCCCGAGCACATCGGGTTCTTCGAGTACGCCGAGCACACCGGGCTCTTCGAGCACCACGCCCGGTGGCTCGACCAGCCCTTCGAGCCCGCCGAGCACCCCGGGCCCGCCGCCGAGCACCCCGACCACGCCGCACAGCTCGCCGGCCTCGAGCGCGAGCAGCCCCGGTGGCCCCGCCACTTCGGGCTCGTCGTCGAACGCTCCGAGCAGCCCGCCGAGCACCAACCCCTCGGGCACCAACCCCTCGGGCACCAACCCTTCGGGCACCGACCCTTCGGGCACCAGCCCGTCGGGCGCCAGCCCCTCGGGCACCGGCGCGCAGTCCACCCCGTCGCAACCTCCGACGCCGCGTACCGACACCCGGCCGGTTCCGCACCGCCACCGATGAACCGGCCCCGGCCGGCGGCCCCCTGATCCGCCGGCCGTCCCCGCAAGCCGCTCCGGCAACCCGTCGCGCCGGAGCTCCGGAAGGCGCCCGACAGACCCAGCGTGTCGGGCGTCTTCCGCAATCAGGGGATCAGCGGCTCAGCCGCCCCTTTCCATGCGATCCGGCCGCGGCGTGCAGTCCATTCGTCCCAGGGGACGCAGGCCCTGCAACCTTCGCCCCGCCGCCCGCGCCGTCCCCGCCGAACGGACCCCGGAACACTCCGCTGTACACGTCCGTCGGCCCGGTCGCCGGGTTCAGCGACGCCACGAACACGGTCTGCACGCCGAACGTCCCGGCCGGCGCCATCCCCTCGTAGTCGCCGAGCATGTACCCGCCGGCGAAGGGGGCCAGCAGCCAGTCGAACTGCGGCGTGATCTGTCGTTCCACGCCGTGTGTCAGACCGGTGTCGCCGCCCCGGTACGTCTTCACGAAGCGCGCGGTCGGCAACGTCGTGGTGTTCCCCGGAGCCAGGTAGCGCAGGTCGTAGTACGACACCGCCACCGTGCCCTCGTGATCCACCGCGACCACCGGCGTGAACGCGGGCACGCCCGGCTCGCTCACCAGCGCCGGCGCCGACCAGGTGGCGCCGCCGTCGTCGGAGGACACCATCTCGATCTGGTCGTAGGCCCCGCCGCTGAAGTCCGAGCCCTCGTACGTCATCCAGATCCGCCCGGACACCGGGTCCACCGCGACGGCCTCCAGCCCCGCGCCGGCCCGCAGCACCTTGTCCGGCGCGTTCGGGTCGGCCTCGGCCACCGACGAGTCGGTCGCCACCGGCGTCGGCCGGGACCAGGTCGCGCCCTCGTCGGTCGACGTGGTCATCACGTAGGTCGCGGTCACCGGGACGCTCCCGCTGGCGTCGGTGAACGTGATCAGGTTGGCGAAGTCGTAGAGCTTCCCGTGCGCGTCCTCGACCACGATGTTGCCGATGGTCTGGGTGAACGGCGCCACCGCCGCGGTGTCGATCATCGTCGCCGGCCGCGACCAGGTCCGGCCGTGGTCGTGGGTCACCGAGACCAGCGCCGGGCCGTCGAAGCCGTCGTCCGACGCGTCCAACCGGTCCCACACCTGGTACGCGACCCCGGCGTGCACCTGGTCGGCGGTCACCGAGTTCTTGTCGTCGGCCAGGTCCGGATCGTCGTCGGCGACCACCGGTTGCGCGTACCGCCAGGTGGCCCCGCCGTCGAACGACGTGGCGGCGCCGACACCGCCGCGGTTCGTGTTCTCGTCGAACTGCAGAACGCTGGAGTAGGCCGCCCCGTCCGGTCCGAAGCTGACCCAGATGTCGGAGATCCGGTGGTAGTCGCCGCCGCCCGAGCACTGCCCGAACGGCAGCACCCCGACCCGGTAGTGCTCGCCGTCCGCGGTCCACGCGTAGCCCCCGGCGTGCGCGCCGCCGTTGCTCCAGCGGTCCTGCTGCCAGGTGACGATCGCGTGCCCGGAGTGATGCGGGTCCACCGAGACGAACGGCTCGGTCTCGCTGCCCGGGACGTTGTGGCCGTTGGCCGCGCCGGCGGTGCAGCCGGCCACCGGGTTCGTCAGCGACACCTGCCGCACGGCGCCGGAACCCCCGGCGGTGGCGAACGCGGTCGAGGTCGTCAGGGCGGTCGCCAGGGCTGTCGCGGCGACCACCACCCTGCGTGCTGTGTGCATTGATCACTCCAACTCGTGGTGGGAGGTCTCGTCACAGTGCATGCGTGGTGGCAGAACGCACAGGGGGCAACCTAGAGCCGACGCCCGCTTATGGCAATGCTCTGATTCGGGCGATCGACGGGTGTCACGCCGGGTCGGCCGGGTGCGGGGCGACCAGCACCCGCGCGGCGTCCCGGGTCTCACACAGCCCGACCAGCACGTCGTAGGCCTTCTGGCCCATCATCTCGGTCAGTTCCGGCCCGTAGGACACGTACACGGGCTCGCGCCCGACGTGCGCCTCCGTGGCGCCGGTGCACCACCAGTTCAGGTCGTGCCCGCCGCCGCCCCAGCCGCGCCGGTCGTACTCGCCGATCGACACCACCAGGACCTCGGTCCCGTCCGGCCGCTCCACGCGGTCGTAGGACCGCCGCACCGGCAGCTGCCAGCACACGTCCGGCTTGGTCTGCAAGGGGTGCACGCCCTCGCGCAGCGCCAGCGCGTGCAGGGCGCAGCCCTCGCCGCCCTCGAACCCGGGCCGGTTCAGGAACAGGCACGCGCCCTCGACGACCCGCGTCTGCTTGTCGCCGTCCTCATCCTTCTGAGTGATTCCGAGCTCCAGGCCCACCGACCGGAACTGCCAGGTCTCGTCGGTGAGCCGCTCGGCGGCCCGCTCGACCCGCTTGCGGTCGGCCTTGTCCGAGTAGTGCGCGCCGAGCGTGCAGCAGCCGTCGGAGGCGCGGCCGGGGCGGATCCCGCCGCAGCCGGCGCCCCAGATGCAGGTCCAGCGTGAGCACAGCCACGTCAGGTCGGCCCGGTAGATCTGGGCCGCGTTGTCAGGGTCGGGGAACTCCACCCATTCGCGGGGGAAGTCGAGCGGTACTTCAGGCACCGCACAAGCCTAAGCCGTCGGCGTGCCGAGGCGTGGGAGGCCCAGCCGTGGGCGGCCCGGTAACGTATTCCGATATGCGCCTCGGAGTGTTGGACGTCGGATCGAACACGGTGCACCTGCTGCTGCTCGACGCGCACGAGGGTGCCCACCCCATTCCGGCTTTCTCTCACAAGGTCGAGCTCCACTTGTCCCAGCTCACCGACGACGGCGGCGCGATCCTGCCGGCCGGCATCGAGCGGCTGTGCCAGGTGGTCTCGCACGCCCTGCGGGTCGCCGAGGACAAGGGCGCCGAGGAGATGCTGGCCTTCGCCACCTCCGCGGTGCGCGAGGCCGCCAACGGCGACAAGGTGCTGGCCGACGTCCGCAAGGAGACCGGCGTCAACCTGGAGGTGCTGCCCGGCCCGGACGAGGCCCGGCTGACCTTCCTGGCGGTGCGCCGCTGGTTCGGCTGGTCCGCCGGCCGGCTGCTGGTGCTGGACATCGGCGGCGGCTCGCTGGAGATCGCGGTCGGCCTGGACGAGATGCCGGACGTCAGCGAGTCGCTGCCGCTGGGCGCCGCCCGGCTCACCCACGACCGGCTCAAGGGCGACCCGCCGGGCCCGGAACAGATCCGGGAGCTGCGCAAGTACGTCCGGCACGAGGTCGCCAAGGCGGTCTCCAAGGTGGCCCGGGCCGGCCGCCCGGACCGCGTGGTGGTGACCTCCAAGACCTTCCGGCAGCTGGCCCGGATCGCCGGCGCCGCACCCTCGGCGCAGGGCCTGTACGCACCGCGCTCGCTGCGCGCCGGCGACCTGACCGAGTGGCTGCCCCGGCTGTCGCAGATGTCCGCGGCCCAGCGCGCCGGCCTGCCCGGGGTCTCGCCGGGCCGGGCCGGTCAGCTGCTGGCCGGCGCGGTGGTCGCGGACGCCGCCTTCGACCTGTTCGGGGTCGAGGTGGCCGAGCTGTGCCCCTGGGCGCTGCGCGAAGGCGTGATCCTGCGCCGGCTGGACACCCTTGTAAGCTGAACGGCGTGACCTTCAGGACCGACAGCGCCGGGACGACGGAGCACGTCATCCTGCCGAAGGTCGGCCTGTCGACCTCGTCGGTCTACCCCGAGAGCACGCGCTACGCCTTCGACGTCGCGTCCCGGCTCGGCTACGACGGCGTCGAGGTCATGGTGTCGGTGGACCCGGCGAGCCAGTACCCGGAGAAGATCCAGGAGTACGTCGACGAGTACCAGATCCCGGTGGTCTCGATCCACGCCCCGACGCTGTTCTGGCTGAACCTGAAGCGGGTCTGGGGCTCGGACCCCTGGGAGAAGCTGAAGAGGTCCCGGGAGGCGGCCGCGCGGGTCGGCGCCAAAGTGGTCGTGGTGCACCCGCCGTTCCGCTGGCAGCAGCCCTACGCCGAGGAGTTCGCCGAGGGGATCCGGCGCCTGAATCAGGAGTCGGACATCCAGTTCGCGGTGGAGAACATGTACCCGTGGCGGGCCTCCACCCCCGACATCTTCGGCCGCATTCCGCGCATCAGGCTGCCCCGGATGGAGCGCGAGGGCGAGGCCTACTTCCCGGGCTGGGACCCCACCGGGACCGGCTACGAGCACTACGTCCTGGACCTGTCCCACACCGCGACCGCGCGCAACGACGCGCTGGCGATGTACGAGCGGATGGGCGACCGGCTGGTGCACCTGCACCTGGCCGACGGCACCGGCCAGAACAAGGACGAGCACCTGGTGCCGGGGCGCGGCACGCAGCCGTGCCAGGAGATCCTGGAGCGGATCGCGCGGCGCGGCCTGGACGGCGCCGTGGTGCTGGAGGTGAGCACCCGGCGCGCGGAGACCGCGCTGCAGCGCGAGGAGGATCTGCGGGAGTCCCTGCTGTTCGCCCGCCGGGCGTTGGCCAGGGTGTGGGACGACAAGGAGCCGCGCGCTCTGCGGGCGTCCGGAGAACCGAGCGCCACGAAGGGGTGACCGTTGACCGAGTCCTCGATGTTCGACAACCTGGCTTCCGTCTACGCACAGGGCCGGCCCACCTATCCGCCGGCGGTCTTCGACGCCTTGCAGGACCTGGCCGGGCGACCGCTGGCCGGGGCGCGGGTCGCCGACGTCGGCGCCGGGACCGGCATCTTCTCCCGGCAGCTCCAGGCCGGGGGCGCCGCGGTCACGGCGGTGGAGCTGTCCGAGCCGATGCTGCGGCAGCTGGTGGCGGACTCCCCGGGGGTCGGCGCGGTGCTGGGCAGCGCCAACGCGCTGCCGCTGCGGGACGCCTCGGTCGACTTCGTGACCTTCGCGCAGGCCTGGCACTGGGTGGACCCGGAGCTGGCGGTGCCGGAGGTGCTGCGGGTGCTCAAGCCGGGCGGTGTGCTGGCCTGCGTCTGGAACAAACCGGTCGCGGACGCGCCGTGGCGCACCGGCTACAACGATCGCATCAGGGAGCTGATCGGGGGCGAACCGGACTACGGCAACGACAGCACCGGTTTCGACCAGGAGCCGCGGATCGCCATGGGCTCGCACGGCGCCGGACTGCGGACGCTGGTCTTCGAGGCGCCGTGGTCCCGGACCATATCCATGGAGCAGCGGATGGTGAACGTCACCTCGCGCTCGTACATGAGCACCGTGGCGCCGGAGCGGCTGGCGGCGTTCCTGGACGCCGAGCGTGCCGTCCTGCTGGAACACTTCCCGGATGGGATGGTTGTAGAGGAATACACCACATGGCTGGGGGTCGTCCGCAAGCCCTGAGGTATGCCAGGATCCTGCCATGCGTTGGGGGGGATCCGCGGCTCTGCGGTGGGTTTGCGTCCTGGTCCTGGCGGCGGCGCTGCTGTTGACGCTGCCGATGCGCACCCCCCACCGGGCCCGCTTCGGGCAGGTGCTGGCCGGGGTACGGACCGGCCAGGTCACCCGCGTGCAGGTCCACGACGACGCCGGGACCGGGGTGTCCGTCGTGTGGCACGAGGGACCGCTGCGCTGGTACCGGGCCGACGGCCCCTACGACGCGCGGACGCAGCTCCAGCTCGCGGGGACGACGGCGGGTTCGCACGGGTTGTCCTTCACCACCCTGGGCTCGGACCGGCTCTGGATCGAGGCCGTGGCCGACGCCGACGAGCCGTCCTGGCTGGTCTTCGCGGCGGGTGTGCTGTGGGGCCTGAGCTTCATCGCCATGCTGGCCGTCGCCAGCCACCCCTACGCCACCCGGTGGGCGTGGTTCTGGCTGTTCGTGGTCGGCGGGATCGGCCCGATCCTGATGTGGTTCAAGGAGCCCGAGCCGTTGCCGGTCCGCCCCGGGCGGCGGCGGCGCACCCGGCCGTCCGAGCCCGTCAACGGCGCCACCGGGCTCGTCTACGCGGTGCTGTGGGCCTTCAGCCTGTATCTGGCCGGGCTCGGCATCGGCGCGCTCACCGGCTGAGCCCGCCGCTGATCCGTCGCCCGCGCGGCTCACCGGTCCGGACGCGGGCCGGTTTCGGTTCTAGGCTTGGCCTGCTGGGGAAAGCACGGCGGGCAGGAGGACCTGAGGTGTTGCGTCGGACATTGCTGGCGGCGGCGGGCAGTGAGCGCACGCGCGCCCTCATCGAGCGCTCCCCGGGGTCGCGGCAGGTGGTGAAGCGCTACGTGGCCGGGCCCGCCACCGACGACGCCGTGGCGGTGGCCGACGCGTTGATCGAGGACGGCCTGCTGGCCACGATCGACCATCTGGGCGAGGACACCACCGATTCCAACCAGGCGATCCTGGTCAAGGAGGCGTACCTGCTCCTGCTGGAGCGGCTGGCCGCGGCCGGTCTGACCCCGCACGCCGAGGTGTCGGTGAAGCTGTCGGCGATCGGCCAGTCGCTGAGCAGCGACGGCGAGAAGATAGCCCTCGAACACGCGCACGCGGTCTGCGAGGCCGCACAGCGCGCCGGGACGACGGTGACCTTCGACATGGAGGACCACACCACCACCGACTCGACCCTGAAGATCGTCTCCGAACTGCGGCGGGACTACCCCTGGGCGGGCATCGTGCTGCAGGCGTACCTGCGGCGCACCGAGGCCGACTGCAAGGACTTCGCCGCCCCCGGCTCGCGGGTCCGGCTGTGCAAGGGCGCCTACCGGGAACCGGAGTCGGTGGCGTACCAGGAGAAGCAGGAAGTGGACCTGTCCTTCGTCCGCTGCATGCGCACTCTGATGGCCGGCGAAGGCTACCCGATGCTGGCCACCCACGACCCGCGGCTGATCGAGATCGGCGGTGCGCTGGCGGTCCGCAACGGGCGCAGCATCGGCAGCTACGAGTTCCAGATGCTGTTCGGGGTGCGGCCGCACGAGCAGAAGCGGCTGGCCGCCGCCGGCGAACGCATGCGGGTGTATGTGCCCTATGGGAGCGAGTGGTACGGCTACCTCATGCGACGATTGGCTGAGCGCCCGGCGAACCTCGGCTTCTTCGCGCGGTCGCTGCTCTCGAAGGACTGAGCAAGGGCCGCCGCCCCCGCGGCCCGCACCGTGAGGAGAAGAGCGGACATGACCCAGCGCGTCGCCGTCCTCGGCACCGGAAAGATCGGCGAGGCCCTGGTCTCCGGCCTGTTGCGGGCCGGGAAGCCGGCCCGCGAGGTGCTGGTCACCGCGCGCCGCCCGGAGCGGGCCGCCGCGCTGCACGAGAGCTACGGCGTGGAGGCGGTGAGCAACGCCGAGGCCGCCGTCAAGGCCGACACCCTCATCCTCACGGTCAAGCCGCAGGACATGGGCACGCTGCTGGAGGAACTCGCCCCGCACGTGCCGGCCGGCAAGCTGGTCATCTCCGGCGCCGCGGGCATCACCACCCAGTTCATCGCCTCCCGGCTCGCCGAGGGGGTTCCGGTGGTGCGGGTCATGACCAACACCCCGGTGCTGGTCGACGAGGCCATGTCCGCGATCTCGGCGGGCAGCCACGCCACCGAGGAGCACCTGGCGCGCACCGAGGAGATCTTCGCCCCGGTCGGCAAGACCATCCGGGTGCCCGAGGCGCAGCAGGACGCCGTGACGGCGCTGTCCGGCTCCGGCCCGGCGTACTTCTACTACCTGGTCGAGGCCATGACCGACGCCGGCATCCTGCTCGGGCTGCCGCGAGCCGCCGCGCACGACCTGATCGTGCAGGCCGCGATCGGCGCCGCGGTGATGCTGCGCGACTCCGGCGAGCACCCGGTGAAGCTGCGCGAGGCGGTGACCTCCCCGGCCGGGACCACCATCTCCGCCATCCGCACCATGGAGGACCACGGCGTGCGGGCGGCCATGATCGCGGCCCTGGAGGCCGCGCGGGACCGCTCGCGGGAGCTGGCCTCCGGCGCCTGACGCGCCGGACGCGTGTGACGTGCCGGGCACGCCTGACGCGGCGCACGGCGCGCGCTGGCGCGGCTGGCCCCGCGACAGCGGGCGACGGTGGTGCTCCGGCTCCGGGAAGACCAGTCGGTCGAGCAGACGGCGCACATCGGCGAGTGACTCATCCCACGGTGGCTTATGGACCACCACACCCCAAGCCGTCGTTAGGGTCCGACTATGGATGATCTCGGTCTGCCGTCGGTGTTTCGGGTCGGGGAGTTCGCGGCCCGGTCGGTGGCGGCGGCGCATACGCGGGCCGCGGAGCTTCTCGCGGCGCGGAACGGTGTCGCGGTGCCTGACGTGTCGGTCGGAGTGCGTGAGGCGGCGATCGCCTTCCGGAGTGAGCGCTACCTGCGGGTGGACGGCGAGGCCGCGTTCGAGTGGGCGCCGCTGTCGGGGGACTACGAGGCCGCGGACGGTTGGGTGCGGTTGCACTGCAACTTCGAGCACCACGCTGAGATCGCGTGCCGGGTGCTCGGCGTCCCGCAGGAGCGGGAGGCGGTCGAGGCCGCGCTGCGACGGCGTGGGCGCTTCGAGGTGGAAGACGCGATCGCCGAGGCGGGTGGGGTCGCCGCGGCGATGCGGACGCGGGACGAGTGGCTGGCCCATGAGCAGAGTGGCGCCGTCGCTGCGCGGCCTTTGGCGGCGATCGGGCCGGTGGCGGCTGCTTCGTCGGCGGGTGGGGCCAGCGGTGCTGGAGGTACCGGCGGTGCGGGCCGAGCGGAGCTCGCCGACCGCCTCGGCCCCAGCACCCGTCCGCTGGCCGGCGTCCGCGTCCTGGACCTGACCCGCATCATCGCCGGGCCGAACGCGGGGCGGGTGCTGGCCGGCTACGGCGCCGAGGTCACCATGGTGCGGTCGCCGTCGCTGCCGACGATCCGCGGGCTCGATCTGGATCTGAACTTCGGCAAGGCTCTGCGGTTCCTCGATCTGCGGTCCGCCGAGGGGCGTGCGGCGTTCCTCGATCTGGTACGCGGGGCCGACATCGTGCTCCAGTCCTACCGGCCCGGCGCGTTGGCGGCGCTGGGGCTGGGCGCGGAGGAGCTGGCGGCGGTCAACCCGGCGCTCGTCCACGTCTCGATCTCCGCCTACGGCACCGACGGACCGTGGGGCGGGCGTCGTGGCTTCGACTCGCTGGTGCAGATGGCTGTCGGCATCGCCGACGAGGGGATGCGCGCCGGCGGGGCGTCGCGGCCGGTGCCGCTGCCCGCGCAGGTGCTGGACCACGGCGCCGGGTGGTGGGCGGCGGCCGGCGCGGTCGAGGCGCTGAACCGGGGCGGCGGGCTGGCGGTGGACGTCAGCCTGGCCGGTGTCGCCGCCGCGCTCGACGCCCTCGGGCGGGTGGAGCCGGCGGTCGGGCTCGCCGTCGCCGACCCGGCCTTGTCAGATGTCGAAGACCTCCTGCTGCGCACGCCGAGCGCCGCCGGGCTGCTCACGCACGTGCGGTTCCCGGGCAGTGTGGCCGGGGCCGAATTCGGGTGGGGCGGACCGCCGCCGATCGTATGATCGCGGCATGGGACAGATCGTCATCTCCGGTGGAGGCACCGGCATCGGGCTGGCCGCCGCCCGGTTGTTCGGCGCCGACGGGAACCGGGTGCACATCGTCGGACGGCGGGCGAAGGTCGTCGAGGACGCCGCCGCCGCGCTCAACGCCGAGTTCGGCGAGCAGCGCGTGGTCGCGCACGCCGCCGACCTGACCGAGACCGCGGACGTGGAGCGGGTCGCCGGCGCGATCGCCGAGACCGGCGACCCGGTCGACGTGCTGGTCAACAACGCCGGCGGGAACTTCGGCACGGCCGGGGCCGACGCCACGCTCGCGGAGGTCGCGGCCGACTACCGCGCCAACTTCGAGGGCAACGTCCTGACCGCGGTACTGCTCACCGAGGCCCTCATCCCGCAGCTCGCGCGGCCGGGCGGGGCGATCGTGACGGTGACGTCCATCGCCGCGGTCCGGGGACCCGGGTCCTATGGAGGGGCCAAGGCCCACCTGCACGCCGTCACGTACGAGTGGGCCACCAGCCTGGCCGCGGACGGCATCCGCGCCAACGCCGTCGCCCCGGGATTCACCGAGGACACGGAGTTCTTCGGCGCGCGCATGAACCCGGCCTTCCACGCCAGCCGGGTCGGCCAGACGCTGTTGAAGAAGGCCGGCACTCCCGACGAGATCGCGGAGGCGATCAAGTACCTCGCCGGTGCCGCCAACGTGACGGGAGAGATCCTGCACATCAACGGAGGCGCCGTACTGGGCCGGTAGGAACGTGCGGCGGGCCCCAACCTTCCTTCGGCGCTCACCGTGCGTTCACCCACGGGTGTCAGCCCTCTGGCTAGCGTCGCGGCCATGACCGATCGGATGCCCGTCGACCGTCGTACCGCCCTGATCGCCGCCGGGACGGCCGGCGCCGCCCTCGCCGCGTCGCCGTTGCTGGCCTCGCCCGCTGCCGCCGCCACCGCGGACGCCCCTGCCGACGCCACCGCCACCGCCGCCACCGCGGGCCCGGCGTCGCCCGCGGTGGCGCCCGGCGACTCCCCGCTGCTGCTCACCACTCCCGGCGCGCTCGGCGCCCCGCCGGTGGACGGCCTGCACCTGACCTTCGGCGCCGACCCGGCGCGGGAGATGTACGCGTCGTGGACCACGGCGAAGCCCGTGCGGCGGCCGCGGGTGCGCTTCGGCAGCCTGGAGGGCGGCCACGGCGACACCGTGCAGGCGGAGACCCGCACCTACACCGACGGCGCCTCCAACCGTCAGGTGTACGTCCACCACGCCCACATCACCGGCCTGCGTCCGGACACCACCTACGTCTACAGCGCGCTGCATGACGGCGTCCTGCCGGACTCCGCCGCCTTCCGGACCGCGCCGAGCGGCCGGAAGCCGTTCACCTTCACCAGTTTCGGTGACCAGGCCACGCCGGGGACCACCTGGACCACCACCGCCTCCGGCGGCTTCACCGCGGGGGCCGCCACCCTGGCGTCGCCGGCGGCCGGAGACATCGTGGCCGGCATCGAGCAGGTGGCGCCGCTGTTCCACCTGCTCAACGGCGACCTCTGCTACGCCAACATCAACCCCGACCGGCTGCGGACCTGGGACTCGTTCTTCCAGAACAACACCCGTTCGGCCCGCTTCCGGCCGTGGATGCCCGCGGCCGGCAACCACGAGAACGAGAAGGGCAACGGGCCGCTGGGCTTCTCGGCCTACCAGACCCGCTTCGCCCTGCCGCCGAACGGCGAGGACGCGGAGTTCGCCGGGCTCTGGTACGCCTTCACCGTCGGCGCGGTCCGCTTCGTCGTGCTGCAGAACGACGACGTGGCGCTGCAGGACGGCGGCGACAGCTACGTCAGCGGCTACAGCGCCGGCCGGCAGAAGGCCTGGCTGGAGCGCACGCTGAAGGCCGCGCGCCGCAGCCGGGACATCGACTGGATCGTCGTCTGCATGCACCAGGTGATGATCTCCAGCTCCGACGCCAACGGCGCCGACCTCGGCATCCGGCAGCAGTGGGGCCCGCTGTTCGACGAGTACGAGGTCGACCTGGTGGTCTGCGGCCACGAGCACGACTACGAGCGCTCGCACCCGATCCGCGGCGTGGTCTCCGGCAGCGAGACGCTGACCCCGAACCCGGTGGCGACCGACACCGGCACCGTCGACACCTCGAAGGGCACCGTCCACATGGTCCTCGGCGGCGGCGGCACCTCCAGCCCGAGCAACCAGAAGTTCTTCTCCGGCAGCAAGGCGAAGGTGCTGACGGCCGTCGGCGCGGTCGGTGCCAACGGGAAGAAGACCCCGACCTACGTGTTCGAGGACGCGCCCTGGATCGGTGTCCGCGACGAGAAGAACCCCTACGGCTTCGCCGCGTTCGACGTCGACCCGGGCACCCACGCCGGCGGCGAGACGCGGATCCACGTGACCTACTACGTGGTGGCCCAGCCGGACGGCAAGATCGCTCCGCTGGAGACCTTCACGCTGACCAGAACTCGGTCGGACCGGCGGTCCTGACCCGCAGGCGGGGGTTGGCCTGGAGTGGCTCCAGGTCGACCCCCGCCGTCCGGTCGAAGGTCACGCTGCGCAGATACGGCAGGGCCGCCAGGGCCGCGAGGTCGATGCCGACCGCCGAGTCGAGGTGCAGGTCCACGATGTTCGGCGCGGCGGCCAGCGCGGCCAGATGCGTCGGCGTCAGGCCGTCGAGCGTGAGCGCGGTGACGTGCTCGTAGCGTTCCAGGCCGTGGAAGTCGATCCAGCGGGCGCCGATGATGCGCAGCTCGGTGACGGACGAGTGCATGCGGATCCGCCCGGTGCGGTCGCGTGCGTCGAAGGTGAGCCGCACCTCGGGGAAGTCGCTCAGGATGCCGGCGTCGATGCCGTCCAGTGAGGTGACGCCGAGCTTGCGCAGGCGTCCGGACTCCGCCAGCGGACGGAGGTCCACCACCGCGTCGCCGGGCAGGTCGAGCTCGGCCAGGCGCGGGGTCGCCGCGATCGCCTCGATGTTCAGGGCCAGGTGCCGGTGGATGCTCAGGTGGGTCAGGGTCTCCGAGCGGGCCAGGTCGTCGACGTGCAGGTTGGCGCTCCCACTGAGGCGCAGCCGGGTGACGTTCGGCACGTAGGCGAGGTCCCCGAGCGCGCCGATGTACCGTCCGCCCAGCTCGACCGCTTCCAGCTTCGGCAGATGGGCGAGCGATATCAGCGTGATCTCCACCTCGTCGGACAGTTTCAGGCGAGCGATGTTCGCCAGGCCGTTGAAGGCGTCCTGCGACAAGCCGGTGCCGAAGCGGCAGCTGAGCACCGTGATGTTCTCCGCGTCGGCGAGGCGGGCGAGCGCCCCCGACCGGTGGCTGGCGAACGTGAGCTGCCGCAACTGCGGCGCCTCCGCGAGGATGGCGAGGTCGGGCAGGTCCGGATCGATCAGCTGGACGCCCCAGAGGTGGTCGATGGCCGCCATGTGGGCGCAGTCCGCCGCCGAGAGCCCGAGGACCGTCAGCAGCTCGACGTTGCGCAGCGTCTTGACCATGGGCAGCAGTTGCGGCCGCAGCACCGTGAGGGGCTCCGCCCGGAAGTCCACCGGCTCCAGGATCTGTTTGTGGAACACCGCCGGGTCCTTGGACTCGTGCCAGGCGGCGATCAGCTCGTTGCGGACGTCGTGGTCGCCGTGCCGGGCGATCTGGCGCATGATCACCCGGGCCGTCGGATCGTCGGGATCGATGAGCCGGGCCGCCTGCACGGTCGCCGCGGCCTCCTCCGGCCGAAGCCGTTCCGGGCGCTTCGCCACGTCGGCCAGCAGGTCCAGCACGAACGGCCCGACCGCCACGGTGCGGGCCTCGGCGTTGTCGCGGGGCGGAAGCAACTCCTTCGTCCGGTGCTGGATCGCCGCCGTCCACTGCGGGTCGACCATCCCGACGTCCGCGATGCACGCCAAAGCCAGCAGGCTGAGCTGCCGTGCGACCTCCTCCATCTCGATGTCGCACCGCCGGAGCAGCCCTTCGAGGAGCCGCCCCTGGACCTTGCTGTTGCTCTGCGCCTGCCCGACGGCCATCATCAGCACGTCCTGGTACAGCGCGTCGTGGGCGTTGTCGATCAGCAGGTTGTAGTGCTCCTCCTGGAGCACGCGCTTGGCGGCCAGGTAGTCCTGGAAGCTCGGATGCCGGAACTCGAGCTCGTCCATCGTCGGCTCCTGCAGCACGCCGCAGCGCTCGATCAGGTACTTGAGCAGATCCTCGGCCTCCGGCGTCCACGCGCCGCGGAACCGCAGCGTGGGCAGGATGCCGGCGACCTTCGCCAGCGCCACCGAGCGGGGGATGTTGCGGCGCCGCTCCAGCAGCATCCACAGGGCGAACTCGGCCAGGAACCGTTCCACCTGTTCGCGGCTGAGATGCACCGGGAACGTCTTGATCTTGTTGTGGCTGTCGCGCTTCTCGAAGAACATCGCGAAGGCCCGCTCGTACAGCGCGGTCCGGTTCTGCGGCAGGACCCCGTTGTCCGAGTAGTAGAGCGCGCAGATCATCGCGCACAGCAGCGGTGTGGTGGCGATCCGGGCCAGGTCGCGGCGGGACTGGACGGCCTGCATGAGGTCCGCGGTGCCGTCCTGGAGCGCCGGGTCGGAGTCGCCCCACTGCAGCAGCGCGGCCTGGTGCCAGCGTTCGACGAAGGTCGCCACCTGCGCCGTCGACATGGGGTTGATCACCGCCGAGGTGAAGCCGGCCCGGCGCAGTTCCCGGCGCCACTGCTCGTCCACGCCGGCCGCGCGGGAGGTGACCACCAGCCGGGCGAACGGGTGGATCGCGACCAGGTCGGTGATCCAGTCCAGGGCCAGCGGCCGCAGCGACTCCGGGATCTCGTCGACGCCGTCCACGTAGACCGCCGCGTTGCCGGTCTTCAGCAGCGCCCGCTCCCAGCCCGGCATCAGGCCGGCCAGGCCCGGGGCCAGGGTGCTGAGCAGGTCGTCGACGTTCGGCAGGGTCAGCGCGCCGTCCTTCACGAACTCCCGCAGCCGGAGCAGGAACGGCACGGTCGGGCCGGCGCCGGACGCGGCCGGGCGGCCGTCCGGGGCGAACGCCTCGATCCCGCCCAGCGTGAGGTGCTGCAGCAGGGTCGACTTGCCGGCGCCGGCCGGGCCCTCCAGCAGCACCCGCTGCCGTTCCTCGACCAGGGCGCCCATCCGGCTCCACTCGACCCGCCGCGGCGCCGCCCCGCCGTCGCCGCGCCCGGGTGCCTCCGAGGACTCGACGGTGAGGTCGACGAACCCGGTCATCAGGTCGATCGCGCGGTCGGCCGGCCCGAGGTCCATGCCGAACAGCCGCATCATGTTGAACTTCTTGCGGACCAGGACCGCATAGTCGGCCAGCAGTGCGGACACCTGGTCCTCGGGGAAGCGGTCGCCGCCCTGGGCCACCAGATGGGTGATGGCGGCGGCGCTGTAGTTCTCCCGCCGGGTGAAGAACTCCACGATGTGCGGGCAGGCGGCGTCGGCCAGCTCCCGCAGCGCCGGCTCGAGGTCGTCGCCGACCGTGCGGCGGATCGTCGGGAACACCGCGAGCAGCGCGTCGCGCAACCCTTCGGGCCGCATCCGCAGGTCCAGCATCAGTTTCATGTCGACGCAGCTGTACGGGAGCCCGAGCACCAGCGCGCCGAACGCCTCGACCACGCGCCGGCCGTCGTCCGGGTCCAGCTCCGGGGTCCGCTTCAACACCTCGCGGGCGAACAGCTCCAGGTCCTCGCTCTCGAGGGCGGCCTTGCGCCGCTCGATCACCGGGATCCGGCTGACCCGGATCGGATCCTCGACCACCCGCGCCCCCGGTCCCGGCCCGGTGAACACGGCTTTGCCGACCAGCGCCGCCGCCTTCTTGAGCGCGGCCAACTCGGTCCCGGTGAACGACACGTCAACGCCCCCACATCAGCCCAGCCCTGCCGACGTTCAGCAGACTACTGACATGGGGGCGTGCCGTCCCGGTGGTCCGGACTACTTCTCGTCCTCGATCCGGACCCGCTCTATGACCTGCGGCGTGGCGGCGCCGTCGGACTTGCCCCGGCCGTCCTCGTCGCCGATGCCCTTCTTCACCGAGTCCAGGATCGCCAGCCCCTGGCCGACCAGCCCGGCCGCGATCTCGGACAGGCCGTCGGCGCCGTTGAGCACGTTGATGTTGGCGCCGTTCAGGCCGGCCGCGGCCTTCTCCACGATCAGCGGCAGCTGGTCGATGATCATGCGGTCCAGCGCCACGCGGTCGTAGCTGGCCGCGGCCTCGGCCTGGATCCGCATCCGCTCGGCCTCGGCGGCCGCGGTGATCCGGACCCGCTCGGCCTCGGCCTCGGCCGGCTTCACGACCTCGGCGACCAGCTGCTGCTGGCGCAGCTCGGCGGCGCGCTCCGCGAGCTCGGTCTGCGCCATCAGCACCTCCTGCTGGGCCTTGGCCGCGGACAGCGGGCCGGCCTGCGCCGCGACCGCCTGCGCCTGATCCACCTCCGCCTTGTACTTGGCCTGCACGATCGCGGTCTGCCGGGCGTACTCGGCCTTGTTGCGCTCGGCCTCCTGCTGGGCCTCCACCGAGGCCTGGGTGGCCTGGGCCTGGGCGATCTGGGCCTGGCGCTGGATGGCGGCCTTGTGCGGGGCGGCCATGGCGTCGATGTAGCCGGTCTGCATGTCGTCGATCGACATGATCTGCAGCGAGTCGACGATCAGGCCGATCTTGGCCATCTCGGACTTGGAGGTGTCCAGCACCTCCTCGGCCAGCTTCTGGCGCTCGGTGACGATCTCCTCCACGGTCATCGAGCCGATGATGGAGCGCAGGTGGCCGGCGAAGATGCGGGCGGTCAGCGTGGACATCTGGTCCTGGTCGGACAGGAAGCGCTGTCCGGCGTTGACGATGCTCTCGACGTCGTTGCCGACCTTGAACGCGATGACCGCCTTCACGGTCAGGGAGATCCCCTGCTTGGTCACGCAGGTCTCGGAGACCTCCGCCTCCTGCATGGACAGGGTCAGGAAGCGGGTCTTGCGGAATATCGGGAGCACGAACTTGCCGTGGCCGGTGACGACCCGGAACGGGGCCCCGCCCTGCCCCCGGCGCCCGCCGGAGATGAGCATCGCCTCGTCGGGGGAGGGGACCTTGTAGCCGAGCATGCTGGTCAGCCTTCTTCCCGTGAGCTGGAGTGGACGTTCAGGGTTGCGCGTTCACAGCCGGTCCAGCGCGTCCAGCGGGTCTTCGGGGTCGGGGAACGCCACCACGTCCACCGCACGGGCTCCGCGGGACTCCACGACCAGGACCTGGGTGCCCTTCGCCAGCGGCTCCTCCGACCAGGCCAGGAAAGCCTCGCTGCCGCCGCGCACCTGCACCACCACCTCGCCGGGCCCCCGCTGGCCGCGCGTACCGACGTGCAGCACGCCCACGCATCCGATCACCGCGTCGTCTGGCACTTTCCGCACGTTACACCCGCGCCCGGGGCGGAACCACGCAACCCCTTCCCACGGAAGATCACGTCGCCTACGCTGCCCGCATGTCGGAGGTAGTGGCGAGTGGTCTGGTCCGCAACCGGGTTGCGACTTCTGTGTTCTTCGGGGTGCAGGGGTTCGCGTTCTCGCTGCTGACGTCGAAGGTGTCGGTCATCCAGAAACAACTGGGACTGGACGACGGCACGCTGGCGGTGCTGCTCGCGGTGGTGCCGGTGCTGGCGGGCGTCGGCTCGCTGCTGGCCGGGACGGCGATGCGGTGGACGACGTCGGCCGTCGTCCTGCGGGTGGCGGAACCGACGGTGATCGGCGTGCTGATCGCGGTGCCGCACGCGCGCAACCTGTGGCAGGCGATGCCGATCCTCATGCTGTTCGGGCTGGCGGTCGGCGCGGCCGACGCGACGATGAACATGCAGGCGTGCGGGCTGGAACGGCGCTACGGCCGGTCGATCGTGCTGTCGTTCTTCGGCCTGTGGGCGGCCGGGGCGATCGTCGGCTCGTCGTGGGGCGCGCTCGGGTCGGCCGCGGGCTGGCACCTGAGCGTGATCTATCTGGCCGGCGCGGCGGTCGGGATCGCGGCGACGCTCTACGCCGGGCCGATACTGCTGCGGAACCTGCGCGACGAGACGGTCGTCAAGGACGCAGACGGGAAGCTGCCATCCGTGCCCTGGCGGCCGATGCTTCTGCTCTGCCTCGTGATGACCCTCGCCTATATCGGCGAGTCCAGCGTCACCAATGCCGGCAGCGTGTACCTGACCAAGGGCTTGAAGTCCTCCGACACCTTCGGGGGTCTGGTGGTCGGCGCTTACACACTGGGACAGGTGGTGGGCCGTCTGCGTGGGGACCTGCTGGTCCAGCGCTACGGGGGCGTGAAGGTGGTGCGGGCCGGGGCGGTGGTGTGTGCGCTCGGGTTCGTGATCGTGGTCGCCGCGGCGGGCCCGTACATGGCGCTGGCCGGATTCCTGATAGCCGGCCTCGGTCTTTCTCCGCTGGTCCCGCAGGCGTTCACGACGGCGCACGCCAACGATCCGGCCGGATCGGGAGTCGCGGTCGCGCGCATCAACGTCTTCAACTACCTCGGATTCCTGCTCGGTGCGCCCTTGGTGACCGGATTGTGGGGCGCCGGCGTGTCGCACCGTGAGGGCATGGCGGTGCCGATGGTGATGATCGCGCTGATCATCGTGCTGGCGTTCGCGTTCGATCCGCGCCGCGTGCCGAAGGCCGTCGGCGGCCAGGCGACCCCGGCCGTCGGCGGCGCGGAAACGGTACCTACATTGGGTTCGTGACCAAACAAGGCACGGTGATGGCGGGGGTCCTCGTCAGTTCGCTCCTGGCCGTCGGCCTCAGTGGCTGCGGCGGTGGCGGCGACTCGGGGATCACCAAGGCCGCGGTCGGATACGGGCCGGTGGCCGAGATCGTCGAGGCGCCCGCGACGGTGACGCCCAAGGCGCAGATCACGGTCGACGCCGCGGCCGCCGGCTCGGTGGCGCAGCTGATGGTCGGCGACGGACAGCACGTCGACGCCGGACAGGCACTGGTGCGGATCGACTCGCCGGAGGCGAAGGCACAGCTGGACGCGGCGAAGGCGGCGGACGCCCAGGCGGCGTCGCAGGGCAAGAACGGTTCGGCGGGCGGGTCGAGCGTCGTCGACTTCACCCGGTCGCAGTCGCTGGCGGACACGAACGCGAAGAAGGCGTTCGACGCGGCGCAGGCCACGGCGGACCAGATCGCCGATCCCACGGTGAAGGCATCGATCCTGAGCCAGATATCCAGTGCGCGCAACGATTATGCGACGGCGTCGGCGGACGTGCGGAACACCATCGGGAACTTCAACAAGGGGTTCGCTTCGGTGTCGGATGTGCTGGGGTCGCTGGGCGACGCCCAGCGGACGCAGACCCAGGCGGCTGTGGCCATCGCGCAGAAGACGGTCGACTCGCTCACGGTGAAGGCGGCGATCTCGGGAACGGTTTCGCTGCGGAGCGGGATCGGAGGCGGCGGGGCGTCCGGCGTCGACGTCTCCTCGGTGCTGTCGCAGTTGGGAGGGAATCTCGGGTCGCTGGCCGGGGCGGCGGGGAGCCTCGGGGCGGCGAGCGGTGGAGGTTCCGGCGGATCGTCGGGGTCGGGGAACGACACGGTGATCTCGCAGGGGTCGCCGGTCGATTCCGGCGCGCCGCTGTTGGTGCTGACGGATTCGTCGGCGCTGACCTTGACGGCGCAGGTCGACGAGACGTCGATCCTGAAGGTGGCGCCGGGGGTCACGGCGGACGTGCAGTTGGACGCGGTGCCCGACGCGAGGTATCCGGCGACGGTGTTGTCGGTGGACAGCCAGGGGCAGTCGTCCAGCCGGGGCGGGGTGACGTATCGGGTTCGGCTCTCGCTGCAGGGCGGGACGCTCGGGGACGGATCGCCGGCGCCGACGCCGCGGGCGGGGATGAGCGCGGTCGCGGACCTCAAGGTGGCCGACAAACAGCACGTGCTGGCCGTGCCGGCGGCGGCGGTCGTCCATGACGGGGACCAGGACATCGTGTGGCTGGTGACGGCGAACGTCGCTCACCGGCATGTGGTCCGTCTGGGGGCGCAGGGTGATGCTTCGGTGGAGATCGCCAGCGGGCTCAACGAAGGGGACGTGATCGTGACCGCCGGGGCCGACAAGGTCCACGACGGGCAGAAGCTGTAAGGCCATGGCCGAGATAGAGGCCGTTGGGATCACCCGTTCGTATCGTATGGACGGGGTCTCCGTGGACGCGTTGCGTGGCGTCTCGCTGACCATCGAAGAGGGCGACTACGCGGCGATCACCGGGCCCTCGGGGTCGGGGAAGTCCACGCTGATGCACCTGTTGGGCTGCCTGGACCGGCCGACGTCCGGAACGCTGCTCATCCGGGGCCGGGACGTGTCCTCCCTCAACGACAGCGAACTGGCCGAGCTGCGGAACCAGACGATCGGGTTCGTGTTCCAGTCCTTCCAGCTGCTGCCGCGGACCACGGCTCTGGAGAACGTCGCGCTGCCGCTGGTCTACCGGGGCGTGCGGCGTGCGGAGCGCAGGACCCGGGCGGCCGAGGCGCTGGAGGCGGTCAACCTCGGCCATCGGCTGACGCACAAGCCCACGCAGATGTCCGGTGGCGAGCAGCAGCGGGTCGCGATCGCGCGGGCTCTGGTGGGGGAGCCGGCGGTGCTGCTGGCCGATGAGCCCACGGGGAACCTCGACACGGTCAACGGGGACGAGGTGATGGCGATCCTCGAGCGGCTGAACAAGGAGCGGGGCGTCGCGGTGGTGCTCGTGACGCACGAGGCCGAGATCGCCGCGCGGGCCAGGCGGATCATCAGGGTGCGGGACGGCCTGATCGAGGAGACGGCGGGGGTCGCGCCATGAGGTTCACCGAGTCGTTCCGGGTCGCGCTCGACGCGTTGCGGGCCAACCGTCTGCGGTCGCTGCTGACGATGCTGGGCGTGGTGATCGGCGTGGCGGCGGTGGTGGTGCTGGTCGCCATCGGGGGCGGCGCCAAACAGCTCGTCACGTCCGAGGTGGAGGGGCTGGGGTCGAACATCGTGTTCGTCGCCCCGGGCAAGTTCCAGTTCGGGACGCAGCCGGCGTTGTCGCGGTTGCAGTTGTCGGACGCCGACTACCTGGACCGCGTGCTCGGACGCCCCGACGCGGTGGCCGTCGCCCTGACGTCCGCGGAGACGATGCGCGCCGGGACCAACACGTTCTACGCGACGGTCCAGGGCACGACGAGCAACGTCGTGGAGGTCTTCGACCGGCCGGTGGAGAAGGGGCGGTACGTCTCCAAGGCCGACATCTCGACGGCCCGGCGGGTCATCGTGCTGGGCCCGGACGCGGCGCACGCCCTGTTCCCCGGGGCCGACGCGGTGGGCCGCCAGGTGACGATGGCGGGCGTGGAGTTCCGCGTGATCGGCGTGTTCAAGGCCAAGGGCGGCGCGTTCGGGGTGAGCCCGGACGCCGAGGTCCACATCCCGGTGACGGCGGCTCAGCGGCTGTTCGGGATGCAGACGATCACCGGCTTCGCGACGAAGGCCGAGTCCCCGGGGCAGGTGGACGCGACCGGGGCGAAGATGGTCGACGCGCTGAAGCGCAAGTACCGCGGCGACGAGTTCACGGCCGTGTCGCAGACGCAGATCCTCGGCACCATCGGGCGGATCCTGTCCCTGCTGACACTGGTGCTCGCGGCGATCGCGGGGATCTCGCTCCTGGTGGGCGGCGTCGGTGTGTCGAACATCATGTTGGTGTCGGTCCGCGAGCGGACGAAGGAGATCGGGCTCCGCAAGGCGCTGGGGGCGAGACAGCGGGACGTGCTGGCACAGTTCCTGTTGGAGGCCGTGATGCTGACGAGCATCGGCGGGTTGATAGGGATCGGCCTGGGGATCGGGGCGTCGTTCACGTTGTCGGCGTTCTCACCGCTGCCGGCGGTGCTGGCGTGGTGGTCGATCGTGCTGGCGTTCGGGGTGTCGGCGGCGGTGGGTGTTTTCTTCGGCGTCATGCCGGCGAGACGCGCTGGAAAACTCGATCCTGTGGTCGCGTTGCGCACGGAGTAGCTACTTTCTTTTCATGAACGCCGCCTCCGCCTCCGACGAACCTCCCGCAGGGGAGGGGTCGTCTTCGCATGACGAGCCTTCCATGGGGGAGGGGTCGTCTTCGCGTAACGAGTTCGGCAGCCGTGAGCTCGGGGGTCGTGGGGGAGCCGGGCGCGAGGGGCTGGGGCGTCAGGAAGCCGGTCGCGAGGAACTCCGCGACCACCTGCTCACCCATCGCATCGCCGGCGCCGTCGCGACGCCGCGGGAGGACAACCTGCGGAAGTACGCGATGTTCGCCGAGCGGGATCCGTACCACCTGTTCGGGCTGGAGCCCGAGCGGGTGTGGAAGCTGGGCGATGTCATCAAGCTGATGGCCGACCGGGTGGGAGTCTCGGGCGATCCGAAGTACCGGTCGGGCCAGGACCACATCGACGTCGATCTGACGGTCGCGGCGTTGGACCGCTTCGCGGAGCGGTTGGGCGAGGCGGGCGAGCGGCGCCAGCGGGTGCTGTTGGCCACGGGACATCCCAGCACACTGCTGGCCGTGCACCTGGCGTTCGCGGCGGCGCTGCGGGACGCGGGGTGCGAAGTGATAGAGGCCGGGGCCGGGTGGTCGTATCAGGCCTCAGCGCAAGTGGGCCGGAAGCGACGGTCGATCGCCTACTTCGGCGGCGTGGGGGTGATGGCCGAGGGCGGATCCCTGGTCCACACACACTCGGCGAGGCCGATCCGGGCGGCCCTGGCGTCGCTGGCGGGGGACGGCGAGCCACTGCCGGACCTGGTGGTCGCCGACCACGGGTGGTGCGGCGGAGCGGGCCAGGCGGGCATCGACGCGATCGGGTTCGCCGATTCGAACGATCCGGCGCTGTTCGTGGGGGAGGCGGAGGGCGTGGTGCAGGTGGCGGTGCCGTTGGATGACGGGATCGCGCCGCGGCACTATGCGCCGATGGTGCGGTATGTGCTGGAGCGGGCGGGGCTGGTTTCCGGCAGCTGAGCTGTTGCCGTGCGGTCTGTCTGGGGGTTTTAAAGGCCTTATACGACCTTCGGTCGGTGTGGTGAAAGCCCGCCGGAAGTCGCAGCTCGTAGGCGGCTTTGGGCCGGCAGGGTGGTCTGTGTCCTGTGTGGGGTGGTGGGCGGACAAGTTGCAGCTCGCCGGTCGGCCAGTCAAGGGCCGCGTCTCCCGGCTGCCGATCGTGCGGCTCCTCGGGTCGTGCTCCCGCTGGCAGGACCGGCTTCATGCATGCCGTTCCCGGTGCCGGGTAACTGCTCACCCCAGATGTAACAGTCCGCAAATCACACGAATGCCGCATCCTCTTCCCCATATGTATCATCCACCCCTATCCTCATAACATGGCTTCTGAGATATCCGACATGCACGGGAGCGCTCGCACGGGCGGCGACGCCGCGCGGCTCTCCGAGGTCAAGTTCCTCACGGTCGCCGAGGTCGCCCAGGTGATGAGGGTGTCCAAGATGACGGTCTACCGACTGGTGCACAGCGGGGAGTTGCCTGCTGTGCGGGTGGGCCGGTCGTTCCGGGTGCCCGAGCAGGCTGTGCAGGAGTACCTGCGGGACGCTTATGTGGCGGACGGCATGTAGGGCGGCGCGGGCTCGCTGGTCGATGGCGGTGGTGGGGGCGCCGGTGGGTGCCTTTTCGGTGGGCTCTGGGGCTGTTTGGTGGCGGGGGGCGGTGACCAGGTACCCTGGGCCAGTCGCGAATCCCGTCACAAGTGAGCGAGGGCACCTTCAGTGGGCTCAGTCATCAAGAAGCGCCGTAAGCGTATGGCCAAGAAGAAGCACCGCAAGCTGCTCAAGAAGACGCGTATCCAGCGTCGTAACAAGAAGAAGTAGCCCGGCGCGCGGGGGGTTGGCCGCGGCATGAGCGGTGCGGGTCGGACTCGGGTGGACGGTGGTCCGCGGCGGGGCCGGCGCGTGCTGGTGATCGGTGCGGACAGCCGGTTGGGGCGGTCCGTCGTCGAGGCGCTGCGGGTGCAGGAGCCGGTGCGGTTCGTCGCGGGCGCCGACGGCGCTGACGCCTCGGGGTCGCCCGCCATCGCGCGGCTGATCGCCGACGCGGATCCGGACACCGTCGTCCACCTGGGGCTGGAGCCCCGGCCTTCGCTGGCCGGTGGACGGGCGGCGATGAAGGAACGCAATGTCATCGGCACGATGCAGTTGCTGGCCGCCTGTTCGAAGGCGCCGGGACTGAAGCGGCTCGTGGTCAAGTCCAGTGGCGCCGTCTACGGGTGTGCGCCGCGGGATCCCGCTCTGTTCGCCGAGGACACCCCTGTACATCAGCCGCCGACCTCGGGCTACGGCAAGGACGTGGCCGAGGCGGAGGGGTACGTGCGCGGGTTCGCCCGGCGGCGGCCCGATGTCGCGGTGTCGGTACTGCGCTTCGCGCCCTTCGCCGGGCCGGGCGTCGCCTCCCCGCTGCTGGACTACCTCACCATGCCCGTGGTGCCCACGGTGCTGGGCTACGACCCGCGCCTGCAGTTCGTCCACATTGACGACGCGGTGCGGGCTTTGGTGCTGGCCGCCGTCGGCGCCCACCCGGGCACCTACAACGTCGCCGGGGACGGCGCCATGCTGCTGTCGCAGATCGCGCGGAGGCTGGGGCGTCCGACGCTCCCGGTGGTGTCCTTCGGTTCGGGCTTCTTCGGCGCCCTCATAAGGCGGGCCGGCATCGCCGACTTCACTCCCGACCAGGTGGCGCTGGTGCGCTACGGGCGGGTGCTGGACACGGCGCGGCTCAAGGCCCGGTTGGGCTGGGAGCCCGAGCACACCACGGCCGAGGCGTTGCGCGCCCATGCCGAGGCGATCGGCCTGAAGCCGGTGGTGCCCGGCTGGACGAAGGGGTACTGAGGTGGGCGAGGAGTCGCAGGAGGGCTGGGAGGAGAAAGCCGCGCGGGGCTTGGCGTTCCTGCGGCGGCGGCTGAACGGCGAGTACGAGGTCGACGAGTTCGGGTTCGATCCCGATCTGAACGACTCCGTGCTGATGAACGTGCTGCGCCCGCTCTATGAGAAGTACTTCCGCGTCGAGGTCTCGGGCATCGGGAACGTGCCGAGTGAGGGTGGCGCCCTGATCGTCGCCAACCATTCCGGGACCGTGCCGATCGACGCGCTGATGACCCAGGTCGCGCTGCTGGACCACCACCCGGCCCGGCGGCATCTGCGGATGCTGGCCGCCGACCTGGTCTTCACGCTGCCCTTCGTCGGGGAGGTGGCCCGCAAGATGGGGCACACGCTGGCGTGCACCCCGGACGCCGAGCGGCTGCTGCGGGGCGGCGAGGTGGTCGCGGTGTTCCCGGAGGGCTTCAAGGGTGTCGGGAAGCCGTTCTCGCAACGGTACCGGTTGCAGCGGTTCGGGCGCGGGGGCTTCGTCTCGGCCGCGTTGCGGACCGGGGTGCCGATCATCCCGGTGTCCATCGTCGGGGCCGAGGAGATCTATCCGAAGATCGCCGACCTGAAACCGTTGGCGCGGTTGCTCGGGCTGCCCTACTTCCCGATCACGCCGACGTTCCCGCTGCTGGGTCCGCTCGGCCTGGTGCCGCTGCCGACGAAGTGGCACATCGCGTTCGGGGAGCCGATCCCCACCACCGGGTACGAGGCCGGGGCGGCGGACGACCCGATGCTCGTGTTCGACCTCACCGACCAGGTGCGCGAGACGATCCAGGACACGCTGTACCGGCTGCTGCTGCAGCGCCGGTCGGTGTTCTTCTGAAGCGGATTCCCCACTAGCCGGAGTGACCGGCGTCATACTCGCTGTTCCTATCAGATGACGTGGAAGCCTCTGTCGGGAAAGTCGAGGATGGTTCTCGTCGCGCCTGCGGAGGGGGGAGATCCGGGTCCGCCGGGTGGTCGTGTGTGCGTCGCAAGGGGTGCGAGCCCTTGGCGGCGTGCGGCTGCCGGGGATGGTGACGCGGGGGGAGCTGCGGGCGCGGCGGGGTGGGGAACGGGGGTCTTCGGGGGTACACGGGGGACCATCGGGCGCTGCGGGGGAACGGCGGGGCCACGGGGGGCTCCGTTGCTCCGCGGCCGTTGCTCGGGGGCCGAGCTTTGCGTGGGGGCGGGGCTCGATTATCTTCCGAGGAATGGCGCGTGACGACGGGTGGCGGTTCTGGGATCTCCTCGACGCTATGGCAGCCGAGGAGATCCGGTCACGGTCGGTCTACCAGGCCTTCCGGACGGGCGACTCGCTGACCGGGGAAGGCGAGGACACGCACCGCGTGTTCTTCATCCAGTCCGGGTGGGTGTCGGTCATCCAGCACAGCTCCGCCGGCGCCACCCGCATCCTCGCCGTCCGCGGCCCCGGCGACGTCGTCGGGGAGCTGGCCAGCCTGTCCGACCGGCCGCGCAGCGCCACCGTCAAGGCCCGCAGCACCGTCGAGGCGCGCGGGATGAGCGGCGAGGCCTTCATGGACCTCGCCGAGCGCACCCCCTCCATCGCCCGGGCCTTGTTCCGGATCCTCGCCGACCGTCTGCACGACGCCGACCGGCACCGCACCCAGCTGCACGGCTCGGTCGCGCTCGGCGCGGTCGCCGACAAGCTGCTGGAGATCCACTCCTACGCCGGTGCCGGGCAGGACCGGCCGGTGTTCACCCAGGAGGAGATCGCCTGCTGGGCCGGCGTCAGCGTGCCCGCTCTGGCCCGGTCGCTGCGCACGCTGCGCGAGGCCGGGGTGATCCGCAGCGCGCGCCAGCGCATCCTCGTCCTCGACGAGAAGGCGCTGGAGGAGATAGCCCACGACGGGCGTCTGCGCTGAGTCCGCGCGGTCTCCGGGAAGCCCCCGGGACCGCTCGGAAACCCGTTTTTGTGGGTGCCCGCCGATACCGTAATTGGTGAACGGATCCGCGAACGCACCGGTGGAATTCCTGGTGCGGAACTCTTGCGCATCGGAGTATCTTGCGATACATGTCGGGGGGCACGGAGGGTCACTATCAAGGACCTGTTCTCATGAACCCGCCGCGGGAACCGCGTAGTCGCGCAGGTAGGACGCCACGCCGCTTCCACGGACGGGATGCGCAGCCGATCAGCCACCACCCACTTCCCCAAACCGTCAACAATCTGCCCACCCACCGGTCGATCGTCGTCGTGGACGTGGTCTCGTTCACGCGGCCGGACAGGGACAACGTCGATCAGCTCGCAATTCGCGACGCGCTTTACCGCACCCTGCGCGACGCATTCGAGGATTCCGGAATCCCGTGGCGGCAGACCGTGCGGGAGGACCGGGGGGACGGTGTGCTCATCTTCGTCTCCGCGGACGTCTCCAAGGTCCTGCTGCTCGGCAAGCTGCCGTCCCGGCTCGGCGAGCTGCTGGAGCGCGGCAACGCCCAGCGGGCCCCGCGCCAGCGCTTCCGGCTGCGGGTGGCGGTGCACGCCGGCGAGGTGCACCACGACGCGCACGGCTACGCCGGCTACGACGTCAACCTGGCCTTCCGCCTGGTCGACGCCCAGCCGCTGCGGGAGGCCATGGCCGGCAGCCAGGCGGCGGTCGGCCTGATCGTCTCCGAGGGCGTGCACGACGGGGTGCTGCGCCACGGCTACGGCGGTCTGGACGCCGCGGCCTTCCAGCGGGTCCGGGTGCAGGTGAAGTCGGCCGACGTGGCCGGCTGGATCCAGCTCGTGGCCGGCGGGACGGTGTCGGCGCCGCGGCAGGCGGCGCTGGTGGTGCGGCAGGCGGGCGGGTCCGGGACAGCGGGGGCGGCGGGGGCGCCTGGTGCCTCTGGTGTCTCCGGTGTCTCCGGTGTCTCCGGTGTCTCCGGTGCGCCGGGCGCCTCGGCGCTCTCCGGGGTGTCCGGTGAGCCGGGGGTGACGGACGCACGCGATGCCGACCCCGTCGGCCCGGTCGCCGTGCTGCTCGCCGACGAGGCCTCGCTGCTCGACGACCTGGCGGGCCTCGGCGTGCGCACCGTGGTCCTGGTCGGCGGCGCGGCCGGGCTGGCGCAGACGCTTGCTCCTATAGCTCGGCAGGCGATATATATCGACCGTGAGTTCCTCGAGTAGCAGGACGGAGCAGACGTTCCAGATCCTCACCGCGCTCGTCGACGGACCCTTGCACGGCTACGGGATCATCCAGGAGGTCGGGCGCCTGTCGGACGGCCGGACCCAGCTGCGCGTGGGCACCCTCTACGGCGCGCTGGACCGGCTGTCCGGCGAGGGGCTGCTGGTCCTGGACCGTGAGGAGACCGTCTCCGGGCGCCTGCGCCGCTACTACCGCCTCACCGACGCCGGGGCGCGGGTCCTGGCCGAGGAGGCCGAGCGGCTGTCCCGGCAGGCCTCCGTGGCGTTGGAACGGCTGCGCAGGCGGGGGACGATTCAGCGCGCCCCGCGGGGAGGCATGGCATGAGCGAGATCTTGGAGCGGCGCTATCGCAGGCTTTTGCGGATGTTGCCGAAGCACTACCGGCAGTCGCGCGGGGAGGAGCTTCTGGGCGCGTTGATGGAAGGGGCGGGGGAGCAGCGGCGGTGGCCGGAGGCCCGGGAGGCCTTGAGCCTGGCCGGATTGTCGGCGCGGACGCGTTTCCGCGCGGCCGGGGCGGACGGCGGGGAGCACAGGGCTTCGCGGTTCGGCGAGACGGCGCGGGCGATCGCCTTCCTCGGCGCGGCGGTGCTCGCGCTCAACGGGGTCAACGAGGCGGTGATGGTCAAGCTCTACCGCCACACGCTGTTCACCGGCTGGCCCGAGCCACACCGCCGGAAGGACAACACGTGGGAGCTTCGGTACAGCGTCCTCACGACGCTGCACAGAGAACTGCCCGCGCTGTGGCTGCTGATCTTCGCCCTGGTGACCGTCGGCTGGTGGTCCGCCGCCCGCCTCCTGGCCCTCGGAGAGCTGGTGTTCGCCGCCACCGACCTGGACACCAAGGCCGACATGGCGCGCGAGCAACTCCTCCTGGTGGCGGTCACGACGCTCGCCGTCCTGCTCGCTCGCGGCGCCGCCGCACGGCGGGTCCGCGGCGGGTGGCTCGTGCCGGCCGGCGGCGTCGCCGCGGTCGCGCTCGGGGTGTTCGCGCTCGCCCTCAGAGACCCCCGCACCTGGGTCAACTCCAACCCGCATCGCCTCGGGCAGAGGGTGTTCCACGTGCTCTGGGTGGGGAACTGGATGGTCCCCGACACCCGGGTGGCGCTGGTCCTGACCAGCGCGGTGTTCCTCGTCGTCGCCGTCCTCGGATGGCGGTCACCGGTCTGGCCGCTGGCCACCACCGTCGTCGCCTTCGCCACCTTCGGGTCGCTCGTCGTCGGCCGATTCGTCATGCAGTGGGACTACACGGACATGCGGGAGGGCGGTGCGTCCGGCGCCGCGGCGGTGGTCGGCGGGCTGCTCGCGGTGACCCTGCTCGCGCTGATCCGGGAACGCCGCACGCAGCGGTCCGTGGAGCCGACGCCCGCGGGCTGAGGCCGTCACGCGGAGACGGCCGGGTTGCCGGGTGGTCGGTTGGCCGGTGGCCGGGTTGCCGGGCGGCCGGGTGCCCGTATCGCACCCGGCCGCCCAGGCGTTTTCGACGCCTCGGTTCGCAGCCGGTCCGCGTCCCCTAGTGCACGCCGCGTTGGTCTTTCGGGGGTCGGTTCGCGGTTCGCTGCGGTTGGGCGTGGGCGTGGGCGTGGGCGTGGGCGTGGTGGTTGTGGGTGTGGTGCTGTGGAGCGTCGGCGGGTTGCTGTTGTG
>NZ_BAAAQM010000043.1:0-94360 GCF_039531675.1 Catenulispora subtropica
GCCCGCGCGGGGGGTTGTGATCCCCCAGAGCTGAGGCCCTCGCCGGAGGCGCCTGTTTTTGACTTTACGCAACCACTACACGCTGCCGACAGCCGCCGACGTTCCCGGATAAGCGGCAACGAACTGCGATTCCCAGCGAGCTTTCAACACCATGGCCGAAGGTCGTAATAAGCCTTTGACTTTCAACCCACGGACCAAGCCGCCACCATCACCACACCAAGCCAGGCACGACACCAAGCCACCATCACCAAACCACCGACCCGAACCTCGAACAGCCCAGGCAGGTGCGCTCAGCAGCGCGGCCACCGCCCGGATCAGACGACGCCCGATCACCTACGCCGGCAACGCCGTCCGCAGCTCGCGCCGTGAGCTGATCCCCAGCTTCACGAACACCTTCCGCAGATGCCATTCGACGGTGCGGGCGCTGAGGAACAGCTCGGCCCCGATCTCCGCGTTCGAGCGCCCGTCCCGGGCCCGCCGCGCGATCTGCCGCTCCTGTCCGGTGAGCTCGACGGTCCGCTCGGTCGCCGGCTGCGCGACCGCCACGCCGCACGCGGCCAGCTCCAGCCTCGTCCGCTCGGCGAACGCCTCGGCGCCGATCTCCTGGAACAGGTCGTGCGCCGTGCTGAGCTGTCCGCGCGCTTCCAGGTCCCGGTCCTCGCGGCGCAGCCACTCGCCGTAGACCAGGTGCGCCCGGGCCAGCGCGACCGCGCCGCGGCTGCGCCCGAGCCGGTCGACCGCCTCGCGGTAGAGCTCGTCGGCGGCGGTGCCGTCGCTGATCAGGGCCCGCGAGCGCGCCTCGATCCCCAGGGCCCACTCCGTCCCGCTCGGGGTCGTGGTCCGTGCCAGCCGCTCGACCGCCTGCTCCGCCTGTGCGCGGTCGCCGCTGCGGATCGCCGCTTCGACCAGTTCGGCCTGGGCCCAGGACGCGAACGCGGTCTCGTGGCCGTTCGCGGTGGCCAGGGCCGCGGCGTTCCGGGCCTCCGCGAAGCGGCCGAGGCCGTTCTGCAGCACCGCGTTCGTGTAATGGACCAGCGTGAAGCCGACGCCCTCGCCGCGCTCGGCCGCCGTGGTCTCCACGGCCCGGATCAGCTCCGCCGCCCGGGCCTGGTCGCCGCGCCAGGCCGCCACCGACGCCGCGTCGTAGGCGGGCCGGGCGATCCCGGTCGCCTCGGCGACGGCCTCGGACTCCTCCAGCAGCGCGGCGGCCGCCTTGAACTGCCCGGCGTGCAGGTGGGCCGCGATCCGCTGGGTGAGCGCGACCGGCAGCATGACCAGCGCGCCGCTGTCCCGGGTGTGGCGCAGGTTCAGGCCGGCGACCGCCTCCCACGCCTCGTCGTCCCAGATCTCGTACGTGCCGTGGCCGGCGATCGCCAGCCAGCGCGGCGCCTCGGCGGCCGGCAGTTCGTCGCGCCGGAAGGCGTCCAGGGCCCGGCGCACCAGCGGCGTGCCCTTGGCGTGGCCTTCGGTGAACAGTACGGCGAACGCGTCGAGCAGCAGGTCCTGCGGCCGCGGCTCCCGGCCCGGCGCGGGCGCCGCCATCGCGGCGGCGGCCACCTCGGTCACGGTGGCGCGGTCGGCGAACCGGCCGGCCAGGAGCGCGTAGGTGATGGCGTCCAGGTACGTCTCGCGCGCCAGGACCGGATCGAGCCGCTCGAAGCGCTGCGCCGTCTCCAGCAACAGCACCGGCGCCATGGCGACGTCGCCGGTGACGAACGCGAGATGGCCACGCAGTTGCCCGACGTGTGCCGCTCGCAGATCGTCGGCCGGACCGGACTCCACCTTGTCGAGCAGGACCCGCGCCCCGTCCGGGGCGCCGGCGTGGACCTTGTTGCGGGCCGCGGCGAGTTCGCGTTCGGCGCGCAGCTCGGGGTCGGCGGTCAACGAGGCCGCGCGCTCCAGGAACGCCGCCGCCGCGGCCAGTCCGCCGCGGGCCTGGGCCCGGCCGGCCGAGGACTCCAGTTCGGCGGCGACCTTCTCGTCCCGGTTCTCGGCGGCGTGCGCGAGATGCCAGGCCCGCCGGTCCGGATCGGCCTCCTGGGACGTCGCCTCGGCCAGCGCCCGGTGTACTCGGCGCCGGTCCTCGGCCGCCGCCGAGCGGTAGACGGCGGAGCGCACCAGCGGGTGGCGGAACGCGATCCGCACGCCGATGGTCAGCAGATCCGCTTCCTCGGCGGCGCTCCCGGCCTCGGGGCTCAAGCCGAGTGCGGCGGCGGCCCGCCATATCAGCACCGGGTCGCCGGCCGAGTCGGCGGCGGCGAGCAGCAACAGTTCCTGCGAGTCGGCAGGCAGTTCGGAGACGCGGCGGCGGAAGCTCTCCTCGATCCGGCCGGACAAGGCCGTCGCCTCCAGCAGACCGAAACCGCCAGCCAGCCGGTCCGGCGAGGCGAGCGGCAGTTCCAGCAGCGCCAACGGGTTCCCCCGGGCCTCGGCCAGCAGCGCGGCGCGCACGCCGTCGTCGAGCGGCCAGCGCACGACCGAGTTCAGCAGCTGCTGCGCGGCCTCGGGCCCGAGGCCCTGGACCGTCAGCTCGGTCAGTCCGCGCATGCTGGGCACCGCGTGGCGGCTGGCGATCAGCAGCAGCACCGACTCGGTCCGCAGCCGGCGCGCCACGAAGGCCACCACCTGCGCCGAGGCGTCGTCGAGCCAGTGCGCGTCGTCCACCACGCACAGCAGCGGACGCTCCCGCGCCGCCTCCGCGAGCAGGTTGAGCATGCCGAGGCCGACCAGGAACGGCCCCGGGGTCTCGCCGGCCTTCAGCCCGAACGTCGTCGCCAGCGCCTCGGCCTGCGGGGCCGGCAGCCGGTCGATGCCGTCCAGCAGCGGCAGGCCGAGCTGGCTGAGCGCCGCGTAGGGCAGCTCCATCTCGGACTCCACCCCGGAGACCCGCAGGATCTGCACGTCCGACGCGGACTGCAGCGCGTGGTCGAGCAGAGCGGTCTTCCCGACGCCCGCCTCGCCGAGCATGACGAGGACGTCGCTGCGCCCCTCGCGCATCGACTTCACCAACGCATCCAGCCTCGCGCACTCGGCGCGCCGCCCGAACAGCATCTTGATCTCCCGGAACCGGTTCCGAACCAGGGGGAAAGTCTCGCACAGCGCGTCGAACTGCGCCTTCTCACCTCAACGTGCGGCCCGGGTCGGCCCCACCACTGGCCCACCCCTGGTGTGCCCGGGCCAGGGGTTCCCACGGGCTCGGGCCCCCGGGCCGCCGGGAGAACGTAGCGGCATGGAATGGATGCTCATTGAGGCCTACTGCGCGATGTACTACGGCTCGCCCCGTTCGTCGGAGCCGCAGCCGCCTGCCGAATCCACCCCGACCGAAGTCGACCTGTGGATCACGCGCCAGGCGTACGAGTTCGCGACAGCGCAGAACACGTGCGGCAAGTGCGGTGCGGGTTTTCGCAGGAAGCTGAGCCTGGCCACCGCCTACGACGTCTACAACCGGTCGGACGCCACGTGGCGGATCGGTGTGGCCGCCAGATGCCGGAGTTGGCGACGGCACCGGAGCACCGCCCTCGTCACCGAATTCCGCGGCGGACTCCAGTTCGGGCCTCTACTGAGCGTCAGCTGACTGATGTGACCGCGTAAGAGCGTTGGCCACAGTGAAATCGCCGCCTCGTCCGGCGTGCATCCCCATCCCCATCTGTATCCGCATCCCCCTTCCCAAAGGAGAATCATGAAACGACGGCTTCTGACAGTCGTGGCCGCCGTGCCGGTCGCGGCCGCCGCCTACCTCCCGGTGAGCGCCTCAGCGGACACCTACAACGCCCTGAACGGTTCGGCGGCCTCGAAGGCCACCGGCACCGGCTTCACCTGTTCGTCCTTCACCGTGCCGGCCCCCGAGGGCACCGCGGTGGAGTCGGTGACGGCGGTCGACGTCCCGGCCGGCTCCTACCTGGTTCCCGGTCCGCCCCCGCTGGGCGGCTACTCGGTGCCGGACGTGCCCGCGCACTGCGAAGTGACCGTCACCCTGACCCACCCCGGCGCCGACGACCACGCCAAGGTCTCGGTGTGGCTCCCGTCCGCCGGCTGGAACGGCCGCTTCCAGGCCGTCGGCGGCGCCGCCTACCAGGCAGGCGACCTCGGCGCCGTGGCCGCGCAGGTCAAGCAGGGCTACGCGGTGGCGACCACTGACGCCGGCGTCAGCAACGGCCTGGACGTCAGCTGGGCCCTGCAGGCGGACGGCACCCTGAACAAGGCGTTGCTGGAGAACTTCTCCTCCCGCTCCGCCCACGAGATGGCCCTGGTGGCCAAGCAGGTCATCGCCGACGTCTACGGCAAGCCCGCCGACTACTCGTACTGGAACGGCTGCTCCACCGGCGGACGCCAGGGGTACATGGAGGCCCAGCGGTATCCCACCGACTTCGACGGCATCAACGCCGACGCCCCGGGCATCAACTGGAACCAGTTCGAGGTCGCGACGCTCTGGCCCCAGGTGGTCATGAACGAGACCAAGACCTACCCGACCACCTGCGAGTTCGACGCCTTCAACACCGCGGCCGTCAAGGCCTGCGACAAGCTGGACGGCATCACCGACGGCCTGATCGGCAACCCGGACCGCTGCGACTTCGACCCCCGCCGCCTGATCGGCACCAAGGTGGTCTGCGACGGCAAGGAGATCACGATCACCGCCGCCGACGCCGAAGTCGTCCGGAAGATCTGGGACGGCCCCCGCGACACCCACGGCAAGCGGCTCTGGTACGGCTTGCCGGTCGGCGCCACCTTCGACTATCTGGCCGCCAGCACCACCGGCGCTGACGGCAACCCCGTCGGCTCGCCCTTCTTCGTCCCCTCGGTCTGGGTCTCCACCTTCGTGAAGAAGCAGCCCGCCTTCAACACCGCCGATCTCACCTACGCCCAGTTCGACCAGATCTTCCAGCAGGCCCGCGCCGAGTTCGACCAGACCATCGGCACCCGCGACGCCGACCTGTCCGCCTTCCGCGACGCCGGCGGCAAGCTGATCACCTGGCACGGTGACTCCGACCAGCTGATCCCCACCGCGGGCACCGTCGACTACCGCGAGCGCGTCGAGGCCCGCATGGGCGGCTCCAAGAAGGTCGACGACTTCTACCGCGTCTTCCTCGCCCCCGGCGTCGACCACTGCGGCCTCACCAACGGCCGGTCCGACGACATGGCCGCGCTGACCGCCTGGGTCGAGCAGGGCAAGGCGCCCGCCGTCCTGCACGCCACCCTGCCCACCACCACCGGCAAGACCGTCACCCGCGACGTCTGCCACTACCCGATGGTCTCCCGCTACACCGGCCACGGCGACCCGGCGGACCCCGCCAGCTTCCGCTGCGTGACCCAGCACTGACCGCCCCGATCTGAGCACCCCCATCAAGAAAGCGAGAGGACCATGACCATGTCGGCAGACCGGGCGGTTCGCACCCCCCTGGTGAAGCTCTACCTCAGCCGCGGCATCCTGGCCGTGGTGTGGGCGATCGCCTTCGCCAACGCCCACGACACCCTCGGCGGCGCGGCGATCATCCTCCTGATCGCCTACCCCCTCCTCGACGCGGTGTCCTCCGCCGTCGACTACCGCACCGGCCCCGCCGGCGAGCGCGCCATCACCGCCTTCAACGGCGTCCTGAGCACGCTCGCCGCCGTCGCCCTCGGGATCACCGCGGCGGCAGACAGCGTCAGCGCCGTCCTCGCCACCTTCGGCGCGTGGGCCATCATCTCCGGCGCGGCTCAGGTCACGGTCGGCCTCCGCCGCCGTGGCCCGGAGCTCGGCAAGCAGTGGCCCATGCTGATCGCCGGCGGACTGTCCTTCATCGTCGGAGCCTTCTACATCCTGCAGGCGGCAGGCGACAAGCCGTCGCTGGACGTCCTGTCCGTCTACGCCACCGGCGGCGGCGTCTTCTTCATCGTCCAGGCCGGCCTCCTGGCCTGGAAGACGCGCCGGGGTGAGGTTCAGCCGGTCTGAACCGGGCGCGTGTGAGTTCGGGCCCGCTCCGGGACGGGGGCGGGCCCGAACGCCGTCTTCCGTGACGGGTCCTGGCGTCAGGCGCCCGGACCGTCCTCGGCGGCGTCGTCCCCGGGGAGGGCGTCGGCGAGTTCGCGGCGGGACGCGATCCCCAACTTGGTGAAGATCTTCCGCAGGTGCCACTCGACGGTACGAGGGCTGAGGAACAACTGCGCGCCGATCTCCGCGTTGGAGTCGCCGGCCACCGCCAGGCGCGCGATCTGGTTCTCCTGCGGAGTCAGAACCGGTGCGCCGACGGTGCGCTTGCGGACGGTCTCGCCCGTGGCCCGCTGTTCGCGGCCGGCGCGTTCGGCGAACGCCTCCATGCCCATGGCGGTGAAGGCCTCGTGCGCCGACCGGAGCTCGGCCCGGGCCTGGGCGCGCCGGTTCTGGCGGCGGAGCCACTCGCCGAACAGCAGACGGGTCCGGGCTTCGAAGGCACCGAGCGCGCCGCCGGCGAAGTGCTCGATCGCGGTGCGGAACCGGGCTTCGGTCTGTTCGGCGTCCGCCTGGTCGCCGGACGCGCCGACGAGGGCGTCGGCGAGCGCGTGGGCCCCGAGGGCCCACGGTGTGCCGGCGCTGCTCCACGCGGCCAGCTGCTCGCGGGCCTGCGCCGCCGCGGCCGGGGCCCCGGAGCGGGCTGCGGCTTCGACCAGCTCGGTGAGCGTCCAGTGGTGCACGGACATGTTCTGATACGCGATGCCCCGTAGCGCGGCCTCCATGGCGAGCGGGTAGTTGCCCAGGCCGTTGTAGACCACCGCCCGCGCGTACTCGGCCGCGCCGATCAGCCGTCCCAGGCCGCGCTGACGGCCGTCGCGCTCCAGGACCTCGATGAGTTCCAGGGCTGTCTTCTCGCGGCCGCGGTACGCCTCCAGCACGACCGCGGCGACGATGTGGGAGGTCTGCCCGGTGAGCTCGTCCGCCTTCTCGGCCTCGACCAGCACTTGCCAGGCCTCGGAGAACCGTCCCGAGTGCCCCAGCGCGACCGTCCGGTTGGTCAGCGCCGTGGGGAGGACCGACAGCTGGCCGGTCGCGTCCGCGAACCGTGCCGCGCGCTCGCTGATGTCCAACCACATCGCCACGTCGCCCAGCACCACGGCGGCGTTGATGGCGAACCACAGCAGGCCGGGGACGTCGTCGTCGGAGAACGCGTGGAGGGCCTGCCGCAACAGCGGCACGGCGTCGTCGAACCCGTCGGTGGCCCACGCGGCGAAGGCCCGCAACAGGATCCCCGCCAGTTCGTCCCCGGCCGGCAGGTCGGCGGCCGCCTTCGCGATCCGCCGCAGCTCGCCGGTATCCAGCCGACCGGCCCAGATCCCCGCCCCGAGCGCCGCGAGGTGGGTCTCCCGTGCCGCCGCCGGATCCAGCGCCGCCAGCTGCTTGGTGGCGGCCACCAGCGGCTCGACCGCGTCGGCTCCGGGATGGAGGATGTACGACGCCTGAGCGCGCAGGCGTGCGGCGTCGGCCTGCTGCGCGAGATCCATCGGTCCCAGCTCGGCGACGTCGAGCAGGTCCGGCACGCGCGCCGGGACGCCCGCGTCGAGCAGGGCCCGGCCGGCGGCGAGGGCACGGCGGGTCCGGTCGGCCGGATCGGGGGTGAGAGCGACGGCGCGCTCAAGGAACACGGCCGCGATCGGGCGGCTCACGGACGTCGCGGCCGAGTGACCCCCGGCTCCAAGGGCCCGGTACGCCGAACGCTGCAGCGCCGCCGCGGCTCGTTCGTCCGCTCCCACCGCGGCCTGCGCCAGGTGCCAGGCGCGCCGGTCAGCTGCCCCGTCGGCGTCGGTCGCGTCGGTCGCATCGGTCGCGTCGGTCGCGTCGGCGAGTGCGCGATGCACGGCCCGAAGTGTGGCCGCATCCGTCTCGCGCCACACGACGCGGCGCAGCAGCGGGTGCCGGAGCTCGGTGGCGTCCGGTGAGATCCCCAGCTGGTGCGCGGCCCGCTTCAGCAGCTCCGTGTCTCCGGTCGGCTCGACAGCCCTGAGCACCAGCAGGGTGCGGGCGTCGGCCGGCAGTTCGGCCAGCTGCCTCGCCAGCTCCGCCTCGACCCGCGTCACGGGCCGTCCACCGGCCCCGCCACCCGCCACGCCTGCGAACCCGAAGGCCAGCTCCGCAGGCGACACCTCGCGCGCCAGGTCCAGCAGCGCGAACGGGTTCCCTTCCGCCTCCGCGACCATCCGGTCCCGCACCCGCGGAGCGAGCGGAGCCGCCGGCGTCGCGTCGAGCAGGGCCCGGGCATCCCCGTCCGCGAGCCCGCTCACCAGCAGTTCCGGGAGCCCGGACCAGCCCTCGTCGCACCGCTCCGCGGCGAGCACCAGCGCCACCGGCGCCGCGTCCAGCCGTCTCCCGACCGCCGCCAGCAGCTCCCGCGACGGCTGGTCCAGCCACTGCGCGTCGTCGACCAGGCACACCAGCGGGGCATCCGCCGCGGCCGCCGTCAACAGCCCGAGCAGCGCAGTCTCCAACAGCCGTTCTTCTGGTGCCTTCCCGCCGCTCAGCCCGAACGCGACGCTCAACGCCTCCCGTTCGGCCGAGGCCAGCTCATCGAGGTGCGGCAGCAGCGGGTCGCAGAGGCGCTGCAGGGCCGAATAGGCGAGATCGGACTCGGCCTCGACGCCGCCGGCTCGGATGACCTGCATCTCCCCGGCTTGGGCAGCCATATGACCCAACAGTGCCGTCTTTCCGATGCCGGCGTCGCCGCGCAGCACCAGGGCCCGGCCGCGCCCGTCGCGCACCGCGCGCAGCAGGTCGTCCAGGTGGTCCTGCTCCCTCTGCCGCCCTAGCAGCCGATGTCTTGCGTCCTGAGCCATGGATCCCCCGGCACGTGTCCTTCTCCTGGAGGAGCTGCGCCCATCCTACGAACCGCATTTCGACGGGGCATTTTCTCGGCGTCATATGACCGATGTGGGAGGTTCCGCGCCGGGAGACAGTGGGAGCTGGAAGATCTCGTGCAGATAGTGAAAGGAATTGACATGTCTCGCACATGGCTGATCACCGGTGCGTCCCGGGGCTTCGGGAGGAGCCTGGCGGAGGCGGTCCTGGCGGCCGGGGACCGGCTGGTGGCCACAGCCCGGCGGCCCGAGCAGCTCCAGGACCTCGCCGCGCAGTACGGCGAGCGGGTCCGCACCGTGGCCCTGGACGTCACCGACCCGGCCGCCGCCCGCACCGCGGTCCAGGCCGCGGTCGACGCCTTCGGCACCCTGGACGTGGTGGTGAACAACGCCGGCTACGCCAACAGCGGCCCCATCGAGGAGATGGCGGAGAAGGACTTCCGCGAGCAGTTCGAGGCGAACTTCTTCGGCGTCTACAACGTCACCCGCGCCGCCCTGCCCGTGCTGCGCCGCCAGCGTTCGGGCGTGTTCGTGCAGTTCTCGTCCGTGGGCGGCCGCGTCGGCGGGACGCCGGGCATGGGCGCGTACCAGAGCGCGAAGTTCGCGGTCGAGGGCTTCTCCGAGGTGCTGGCCAACGAGGTCGCGCCGTTCGGCGTGAAGGTCGTCATCGTCGAGCCCGGCGGCTTCCGCACCGACTGGCAGGGCTCCTCCATGGTGCTGCACGAGGTCGGCGCCGACTACGACGAGACCGTCGGCGCGCTGAACCGCTACCGCGCCGCGAACGACGGCACCCAGCCCGGCGACCCGGCCCGCGGCGCCCAGGCGATCATCGCCGTGGTGGCCCACGACGACCCGCCGCGCCGCCTGCTGCTCGGCAGCGACGCCCTGAAGCTGGCCCTGGACACCGGTGAGGCCCGCCAGGAGGAGGCCCGCAAGTGGGCCGACTTCAGCCGGTCCGCAGACTTCGCGGCGGGGGAGTGAGGACGATGGCCGAGAACCGCAGAACCTGGCTGATCACCGGCGCCTCCAGCGGACTGGGCAAGGCGCTGGCCGAGTACGCGCTGGCGCGGGGCGACCAGGTCGTGGCGGTCGCCAGCTCGACCGCGGCCACCACCGAGCTCGCCTCGCGGTACCCCGGGACCGCGCTGGCCGTCCGGCTCGACGTCACCAGCGCCGAGGACCGGGCCGCCGGCGTCCGGGCCGCCGAGGAACGCTTCGGTGGCATCGACATCCTGGTGAACAACGCCGCGATCGACTTCATCGGGGCGCTGGAGGAGCAGGAGGAGGCCGACTACCGCAGGCTCTTCGAGGTCAACTTCTTCGGCGCGGTCGAACTGACACGCGCGGTGCTGCCCGGCATGCGCCGCCGCCGCACCGGCACCGTCGTCAACGTCTCCTCGATGGACGGCCTCGCGAGCCTGCCGGCCAACGGCTTCTACTCGGCCAGCAAGTTCGCCCTCGAAGGCTTCACCGAGGCGCTCTGGCAGGAGATCGAACCCCTGGGCCTGCACGCGATGGTGATCCAGCCCGGCTCCTTCCGGACCGGTATCGAGCACCGCACCAAGGCGTCCGGCACCCCGATCGACGACTACGCGGCCACCGCCGGCGCCTTCCGCGCCATCGTGGACCAGCTCACCCCGGAGATGTTCCCCGGCGATCCGGACCGGGCGGCCGAAGCCGTCTACCGGGAGGCGACGTCCGCCGAACCCCGGCACTGGGTGGTCCTGGGCAGCGACGCCCAGCGCCGCATCGGCGCCAAGCTCGATCAGCTGCGCGCCGAGTTCGACGCGGGCAAGGACGTCGCGCTGAGCACCGACTTCCCCGGGAGCGCCGACAACGCCGTGCTGTGAAGGGGTGGCGTGGGAAACAGGGCTCTGCGGTAGCCGGACGGATGACCCGGCGCATCGCCTGGGCGCAGGAGGCCGATCCGCAGTCGAGGTTCGAACCCTGATTCGCTAACCTCTTCACCGGATCGTCCACAACGGGGAGGGGCTCGTCGTGTCATCTCGTCGTCGGCGCCTGGCCGCGGCCGCCGGGCTGATGCTCGGTACGGCCGCTGGGGCCGCCACTGTCAGCGCACCCGCACATGCTGCGCCCTCGTATCAGAACGGCGTGATCGCCGTCGCCACGCAGGGTGCGACCTTCTGGACCGTGTTCGACGCCGACGGGGCCGACCCGCGGCGGATCACACCTTCCGGCGGCGGCTTCGCTTCCGGAACGGCCGGGTTCGACTCGGTCGCGTACTCCCCCGACGGAAAGCGGGTGGCCTTCGTCGCCGGCGCGACCGGTCCGGTGACGGCGGCGAACTCCGGGCTCTGGGTCGCCGACGCCGACGGGACGCACGCCCACCGGCTCGACGACCACTGGCTCACGGAGAAGCCGGCCTGGTCGCCCGACAGCACTACGGTGTACGCCAGCCACGGCACGCTCGGCGACGGCATCCCAGGGCTGAGCGTCTATCGATACCGGGCCGACGGCGGAGCTCCCGGCGTCCCCGCGTTCTCCGACCCGGGATGCGCCGACTACCGGCCGCAGGCGACGCATCAGGGCTTCCTGTTCGTCGAGCGCGTCTGCGGCGCCAAGCCCGGGACGAACACTCAGCCCGGCGACCTGGCGCTGCTCCGGCCCGGGGACCGCGTACCGGTGCCGGCCGGGAGTTTCTGGAATCCGGTGGTCAGCCCGGACGGTGCGCGGGTCGCCTCGCTGGCACAGGACCAGGTGCCCGGGAACCCGAACCACTTCGTCCAGGGCGTCACGACCAACTACCTGGGCAGCGATCTGACGACCCTGCCGATCGCCACAGTCGCCGAGGGCCACGACATCGGTGCCGTGGGCTATCGGCCGAGCGGCGACGTGGTCTTCGCCGACCGGTACACAGGTACCGCGCCCGGTGACACCGCGCAGGTCTCGCTGTCGGCGATCACGGTCGTCGCGGACGAGCAAGGCGCCGCCCCGCACGTGCTCGCCACGGTCGTCGGCGCGGTGACGTCGATCGACGTCCAGCCCGGCGCACCGCTGTTCGGGGCGCGTCCGGTCGCCGACCGGGTCGGGGGCGGCGACCGCGTCGCCACCTCCGTCGACGCCTCCCGCTGGACCTACGACGCCTACGGCACCGGCGGCCGCCAGGCGAACTCCGCGGTCCTGGCCCGCAGCGACACCTTCGCGGACGCCCTTGGCGGCACCGCGCTCGCGCTGCAGAAGGCGGGGCCGCTGCTGCTGACGCCGACCGGCTTGCTGGATCCGGACGTCGCCAGGGAGCTGACCCGCATCCTGCCGCCGCACACGACCGTCTACATCCTCGGCGGCACCAGCGCCATCAGCCCCGCGGTCGAGGCGAAGGTCAAGGCCCTGGGCTTCATGGTGCGGCGCCTCGGTGGCGCGAACCGCTACGCGACGGCGGCCGCGATCGCCGACGAGATCGACGGCTATTCGGCCGACACGATCATGATCGCCACCGGAGCCGACTACCCCGACGCCCTCGCCGCGGGGGTGGCGGCGGGCCAGAACCGTCTGCGGATCCTCGGCCGGCAGGGTGGAGTGGTGCTGCTGACGGACGGCGCGTCCATGCCCCCGGAGACCGTCACGTACCTGGAGCACGTGAACCCGCACGTGGTTCACGTCTACGCGGTCGGCGGCCAGGCGGTGAAGGCGGTCGCCAAGGCCCTGCCGGCGCTGGCCCCCTCGGTCACTCCGCTGGCCGGCGCAGACCGCTACGAGACCGCCGCCAAGGTCGCGAACTCCGACCTCTTCGGCGGCGGCGCCCCCGGCCGCTACACCATGGTCGGCATCGCCACCGGACGGAACTGGCCCGACGCCCTCTCCGGCGGCGCGCTGATCGGTGAGCAGGGCGGCCCGCTGCTGCTCGCGGACGCCGACGGTGTGGTCGGCGCCGAGAAGGCGATCCTCACATCCGGCGGTCTGAAGGGCCTGGCCGTGTTCGGTGGACCGGCGGCCGTTTCCGACAGTGCTCTGACTTCGGCGGCGAACCTCGCGTTCGGCCCGGGGGCGTGGGACCAGAAGACCGACCGGCTGGCCCCTTCACTGCCGTAGCGCCCCAAGAGCGAGGAGCCGGATCCCCTCGGGGGTCCGGCTCCTGCGTTCTCAGATCAGCGCAAGCGGAAGACTCAGCCGGTGAACGCGGCCAGACCGTTCGGTGTGCCGAGGCCGGTGGGGCCGTCGTAGCCGGTGCCGCCGGTGCAGAGGTAGGACGGCGAGCAGGTGCCGTTGCTGCCGGTGGTGACGTCGTTCAGCGCGGAGGTGTGCGCGTAGGCGTCGGCCGCCGGGACGGCCGCGCTCGGAGTGCCGGCCAGGGCGTAGACCGAGGCGATGATCGGGGAGGAGGCCGAGGTGCCGCCGTAGACGGCCCAGCCGGTGCCGCCGTAGGTCTGGTAGACCGCGACGCCGGTGGCCGGGTCGGCGACCGCGGAGACGTCGGCGACGGTCCTGTTCGAGCAGCCGGTGTCCTTCTGCCAGCTGGGCTTGCTGTCATACGCCGAGCAGCCCGAGCCCGCGCCTTCGCCGGCCTTGGTGTACCAGACCGACTCGCTCCAGCCGCGGGTGCTGGAGTCGCGCTTGAGCGCGGTGCCGCCGACGGCGGTGACATTCTTGGACGCGGCGGGGTATTCCACGCCGTAGGCGCCGTCGCCGGAGGAGACGGTGATGGCAACGCCGGGGTGGTTGAAGTAGGTGGAGTCGTAGCTGGTGTCGGAGGAGGACTCGCCGCCGCCGTAGCTGTTGGAGACGAACTTCGCGCCCATGCTGACCGCGGTGTTGACCGCGGTGCCCAGGTTGGTCATGGACGCGGTGGACGCCTCGACCAGGATGATGTGGGCCTTCGGCGCGATCGCCGAGACCATGTCCAGGTCCAGTGAGATCTCGCCGGCCCAGCCGCTGTTGTTGCGCGGCAGCTTGCTGCCGCCCTTCTGGTTCACCTGCTTGAAGCAGCCGGAGGCCGAGGTGCACGCCGGCAGGCCGTACTGGGCCCGGTAGGTGTTCATGTCGGCTTCGGCGTTCGGGTCGTTGTACGCGTCCACGATCGCGATGGTCTGCCCGGCGCCGCCGTCGGCCGGCAGGTTGTACGCGGACAGCAGGTCCGCCGGGCCGAGGCCGGACGGCGTCGCGTTCGGCGTGACGCCCAGCGCCTTCACCTTCTGCGACACGTTGGTGACCTTCAGCGCGTGGCAGGCGGCCATGCCCGGCGCCGGCGCGTCGCAGGCCCGGGTCCACGGGGCCTTCGCGCCGCCGCTGCTCGAGCCGGCCGCGTTGGCGCTGGTGGCCACGGCGGCCGCGGACACGCCGAGCGCGACGGCTCCGGCCAGGGATATCACGGCGCGACGGCCGGTCGGGCGCAGGATGGAACGCAAGGTACTGCCTCCTGATCGAGGGGTGGGGGCCCGTGCGCACGGGGGACCGTCCCAGGGCGTGGTGGGCGCCCGGGCCGGCGGATCCGGTGGGGTGGTTCACGGTGCCGCCCCGCGGTGGCAGCGCGGTTGAAATTAGTGAAGGGTTAACTGGCTGACAAGGGGCCTGGAGAAACTTTGCTTATCTATGACGATCCGTGTGGCTACCGAACGTGATCGGCGCTCAGGCCGTGCATCAGGGTTTTGACGATGCGCTCGGCATGTCCGTCCGGCGTCCGGCGCGGAGCTCAAAGCACGGAACGCGCGCCGCATCGTGTCGACGGCGATCACGGTGCCGGTCGTGTCGTCGGCGGCGACCGCGACACCGCCTGGAGTGACCCTGGCGTGAGGCCGTTCTGCGGGACGAAAGTTGAGTCATGCAGGCGAACACGCACTGTCGGGGGTCGTGACCGCGCTGTCAGCACCCTGGCTGGTGCCATCAGGTGACGCCGCACTGACGAAGCGTCGTCGCCCCAGGTCGCGCCGCCCGCCGAAAACCACGGGGACCGGTCCCGGCGGGCGCGTGAAAAGCTGTCCGCCTACTCGGACTTGTTCATTGTGGGTAGACTGCCGCGCGTCTGCTCCGGCGTGGCTCACGCCCGCCACCTAGGTATCGTGTCAGGGGTGCGCGGCTCGGCGCATTCACGGGGAGGGCCCTGAGACAGTGAGTGACCTGCACATCAGCGCACAAGTGCTGAACGAACTCCGTTCCACGCTGACCAAGATCAGCACCGATCTGGACGGCGCGTGCCGCCAGCTCCGCAGCGCCGACGCGACCGGAGTGGGCGCCGACCCCCTGGTGCGCCGCGTGCACGACTTCGCCGACGAGTGGCACTACGGCATCGGCCAGATCGGCAAGCACGCCGACGACTGTGTGTCGATGCTGGACCAGATCGGCAAGGCGTTCGACGACGCGGACAACAAGCTCAAGACCCAGCTGGCGTAGGGGGACCCGCCATGACCACGACGCGCAACCTGCCCGCGCTCGGCTTCGACCCGACGCCCGGCAACGTCTTCGCGACCCGCGACCTGGGCCGCGCGCTCGGCAACATGAGCACCGAGCTCGGCACCATCCTGTCGAACATCGACGGCGCCGACCGCGGCTCCTGGCAAGGCAAGTCCGCCGACCAGTTCATGAGCCACCTGAACGACGACCTCAAGCCGGCCGTCCAGAAGTGCCACGAGTCGTTCCAGCAGGCCAGCAGCCTGCTCTACCGGTGGGCCGACCAGCTCGACGGCTTCCAGGCCGAGGCCGACCGCCTGGAGCAGGAGGCCGAGACCAAGAAGGGTGCGGTGGACGCGGCCAAGACCACCGCCTACGGCCCCGGCGGCCAGCCGCACCCGACGCCGGCCCCGTCCGGCAGCGACCAGGCCGCGCAGGACGCCAAGAACCAGAAGGCCCTGCACGACGCGCAGGACGCCATGAGCGACGTCATGCGGCGCGCGCACGACCTGCACGACCGGTTCATCGACGCCGCCAAGACCATCGCCGACCAGCTGCACCACGCCGGCCAGATGGCGCCCGGCAAGCCCGGTCTGTTCGACTCGATCGTCGACGGCATCGGCAACGCCTTCAAGGACGCCTGGAAGTGGGTCGAGGACCACGCCGACGTCATCAAGTTCATCGGCGACATCCTCAGCGACATCTCCGGGGTCCTGGGCATCCTGGCCATCATCTGCGCGCCGTTCGAGCCGCTGGGCGCGATCTTCGCGGTGGCGGCCATCGCCACCAGCGCCGCCGCGCTGCTGACGCACCTGGTGGCCAAGGCCGCCGGCGCGGACGTGAGCTGGCTGAGCATCGGCGTGGACGCCCTGGGCGTGCTGCCGGGCATCGGCATGTTCGGCAAGGCGGTGAAGGTCGCCGACGAGGCCACCGCGGTGGCCCGGGCCGGCGCGCTGACCTCCAAGCTGGGCAAGACCTTCGAGGCCGGCGTCGAGGCCGGGCACGACATCGTCGGCCTGGCCAAGGAGGGCAAGGCGGCGCTGAAGATCCCGATCGGCTTCGGCAAGCAGGTCGCGGTCTGGGGCGAGCGGACGGCCAACGTCGTCACCCACGACGGCAGCTTCATCAGCCGCGCGCAGAGCGTCATCGAGGCCTCCTACCGGCCCGGCCAGCTGGTCGGCACCAAGGCCCTGAACTGGATCCCGAAGGTCGCCATCGACCCGATGGGCGCCCTGGGCCGCACCATCGACGCCGGCATCAAGATCGCTCCGAAGATCTACTTCCTGCCCAAGGGCATCCATGACGACATGGAGAAGATCAGCATCGGCCACACGTTCCACACGTTGTTGACGTAGGCCGGCTCGCACCTCAGCACAGAACGCTTGGAGTCCCCGATGGACTGGTATCCCGAATCCGGCGAGACGCCGCTGTTCCGCGGCGGCGCCTCCTTCGCGTCCGGCCGTGCGCCCAAGGTCGCGGGCAAGCGGTGGTTCCGCGACGACCAGGGTCACGACATCGGGGACTCGCTGCCCGGCTGGCCGCCGGCACCGGTCCACGAGAAGAAGGGCGAGAAGGCGGTCAAGGCCGGCAAGTCGCTCGGCTTCCTCGGCAAGGCGACGGCGGCCGTCGTCGGCGGCACGATGGAGTTGCTGGGCGGCGCCGGGGCCGGCTCCATGATCAACATCAAGGGCCCGGACGGCAGCACCCCGGACGACCCCGCCCTCGAGGTCGAGGACTTCCCGGTGTTGTTCGCCCCGTTCGGCACCGCGGCCGGCACCGTGCCGTGGCTGCTGGACCCGGACCGCCGGCCGCAGAACTACCGCACCAGCCTTCAGCTGACCGACCGCCGGCTGCTGTTCCTGGGCGGCGCCGCGGTGGGCCAGCCCGCCGAAGTGCTGTGGCAGGCCCCGCTGAACCAGGTCGCGGGCGCCCGACGGCACGCGTTCTCCACCACCGGCTCCGACGTCACCATCGGCTTCACCGACGGCTCGTGGATCCGCCTCGACCTCGGCAGCAAGGGCTGTGCGGACAAAACGGTGTGGGTGCTGAGCGGCAACACCCAGCCGGTGGAGCTGACCCCGGCGCAGCAGGCGTGGGCGGTCAAGTACACCGAGCGCATGCCCGGCACGATCGAGCCGGTGGCGACCCCCGTCCCCGGCGCGGCGCCCGGGACACTGTCCATCGAGATCATCGTGCACCGCGACGCGGAGCACTTCCTGAAGGCCGGACCGCTCACGGTGGACGCCGAGGGCAAGCCGGTCATCGGCTGAACGCGAACCTTCGGGCCCAGACACATCCGACAGCGGGGAATCCCATGAGCATCGACACGAACCAGGCACCGACCACCGTCGGCGACCTCGACGAGACCGGCATAGCCCAGGTCTTCCAGCGCAACGCGGCGGTCGACATCCCGCCCATGCACTTCGAGGTCCCGGTGAACTTCCTGGCCTATCCCCTCCAGGAGGACCCCGCCGAACGCGACGCCGCGGCCTACGCCTTCGCCCGCGAGCTGTACAAGAACGGCGACGAGGAACTCTGGCGCAACGCCGCCCCCGCCATCGCCGCCATGGGCGAGATGAACGCCGGCGCGGGCATCGGCTGGGCCGGCATGGGCGTCTTCGACAACGAGCAGGGCGGCGTGGCCAGCTGCACCCTCACCGTCGCCGCCACCGAGTCCGACCACATGGACCCGGAGATCGCGGCGCTGGGACTCCGCGAGGCTCTGGTCCGGGACGAGTTCAACGACTCCCGATGGCTCAACCTCCCGTGCGGCCCGGCGGTCTCCCGCATCACCGTCACGAAGTACACCGTCGACCCCGAACTCTCCGCCACCGGCGAAGCGGCGGAACTCGTCCAGGGCCAGATCCAGGTCTACGTCCCGTTCCCGACCGGCCCCTGGCTCGCGATCCTGACGATGCAGAGCGCGAACATGGAGGCGTGGGTCGAGTTCAGCCAGATGATGGCGATGATCGTGAACTCGATCAGCTTCCCGGGGGCGGCGGGGCAGGCCGCGGTGCCCGGGCAGGCGACCGCGGCCGAATAGGTCAGGGCCAGAGGCCCGAAGAACTTCCGCAGATCCCCCACCAGCACATCAGGACACTCCATCGCCGGGAAGTGCTGCCCCCGCTCGAACTCGCTCCAATGCGCGTCCGGCGCGGTCGGCACCAGCTTCCGGACCGTCGCGTCGGCCCCGAACACGGCGAACCCCTGCGGCACCGCGGCCGGCGCGCCCCAGTCGGACGAGTGGAACTGCTCGTAGAGCGTGTGGGCGGCGGAGGCGCCGGCGCCGGTGAACCAGAAGATGCTGACGGTCGTCAGAAGGCCAGCCGACTGCCCCGGCGGGCCCCCGCTTCACCCCGAGGCCCACACCCCCGGACCCCGATATCGCCGCTCGCGTCGACAGCGGAGCCGCCCGCGCCACGTGCCATATTCGCAACCGGCAACGAGGACTCCGGACGAAAGGCCGCTCAGTGACCGTCGACATCGTCATCAGAACCTTGACCCCGTCGACCCTCGCCCCACTGCGCGAAGCGGTCCTAGCCGTCGCCGCCCAAGCCTTCGCCATCCCACCCTGGAACGAGAAACCCTCCGACGCCATCAACATCGTCGACCGCATGTGGGACGTGACCACCCGCCCCGACTTCATCGCGACCGCCGCCTTCGACGGCCCCCACATGATCGGCTTCACCTACGGTTACACCGACGACCGCCTGACGACCATGTGGTCAGACGAAGCCGGCTCGGCTGCCGAGGCCTTCGAAGTGATCGAGCTCGCCGTCGCGCCGTCCTACCAGGGTCTGGGAGTGGGCAAGCGACTGCACGACGCCCTCCTCGCCGACGCCCCGAGCCCGCGACTGCTCCTTACGCACCCCGAGGCTCCAGCGCGCCACGCGTATGGACGGTGGGGTTGGACGGAGGTGGCGGAGGCTGTGATGCCGGCGGGGCATCCCATCGTCCTGATGAGACACGGCTGATTAAACCGGGGTCATCGGCGGTTCCTGCCCCTTCCCCTGCCGTATCGCATGCTCCATGGCCTCGACCGCCCGCGCTTCGTCCTCCTTCGTCGTCGGCCGCAGGAACTTGATGACGTCGTCCGGCCGGCAAGCCCACACGGTCTGCCGGTCACCCTTCGCGATACCGGTCCGCACACGCAGACTCCGCGTGTGAGCCTCCTCCCGGATGAGCTGCCGGAGCAGAGCAGGGTCCTCCACCTCGTGTTCGACGGCGTAGCCCTTGAACTGCACGTGATCGACAAGGCGCACGACGAGGGCTTCGAGGTCTACTCGGTCCATGCTGCGAGCTTAGGTGGGGCAGCACGACGGATCGGGAAGTTCCGCCGAATCGGATCATTCACCCAGGTGACGTCCACTCAGTCGCGCTGCGCCCTCCGACACCGAAGCCCTCGCCGGCGCTGAAGTACGCCACCCGGCTGTCTCGATGTCTGTCGCAGCGGGTCAGCCCCCTACGACGGCCTCCACTTCAGCCGCATACAGCTGAGCGGGGTCGAAACCCATTCCGTCGAAGTGGCCGGCCAGTTCCAGCGACAGCACCCCGTGCATCCGGGTCCAGAAGATCACGGCCCGGTGCAGCGCCGCCGGATCCGCCGGGTGCGCTCCCGCCCAGCCGCGATGCTCGGCCAGGTGCTCCTGCAGCGGTGACGGCGGCATGGCGCCGAGCCCTTCGGCGTCGCTGGCGTCGAGCAGTGCGGTCATGACCTCGCTCGTGAGCCGCGTGGTGTCCTCGGGCGCGTGGTAGCCCGGCACCGGCGTGCCGTAGAGCAGCAGATAGCGCTGGGGGTCTGCGAGCGCCCACGTGCGCAGGGCTTGTGCCAGGCCCCGGAGATCGGCGCCGTCCGCGGCGGCGGCATGGATCGTGTCGGCCAGGCTCTGGTAGGCGTCGCGGATGAGCTCGGTGATCAACTCGTCGCGATTGGCGAAGTAGCGGTACAGCGCTGGGCCGCTCATCCCCATCTGCTTGGCGACGGCGTTCAGCGACAGCGCGGAGGCGCCCGCGGTGGCGATCTGCTCCCACGCGTGCTTCTTGATCTCCTCCTGCACCTGGGCGCGATAGCGCTGCCTGGGTGTCCCGGTCTCCGTCTGGGCCGTCGCCATGACCTGATCCTCCGTCTCCGCCGTCTGGTTAGAGGCTATCACTTATGTGATTGACACTCACTCACGTTCGGTGTTATAACTTCTAACGAACACAAGAGCTTCTCAAGAAGGGCTGCGGCCATGACCGATCAGACGCTTGTCCAGGTGGTTCTTCCGGGTGTTGTGGAGCCCGAGGGCCTGCGGGTCCAGCGAGTGGCCGTGCCGCGGCCCGGCCCGGGGCAGATCGTGATCGCCATGGAGGCGACCGGGGTCTCGTTCGCCGAGCAGCAGATGCGCCGCGGGCGGTACTACGACCAGCCCCCGTTCCCCTTCGTGCCCGGTTACGACGTCGTGGGCCGGGTGTCCGCGACCGGTGCCGGGGTCGACCCGGAGCTGGCCGGGCGGCGGGTGGCGGTGCTGACCAAGGTCGGCGGCTGGGCCAGCCACGTGCTCGCCGATGCCCGGGACGCGGTGGAAGTCCCCTCGGGCCTGAGCGCGGAGCAGGCCGAGACCGTCGTGGTCAACGGCATCACCGCCTGGCAGATGCTGCACCGCCGGGCCCGCGTGCGGGCCGGGCAGACGATCCTGGTGCACGGCGCCAGCGGCGGGGTCGGCTCGGTCCTGGCCCAGCTCGCGCTCGCCGCCGGGGTGACCGTGATCGGCACCGCCTCGGTCCGGAACCACGACGCCCTGCGGGCGGCGGGCGTCATCCCGGTCGACTACCGCGCCGGGAACGTGCCGGAGCAGGTCCGCGGCCTGGCGCCGGGCGGTGTGGACGCGGTGTTCGACCACGTCGGCGGGCGCAGCGTCGTCGACTCCTGGCACCTGCTCGCCCCCGGCGGGGCCCTCGTCGCCTACGGCAGTGCCTCGACCCGCGACGACACCGGGTCCAAGCAGTGGCCGGTCCTGAAGATCCTGGCCCGCACCACGCTGTGGGACATCCTGCCCAACGGCCGCCGCGCGTCCTTCTTCAACATCTGGGCCGGCAAGAAGCTCAACCAGGACCGCTTCCGGGCCCGGCTGCGCGCCGACCTCGGCGAGGTGTTCACGGCGCTGCGGCGCGGCGACATCACCGCCCCGATCGCGGCCCGGCTGCCACTGGCCCGGGCGGGCGAGGCGCTGCGGCTCGCCGAGTCGGGGACGGTCGCCGGAAAGATCATCCTGACTCCCTGAACCGGCACAGCATCCGAACTCACTGCACAGCCCGATACCGAAGGGGCCCTCGGCGTGCTGTTCACCGCCGACGGCACCTACACCGGCCACATCAAGGGCGCGCCCCGGCCGTTCGCCGTCCCGCTGGCCACGCTTCCGGACACCCACGGCCACCGCGTCGCCTCGGACCAGGACTTTTACATCGTGAGCTCGGTCCTCGCGCAGTCCGGTCTGCCGGCCGGCTGGACTCCGTCGGCTTCCTGATTCCCTCCGGGAGCGGATGCACCGCCTCTGATCTGCGATGGCGCAGTTCAGAGGCGGTTTCGCGACTCAAAGTTGAACACGTTCAAGTCCGGTGCTACGGTTCCCGTGTCAGTAGAAGTTGAACACGTTCAACTCGGAGGGGAAACGTGGACCTGACCGTCCTCACCTACGTGATCTACCTGCTCATCAGCGTCGTGCTCACCGTCTGGGTGGCCCGCACGCTCAGCCGCGCCGGCCGGGTCTTCCTGGCCCAGGTCTTCCCGGACTCGGAACAGCTCCCGGAGGCGGTGAACCATCTCCTGGTCGTCGGGTTCTACCTGGTGAACCTGGGCTTCGTGAGCCTGTATCTGAAGAGCGGGTCCACGACCGACACCGCCCGCCAGGTCTTCGAGGGCCTGTCGGTCAAGGAGGGCGTGGTGCTGCTGGTCCTGGGCGGCATGCATCTGGGCAACGTCTTCGTGCTCAACAAGCTGCGGTCCTCCAGCCGCCGGGACCACGGCATCCCGCCGATCCCGCCGACGGGGTACCTGGCCGGTGCCGAGGCCGAGCTGTGACGGCGCCGGCTCCCCGGCAGGCCGCGCAGCCCGTGCGCGGCCTCACCGTGCTCTACGACGCGCAGTGCCGGCTCTGCCGCGCCGTGCACTTCTGGCTCGAACGTCAGAAGCAGCTCGTGCCGCTGACCTTCGTCCCGGCCGGCTCGACGAACGCCCGCATGCGGTACCCCGGCCTGAACCACCAGGCCACCCTGGAGGACATCACGGTCATCGGCGACGGCGGCCAGATTTTCTCCGGGGACGCGGCTTGGATAGCGTGCCTGTGGGCGTTGGCCAAGCACCGCGGCCTCGCCCATCGCCTCGCCACCCCGGCCGGCCGGCCCTTCGCCCGCGCCGCGGTGCTCGTGGCGGCCAAGCTGCGCGCGTCGCTGACCGACGTCGGGCCCGGCACCGGCTGTGCCGACGGGGCCTGCGACGTCCCGGCGCCGGAACCGTACGAAGGACGACGAGAGCATGGAGCCAAGCGGGCCCCCCGAGCCCCGACCGGGACGCACCGATTCTGAGACCGGCGTGGCCCGCGACCGCGTGGAGAACACCACTGCCCGCGGCGACGAGCGCAAGGCCCTCATCCTCGACACCGCCCTGCGCCTGTTCGAGCGCGACGGTTACGAGAAGACCACCATGCGCGCGATCGCGAAGGAAGCCGGAGTATCGGTAGGCAACGCCTACTACTACTTCGGCTCCAAAGACCATCTGATCCAGGCCTTCTACGACGAGGTCTCCGAACGCCACGTCGCCCAGGCCCTCGCCGCCATGCGCCCCCACCGCGACCTGGCCACCCGCCTCTCGGCCGACCTCCATACCTGGATCGACGTGGCCGAGCCGTATCGAGAGTTCGCCACCCAGTTCGTCAAGAACGCGGTGGATCCCAACTCTCCCCTCAGCCCCTTCTCCCCGGAGTCCAAGCCGACCCGCGACAAGGTGATCGACGTCCATCGCCGCGCCGTCCTGGGGTCCACCGCGAAGTACGACCCGGGGATCGCCGAGAACCTGCCGGATCTGCTGTGGATGCACCACATGGCGATCGTGCTGTTCTGGGTCTACGACCGCTCACCCGGCGCCCGGCGAACGCGGGAACTGGTCGACCGGACCTCGCCCATGGTGGCCCGGATCATCGGTTTGAGCCGGTTCAAGGTGGTGCGGCCTCTGTTCCGCGAGGCGGACAAGTTGATCCGGGACTTCCTGCTACCGGGGGACGAGCCGGGCGGCGCGTAACACCGGCCCCTCTTCGAGCGTCGAATCGGATGGCAGGCGGTCGACGAGCCCGCTGAGCCCTCTGACACCGATTTCGGGAGGACTCCGTGTTGAAGACCAGGATTTTGACATGCACTTTGCTTGCGGCGGCCACTGCCATGGTCCTGACCGGCTGTTCCTCCGCCTCCGCGCCCGCCGGCGCCCCCGCCGCGGCGAACGCGAAGCCGAACGCGAACGCGAAGGCCGGCGGCGCTCCCACCAGCGGTGGCAGCACCGCGCCGAAGGACTCCGGCTCGTTGCCGATGGACGCCTACATCTTCCTGTCCGACAAGGACCAGCGCGTGGTCCAACAGGCGATGAGCCTCGTCACCCGGGACTGCATGAAGCGGTTCGGCTTCGACTACCAGCCGCCGGCGCCGGATCAGAGTTCGTCGGGTGATTCGCCGAAGCACTACGGCTTCGGGGTCGACGACGTCAAGCAGGCCCAGTTGTGGGGCTACCACAGCCCGCAGCAGCAGGTCACGCAGCCGGCGCCGGCGGAGCCCGACGACGGCAAGAGCTCGCCTTCGCACCTGGTGCTCATCGGCGGTGTGAAGTCCGCCGGAGGGCAGGCCGTGCCGGAAGGCGGGTGCAAGGGGGAGGCCGAGAGCAAGGTGCTCGGCCCGGATCTGAGCAAGGACCAGGAGACGGCGCTCAGCGGCCCGAACGCCGACGGGAAGGACACGACTCCAGGTGGGCCCGCGGGCCATGACCCCAGGGTGCAGGACGCGCTCAAGGCGTGGAAGTCCTGCATGAACAAGGCGGGGTTCAACTATTCGGTGCCGTTCGACGGGCCGAAGCAGTTCTTGAAGGGCCCCGGCCAGGCGGTGCAGCCCTCCGCCCCGGAGATCGCCTCGGCGGTCGCCGACGCCACCTGCAAGCAGCAGGTCAACCTGAACGGCATCTGGTTCCAGGCCGAGACCGACCTGGAGAACACGTTCATCGAGCAGCACGCCACCGCGCTCAACGAGGTCCAGAAGCAGCGCGCGGACGAGGTCAAGCGCGCCGCCGCCATCGTCGCATCGGGGTCCTGACATGTCCGGCGACCCTCTCGCGGACGCCTTCCCGGGCTCCGACGATCCGACCGAGACGATCCCCGTCGTGGCGGCCGCGACCGGCCCGGCCGACCAGACCGGCCCGGCAAACGTGACCGACCAGGCCGGCCCGACCACGCAGACCGGCCCAACCGATCAGACCGGCCCAACCGACCCGAGCGACACCGGCCGCTCCCGTCTGGCGCGCCGCCGCCGGACGTTCATCGCGGTCACCCTCGGCGCCACGCTGGTGGCCGGCGGCGGCCTGGCCGCCTCGACGTTCGTGAAATCCCCGGCGGAGCTGGCCGCGGAAACGAAGGCCCCGGAGGCCTCGGTGCTGTCCGCCCCGGTGGAGAGGCGGGTCCTGACCGACGTCCTGACCACCCGGGGCCAGGTCGCGGCCACCACCCAGCTGCAGGTCACCCCGGCCGCGTCCTCGGCCCAGGGCGCCGCCACCTCGGTGATCAGCGCTCTGCACACCGCCGTCGGCAAGACGGTCAAGGCGGGCGACGTGCTGGTGGACGTCTCCGGCCGGCCGGTGATCGCGCTGCCCGGGTCCATCCCGGCCTTCCGCGACCTGAAGCCGAACGACGACGGTGACGACGTCGCCGAACTGCAGACCGCGCTGGCCGGCCTCGGCTACTCTTCGGGCGGCGACAAGAAGGGGCACTTCGGCCCCGGGACGAAGACCGCCGTCACGGACTTCTACAAGCACCTCGGCTACGACGTGCCGACGACCGGCGGTCCGAACGACGCCGCCGACCAGGCCCAGATCGTGGCCGCGCAGAACGCCGTGGACACGGCGCAGCGCGACCTGAACGACTTCGACCGGAAGGTCTCGGCGAGTTCGGCGAACTCCTCGATCTCCTCGGCGGCGTCGGCGTCCTCCTCCTCCCTGGCGGCCCTGTCCTCCTCGTCCTCGTCACCGGCGAACGTCGCCCCCACCGGCGGCGGCACCGCCGGCCCGACCACGCCGCCGGACGCCCCGAGGCCGACCCCGACCGGGACTCTGAGCACCGTCTCCAGCGAGGAGCCGGTCGCCGTGCAGCGCAGTTACCTGGCGAAGGCCCTCGACCAGGCCAAGACCGCGCGCGCCACGCTGATCGCCACCACCGGGCCGATGGTTCCACTGGCCGAGGCCGTGTTCCTGCCCGGCTTCCCGGCTCAGGTGACGCAACTCCCCGCGAAGGTCGGCGACAAGGTGACCGGTCCGGTGATCACCTTGTCCTCCGGCACGCTCGGGATCACGGCGCGGGTCACGCCGGACCAGGCCCGGTTGCTGAAGGCCGGGATGAAGGCGGACATCGTCGCCGAGGCGATCGGCAAGAACGCCTCCGGCACCGTGGCCGCCGTGGGGTCGGTCACCGTCGACACCCCCCAGGCGCAGAACAACCAGGCCGGTGCCGCGAACGCCGGGGGAGGGGACGGGAACCCCTACGTCCCGGTGACCGTCACCCCCGCCACCAGTCTGGACGCGACGACGTGGGCGGGCCAGGACGTCCGGGTGACGATCACGTCCGCGGCCACGTCGGGCCCCGTGCTCGTCGTCCCGCAGTCCGCGGTCTCGGCCGGCGCGGACGGACGCACCGTCGTGTCGAAGATCGGGCCCGACGGCCACGACGCGGTGCGCACGGAGGTCCGGGCCGGCATCTCCGGCGGCGGGTTCGTCGAAGTCCAGCCGGTGACCGCCGGGGCGCTGGCCGAGGGCGACCGCGTGGTGATCGGCCAATGACGGTGGCCCCGGTGATCGCCTTACGGGGCGTGGGCATGACCTACCCCGGACCGCCGCCGATCCGCGCCCTGCGCCCGGCGGACCTGGAAGTGACCCGTGGCGAGTACGTCACCGTGGTCGGCCCCTCGGGCTCGGGCAAGTCGACGTTCCTGAACGTCGTCGGACTGCTCGACCGGCCCACCGAGGGCACCTACGAGCTGGACGGCATCGACGTGTCCACGCTGCGCGAAGGCGAGCGCACCGCGCTGCGCGGCCGTCGGATCGGGTTCGTGTTCCAGTCCTTCCACCTGCTGCCTTACCGGACCGCGACGGAGAACGTCATGCTGGCGCAGCTCTACAACGGCACCCGCAAAGGCCTGAGACGCCCCGCGGCGCTCGAAGCCCTGGCGCGTGTCGGGCTCGGGCACCGGCGTGAGGCGGTGCCCACCCACATGTCCGGCGGTGAGCGGCAACGGGTCGCGATCGCCCGGGCACTGGTCAACCGGCCCTCGCTGCTGCTGTGCGACGAGCCGACGGGGAACCTCGACACCGCGACGGCGTCGGGGGTCATGGAGCTGCTCGACGAACTGCACGCCGCGGGCCTGACGATCGTGGTCATCACCCACGACGCCGCGGTCGCGCGGCGGGGGCAGCGGACGGTGACGATCCGGGACGGCGTGGTGAGCTCCGATGGCTGACACGGTGACCACCGGCACGGCGGTGTCCGGCGAAGGGGAGAGCACCTCCTCGCCGTCCGCGACGCTCCGAACGGGCCGCGATCGTCGTGGGCGTGGCCGCCGGATCGCCGAGCGCTCCCGGTTCGGCCTGCGCGATCTGGGCGCGGAGGCCCTGGCCGGCATCCTGCAACGGCCGGGCCGCTCGGTCCTGACGATGCTCGGAACGGTGCTGGGCATCGGGGCCTTCGTCACGATCCTCGGGTTGACCGCCACCGCCGCCGGACAGATCGACAAGCGGTTCACGGTGCTGTCGGCCACCGAGGTGGGCGTCGACGACACCGGCACCGCGCACGGCCAAGGCCAGCAACCTGATCCCGCGATCTCGTTCACCCCGGACGCGGGCGCTCGCGTGGAAGCGCTGCACGGGGTGGTGCACGCCGGCGTCTACTGGCCGGTGCCCTTGCGCAGCCCGCGGCTGGGGGCGGCCCCGGACCTGCAGTCCGGCGCCGCCGGCGACGGCTCCGGCCTGGCCGTCTACGCGGCCGATCCCGGAGCGCTCGCCGCCATGCACCCGACGCTCACCGCGGGAACGCTCTACAACGCCTTCCACGAAGGACGCCAGGAGCGCGTGGCGGTCCTCGGCGCCGCGGCCGCCTCCCGCCTGGGCATCACCCGGCTGGACGCCGAACCCGCCGTCTTCGTCGACGGCACGGCGTACACGGTGGTCGGCATCATCGGCGACGTCCAGCGTCACCAGGAGATGCTGCTCTCGGTGATGATCCCGACCAGCACCGCCCTGGCCGGCTACGGTCCGCCGGGAGAGCCGTCCCGTGCCAAGATGCTGATCGAGACCAAACTGGGCGCCGCCCAACTGATCGCCCACCAGGCCCCGATCGTCCTGCGCCCCGACGACCCGACGCTGCTCACCGCGATCGCGCCGCCGGATCCCAAGAGCCTGCGCAACGACGTCACCGGCGACTTCAACACCCTGTTCCTCCTCCTGGCGGCGCTGTCCCTGGTGATCGGCGCGGTCGGAATCGCCAACACCACCCTGGTCGCGGTCCTGGAACGCACCGGCGAGATCGGCCTCCGCCGCTCGCTCGGCGCCCGGCCCCGCCACATCGCGGGCCAGTTCCTCGCCGAATCCACCGTCCTCGGCACCCTGGGCGGCCTCCTGGGCACCTCGGTCGGCGTCGGCCTCGTCGTCGGCGTCGCCCTGACCCGGGACTGGACCGCCGTGCTCCAACCATGGGCGGTGCTTCCCGCCCCCTTGATCGGCTCGGTGGTCGGGCTGCTCGCCGGGCTGTATCCGGCGCTGCGCGCGGCGTGGATCGAACCGGTGGAGGCGCTGCGACGATGATGCCGACGGCGGCGGAAACGGCCGACAACGGCGTGCTTGGATCCTCCTGATCCTCCTGATCCTCCTGAACCGCCGATTCTGGAGGGTCTCTTGAACCACCCTTAGCGGGGCCTTAGCATTCGGGCGGCTGTACTGGCCGGCATGACTTCATCCGGCCACCGTGAAGCTCTCCGCGACTCGCAACTCCGCCGCCTGTCGACGCTGACGTGGCGCACGGCGCAGGTGGGGTTGGCGACGACGTTCGCCCTCACCACGGTCATCTCCCATTCGGCGAAGTCCGCGACTTCGGGATCGGATCCGTCGAACGCCCAGGGGGCGAACGCGGCGTCCACGGCGCCCGCGGCGGGCACCGGATCCGCTCCGGGCGGGAGCGCGCCGGTGGCCGACGCGTCCGGCGGGTCGCCGTCCGGTACGCCGAGCGGCCCGGGTGCGCCCGCACCCGACTCCTCGTCGGCCGGCAAGCCCGGGGTGACGTCGGCGCGCTCCACGAGCGCCGCTCCGAAGCCGGGCACGACCTCGACGCAGCCGGCGCCGCGTCCGACCACGCAGGCGCCCGTGCCGCAGCCGACGTCCACCAGCGCGCCGGTGCAGCCGCCCACGACGAAGCCCACGACGACCAGCGCTCCGCCGGTGACCTCCACCCACACGTCCAAGCCGTGAGCGCCATGACGACGCACATCCAGACCCGGCCGCAAGTCGGATCGTAGCCATGTCGTTCTGTGAGCCAAGGAGTTGGATGATCCTTTTGTCTTCCTAAGACCGCTTGGCCTCCGACTTATCGGCGTCGGTGAGCGGGTGCTCGCGGCCGAACTCGCCGCGATCGATACCGCGTGCTCCCGCTTCCGGCCGGATTCGGAGGTTTCGCGGGTCAACAGCGCACAAGGGGCCGCGGTCTCCGTCAGCCCGCTGTTCCTCGAGTTCCTCGGCGTCGCACTGCGAGCGGCGGAGGTCACCGCGGGCGCCGTCGACCCCACGTGCGGCTCGGCTCTCCTGGCACTCGGCTACGACCGCGACTTCGCCGAAATACGCAAAGCCGGGCCCGGACGCCATCGCGCCGAGAGCCCGGGCTCGTGCCCCGACCCCGTTCCGGTGCCCGGCTGGCAGAGCGTGGAGGTCGATCCCGGACATCGCAGGATCCGGATACCGCGCGGTGTCCGGCTGGACTTCGGCGCCACCGCCAAGGCCCACGCCGCGGACCGTGCCGCGCGCCGCCTGGCCGCCGAGCTCGGCTGCGGCGTCCTGGTGAACCTGTCCGGCGACCTCTCCGTCGCCGGGCCCGCCCCGGACGGCGGCTGGCCGGTCCGGGCCGCCGACGGCGAGCGGACCGACGCCGACGCGCCGGGCCAGACGATAGTCCTGCACGACGGCGGGGCCGCCACCTCCGGAACGACCGTCCGCACCTGGCTGCACGACGGCCGCGCGGTCCACCACATCGTCGACCCCGTGACCGGCGATACCGCCGCGGTGCACTGGCACACCGTCTCGGCGGTCGCCGGGACCTGTGTCGACGCCAACATCCTGACCACCGCCGCACTGGTCCGCGGGCCCGCTCTCCTGCCGTTCCTGCACGGCACCGGGTGCCCGATGCGCCTGCTCGGCCCCGACGGACGGATCACCCTGCTCGGAGGCTGGCCGGAGGAGGACCGCCTGCAATGAGCCTGTCGCTCAACGGACCCGGCCTTTGGTACCTCACACGGGCCACCGGAATCGTCAGCCTCCTGATGCTCACCTTCTCGGTCTTCCTGGGAGTGGTCATCCGGTCGCGGCGCTCCAGCCGGCGCCTGCCGCGCTTCGTCCTGGTCGGCCTGCACCGCAACGCCTCCCTCATGATCCTGATCTTCCTCGCGCTGCACGTGGCGACGACGGTGATCGACAGCTACACGAGCATCACCCTCCTCGACGCGTTCGCGCCGTTCCTGTCCCAGTACCGGACCGTGTGGCTCGGGCTGGGCGCGGTCGCCTGCGACCTGCTCCTGGCGCTGGTGGTGACGTCGCTGCTGCGGGAGCGGATCGGCCTGCGGACGTGGCGGCTCCTGCACTGGACGTCGTACCTGTGCTGGCCCGTCGCCCTGCTGCACGCCTGGGGCACCGGATCCGACCCGGGCGTGGCCTGGGGCCGGTATCTCGGATACGGCTGCGTCGCCTTCATCGGCGCGACGCTGCTGTGGCGCGTGATGATCGGTCTGCGTCCCGACCCGGCGGACACCCTGGTGCCCTGACGATGGCCGAAACCGATCTCCTGCGGGCCGCACCCGCCGCCGGCCTGCCCCGGCTCCTGGAAGGCGCCTGGTCCGACCACTCCGCCGATCTGCAGGCCCATCTCCGCAAGTACGGCCCGCCACCGGTGGACGTCAGCCGGCAGGCGTTGATCGAGGTCGTCGAACGCTCGGGTCTGAGCGGCCGCGGCGGGGCGGGCTTCCCCACCGGCCGCAAGCTGCGCTCGGTGGCCGACGCCGCCGGGGGACCGGCCGTCGTCGTCGCCAACGGCATGGAGGGCGAGCCGGCTAGCAGCAAGGACCGGTTCCTGCTCACCCGCGTCCCCCACCTGGTGCTGGACGGCATCGCCCTGGCCGCCCGCGCGGTCGGGGCCGACCGGGCGTATCTGTGCGTGCACCGCGGCGAGCCCGAATACACCGCCTGGCTCCGCGACCTCGTCGGCCACCGGCGGCGGGCCCGGATCGACCGGCTGGAGGTCGAGATCGTCGAACTCCCGCGCCGGTACGTCGCCAGCGAGCAGTCCTCACTCGTGCGGTTCATCGACGGCGGACCGGCCGTCCCCACCTTCGGGCCCCGCCCCCACGAGCGCGGCGTCCGGGGCCGCCCCACACTGGTGAACAACGTCGAGACGCTCGCGCACCTGGCGCTGATCGCCCGGCACGGCGACCGCTGGTTCCGCACCGTCGGCGCGCCGCACGCGCCCGGCAGCATGCTGATGACGATCACCGGCGCCGTCCACCGGCCCGGCGTCTACGAGGTCCCCATGGGGCTGCCGATCGGGCAGGCGATCCTGGCCGCCGGCGGGCCGGCCGAGCGGCTGAAAGCCGTGCTGTCCGGGGGGTACTTCGGAACCTGGATGGCGGCCGAGGTGGCGTGGAACGTCCGGCTCACCCACGCCGACATGCGACGCGCCGGAGCGTTCCTGGGCGCCGGGGTCCTGATCGTGCTTCCGGACTCGGCGTGCGTCCTGGGGGAGACTGCGCGCGTCGTCCGCTACCTGTCCGAGGAGACCGCCGGCCAGTGCGGGCCTTGTGTCTTCGGGCTCCCGGCGCTCGCCGACGCTCTCGGCGAGCTGGCCTTCACCGGAGGCCGGAGCCGGGCCATCCAGCAGGTCGGGCGCCAGATCGACCTGGTCGACCAGCGAGGCGCCTGCCGTCATCCGGACGGGGTCGCAGCCCTGGTGCGCAGCGCGATGGAGGTCTTCGCCGACGACGCTTATGAGCACGACCGGTTCGGTCCGTGCGAGGGTCTGCGTCGCCGTCCCGTCCTGCCCCTCCCCCCGCTGCACGAACGCGAAGAGGCCCGCAAATGAGTCACTTCCTCCGGGTCAACCCCATCACCTGCAAGGCCCACGGCATGTGCGCCGAGCTGCTGCCGGAGCTGGTCGAGCTCGACCCCTGGGGATATCCGATCCTCACCCGGGGCCAGGTCCCGGCGAATCTCCTGGACCACGCGCGCCGTGCCGCCGCCGCGTGTCCGACTCTCGCGCTGCTGGTGGAGGAGAGCGATCGCCCGCGACGGCGGTAGGACGTGTGTCCTTGTCCGGCGGTCAGTGGTCGTTCCAGTCGTCGTCGCCGGAGACGGCCGTCGGCGTTCCGTTGAGGCAGGACACGTGCAGCGTCCACGGCCGCTGCAGAGCGTCGTCGACGAAGACCGCTGCGGCGTAGCGTGCCGGTCCGCGCTGGACCGGACCCGCATGGAAGCCCTGCGCCGGAGTCCACGACACCAAGTAGGCCAGCGATCCCTGGCACTGCGCCTCCACCTGACCGCCGTGGCCGGAGATCCGGCGCTTCGCGGACGCCATGGCCTGCGAAGTCGACGCCGAGGACGGTGCCGATGTCGGCGGTTGACCGGTGGGGGACAGGGGCGAGGCGCTGGACGGAGCCGCCGTGGACCCGTTCAGGGGCGAAGACGTAGAAGGTGCGGCCGGCCCGGAGGCGTCCGGGGCGGCCGCGCCCGGGCCGGACGGGGTCGAGGAGGGCGGCGTCACTGAGGCCGCGCTGGACAGGGCCCGGGTGACGTCCTGCGCGCTCAACGTCGTGCCTTGGGTGCCGGCCACGTCGGTGTCGAGGAAGGAGATCGCGAAAAGGGACAAACAGGTCGCCGTCGTCGCGCCGATGAACCAGGCTCCGATGCCCGCGGTGACCCGTACCTTCACATCAGCCATGCTCCGGTGTGCTTCCCTAAGACGGCGTTATCCGAGAGTAAAAGGAGTTCCCGGATCCGCAGTAGCCCTTCGCAGGACAGTCCGCCTGTGGGTACGGTGGCGCGGTGGCCCAGCTGCTCCTCGTCGAGGACGATCCCACCATACGCCGCGCCTTGCTGCGGGCCCTCGGTGACCGAGGGCATGCGGTCGACTCCGTCGGTACCGCGACCGAGGCGCTGCGCCTGGTCGTGGACTCCCGGCCCGATCTCGTCGTGCTCGACCTCGGCCTGCCCGACATCGGCGGTTACGAGGTGCTGCGGATGATGCGCGCCGTCAGCCGGGTGCCGGTCGTCGTGGCCACCGCGCAGGACGACGAACAGCAGATCATCCAGGTGCTCGACGCGGGTGCGGACGACTACGTCGTCAAACCGTTCAGCCCCGGCCACCTCGACGCCAGGATCCGCGCCGTGCTGCGACGCGGCGGACCAGAGGCCGGCGGCGGACCGACGCCGCTGTCCGTGGGCGGTCTGGAACTGGACCCCCGCGGACGCGTGGCCCGGCTCGACGGGGTGCCGCTGGACCTGTCGCCTCGCGAGTTCGACCTGCTGCACTACCTGGCGGCGCACGCCGACGAGGTCGTCACCAAACGCGACCTGTTGACGCACGTATGGCGGCTCCCCTACGGCGGCGCCGACAAAACGGTGGACGTCCACCTGTCATGGCTTCGCCGCAAGCTCGGTGAGAACGCGGCCAATCCTCGTTTCCTCCATACGGTTCGCGGGGTCGGGGTGCGGCTGGCGTCCTCCGTATGAAGAACCGCCTGATACTGCTCACCCTCGCCACCAGCTCCCTGGTGCTGGTCGCCTTCATGATCCCGCTGGCGCTGATGGTGCGCTCGGCGGCCGCCGAGCACGCCGTCGACGACGCCGCGACCCAGGCCCAGGCGACGGCGTCACTGGTGGCCACGCTGGACCGGACCGACCTGCCGGCCGTGGTCGGCCAGTCCGTGCGGCCGGTGACGGTCTTCCTCCCCGACGGCGGCGTCGTCGGCCAGCAGGCGGTCCGCGACGACGCGATCCGATTGGCGGCGACCGGCCGGTCCCTCACGACGGCCGCACCGGGCGGCCGCGAAGTCCTGGTGGCCGTCGCCGGCCTGCCGGACGGCACAGCCGTCGTGCGGACCTTCGTCCCCGACAGCGAACTGCGCCGCGGAGTGGCCAGGACCTGGATGATCCTGGGCGCGGTGGCCCTCGGACTGCTGGCCGTCACCGCCGCAGTGGCCGCGATGCTGGCCCGGTCCCTCATACGTCCGCTCACCGCCCTGGTCGACGCCTCGGACGCGATGGCGTCCGGCGACCTGACAGTCCGCACCGCCGAAGCCGGCCCCCAGGAAGTCCGCCGCGTCGGCAGCGCCCTGAACCGGCTCGCCGAGCGCATCAGCGCCCTGCTCCAGCACGAGCGCGAAACCGTCGCCGACCTGTCGCACCGCCTCCGCACCCCCCTGACCGCACTCCGGATCGACGCCGAATCCCTGCGCGACCCCGAAGACCACGCCCGCATCGGCGAGGGCCTCGACGACCTGGAGCGGGTGATCACGGACATCATCCGCACCGCCCGCCGCCCCAGCGCGGGCGAACCCCCGGGAGCGGCCCGCGCGGACGCCGCCGCGGTGGTCCGCGACCGGACGACATTCTGGTCGGCGCTCGCGGAGGAACAGGACCGCCTGATGCACGTGGACCTCCCCCCACAGCCGGTGTGGGTGGCGGCGACCCCCGAAGACGTCAGCGAGTGCGTCGACACCTTGCTGGACAACGTATTCACGCACACCGACGAAGGAACCCCCTTCACGGTGCGCCTCATCGCCGCGACGGACGGCGGCGCCACCCTGACGATCGCCGACTCCGGCCCGGGCTTCCCCGACCCGTCCGCCGTCGTCCGGGGCACCAGCACCCGCCTCCGCTCGACCGGCCTGGGACTGGACATCGCCACTCGCGTCGCGACCCGCTCGGGCGGCACCCTGACAGTGACGGCCTCGACTTCCGGCGGCGCCGCGGTCGTGGTCGAGTTCGGTCCACCGCGGGGCGACGCCGGCGCGGGGCGCCGAGCGCTTCGAACGGGGCGCCGGGCTTCGGTGCGCTGATCCTTTAGCAGCAGCCGAAGGCCCCGGACGAGGACTCGTCCGGGGCCTTCGGTGCGGTTCTGCTCAGCTGGTCTGGGTCACCGTGGCGACGGCCGACGAGGAAACGTAGTTGGTCGTCCCGACGAAGGAGGCGCGGTAGCCGCTCTTTCGGAGGACGTTGACGAGGTTGCTGATCTGGTTGGAGGGCGCCGTGATGGTCGGGCTGCAGGTAGCCGTGCCCGTGGCGTCGGTGGTGGCGGTGCACAGTACGGCGGGGATGGCCGCGTTGCTGTAGAACGTGATGGTCCGGCCGCTCACCGGGGTGTTGTAGCTGGTCAACGTCGCGGACAGGCCGTTGATGACCAGGATGTTGCCCCTGCGGGTCATCGTGGCGTTGCGTGCGGTGAGAGCTGTCGCGGCCTGGGTGATGGTCTGGATGAGCGGCGCACTGGTGCTGGCGGCGTTGTTGGCGTCACCGCGGTAGGAGGCGGTGATGGAGTGCGGGTCGACGGCCAGTGTGCTGGTGGCGAAGGTGGCCTGGCCGTTGCCGTCCAGGTCGGCCAGGCCGATCTGCTGGCCACCGTCGAGGAAGGTCACCCTGCCGGTCGGATTCGTGCCTGTGACCGTCGCCGTGAACGTCACCGTCTGCCCGTAGGCCGAGGGGTTCTGAGAGCTGGTCACCGTGGTGGTGGTCGCGCTCTGCTGCACGTTGATGGTGAAGTCCTGCGACTGGGAGGCCGCCGGGCTGTTGCTGTCCGTCACGGTCACGGTGAACGTGGAGCTGCCCGCACTGGTCGGGGTGCCCGAGATCACGCCGGTCGACGGATCGATCGTCAGCCCCGCCGGGAGGCTGCCGGAGCTGATCCCGAAGGTGTACGGCGAAACGCCGCCGCTCGGACTCGCGGTGGTGGTGGGCGCCGAGTAGGACGATCCCACCGTGCCCGACGCCAGGCTCGCCGCCCACGGCACGCTCAGCGGCGCCACCGGAGTGCTGTAGGTGATGGTGACGACACCGTTGCCCGTGAAGGTGCTGTTGGTGAAGATGCTGCCGGCCGGCCCCGCGCTGGAGCCGCCGCCGCCACCACCGCCGGCCGCCAGTCCCGGTCCGCCTTGGCCGAACGCGATCGCGCCTTCGCCGCCGCCACCGCCGCCGTAGAGGCCGCCGCCGCCACCGCCGCCGCCGGACTCGGTTTCGAACGAGGACGCACCGCCGACGCCGCCAGTGGCGATCGCGCCCCTGGCCCCGGCGGCACCCGCGACGCCGCTCCCGCCGACGAAGGACCCGCCGCTGCCGCCGGCGCCACCGGCGGTGGAGGTACCGCCCCCGCCCCCTTGCCCGCCGGTGGAATTGGTACCAGCGGCGCCAGCCTGTCCGGTGACCCCGGCCTGGCCGCCGCCACCGCCGTCGCCGCCGGGAATGCCGCCGTTACCGCCGATGGCTCCGCCACCACCACCGCCCCCCGCGATCACCAGTCGATCACTCAGGGTGTAGGGTGCGGTGCGGACTTCGGAGGCGCCACCGCCACCACCGCCGGGGGCGTATTCCTGGGCGAACCCCCCGATGCCGCCATTGGCACCGCCGTTGAAGCCGCCGACGCCGGCCACCGCATCGTTGATTCCGCCGCAGGTCGCGTCACCGCCCTTCCCCCCGACGTTGATCAGCAGTGCTTGACCGGGGGTGACGCTCAGGGTGCTCTGGACCTCCGCACCCAACCCGCCGTCGCCGCCGGCGCAGCCGCGGCCACCGGAGGCCGCCTTGACGTCGAGGAAGAGCGTGGTCACCCGGGCCGGCACGGTGAAGCTGTCCGCGCTCCCGCTGTACGTGAACGTGCACTTCGTGACGGCACCGCTCACCACGCACGAACTGGCGGCCGACGCCGGTGCGGCGAGGAACGGCACCAGGGCGAAGGGCAGGCTCATCGTCATGCTCGTGCTGATGGCCAGTCCCCGGAGGCGCCGGCGTGCACGTCGGCGCCTCCGATCGAACACTCCAACGATGGCTGTCGCTGCTCGCGACGAGGTCACGGCGACTGATCATTAAGAGGCTCCTTCGAGGTATAGGGCTACACCGAGGGCCATCGGGCGACCGACGCCAGACGGATATGGATGCGGTCGGTGCCGTTTCGATAGCTGGCCGATCCCAGTTTCGTGATCAACCCCGTTGGGATTCGGCGACACGCCGCAGAGCCGTCAATCATAGGAATATGAGCTTGTCTTTTTAAATCAAGACTATGACTAGCTCTGTAATCAGCGGCCCGTCGGCTGGCTGCGGACCGCAGCAATCAGCCGACGGGTGCGACCCGGTACGTACCGCATGCTTCGCTCTCCAGCGGCGCCGCGATGGGTCAGCTTCGGGTCAGGGTCGGCGCAGCGAGCGTCGTCGGCATCAGGACCAGAATGATCAGGGGCAGCGGGTTGCTCGCGACGCAGACCGCCGAGCCGGGCATCGCACCGATTGCGGCGCCCCCATCGGCCCGCCTCCGTCCCGTCGCCGGGTCAGCCCGCGTGCGGTTCGATCTCGCCGGGCCGCCGAGTCGTGACGGTGGCGTCGTCCGGCAACCTGTCGAAGAAGACGAGTTCACCCAAAGGCGACGACACCTTGTCCGGCATCGAGACCGCGTTCAGCACCGATTCCGGGATCCCCGGGCTGAGAGCCTCGGACATGTCACGCCTCCTCGCCGTCGATGAGCTCGACCTCCCCGGGCCGCCAGCTCTTGTCGAAGAAGGCCGGAAGCGGGCTGTAGAACCGCAGGAGCGCGAACCACGCGCGGTCCGGATCGGTCTGGATCCAGTTGCCGTCCGTGACGCCGTCGGGTTTGACCGGCCCGAACCACACAGTGATCGAGCCGTCGGCGTCCGCGACCGCGGCCGGTGTCGGGTACGCCTGGGAGCCGGCACGCGGGAACAGCTGATCGGTGACGACCATGGAGCGGGTCTGGGTGTCGTACGCGGTCAACGACCAGAACTTCCCGGCCGGGATTCCAGCAGGCAGCCTCACCCGGTACGTGGATCCCCCGTGCAGCGTCCGCTGACCCGAATCCATCGTCGCCCCGAGGTACTGCGACCCGATGCCCGACAGGTTCATGCACATCGCCGGGCTGACCACGGTTGCCACGTAGAAGAACGAGGCGCGGGCCAGGGTCTTCTTGGCGCCGGGATCGGGGAACGGCTTGACGCCCTCTTCGGTGACCGACGGCGGGGGAGTCTGGAACGAATAGCCGCCGGCGAACAGCGGTGAGATCCAGTTCGAGCCGGTGTCGGGATAGAAGTGGAAGCCCTCGGCCGGCCGAGGCCGCATCGCCACGGCCCGCACGCACGCGTTCGCCGCCGCGCCGGCCTCGGTGAGGATGGCGGCCATGCGCTCGTCCGGGGAGAACGGCCGGTCCTTGACGATCCCCACGGCGGCGATGGGCGCCGCCACCTCCGGATCGAGGGCGGAAGCCGGCTCGGCCTGCACGGCCTCGTCGAGTAGTCGGTAGAAGGCGTCCGGATCGGACGGAGGACAGGTGTTGACCGCCAGGCCGGTCCCCTCCACGAACCGGGGAGTACTCGGCTTCCCGAGCTGACCGAGCGGGCACTCGCCGTCGAGGAAGGAGGCGATCGAGCTGCCGAGGCCGCCCGGCGTGTAGGGCGTGATCTTCAGCTCGTCTTTGATCCGGTCCACGACCGGTGCCGGATCGTCGTCCTCGAGAAAGGCCCGGCCGAACAACGCCACGCGGTTGGTGCGGGACCGCGCGACGAACACCCCGCCTTCCGGCAGGGTCCCTTCATAGCCAGGCCCGGCGAACAGATACCGCCCACCTGTCCCCCGGTCCGGACCGGGGACACCGAAGTCGGTGACCCACCGCCACCACATGTCGTCGGCCGCGCCGAGCACGTCCGATGGCACATCGACCAGGACCGGGCCGTCGGACAGGTCCAGAAACGTAATGAAGTAGACCGTGTCGCAGTTCGCGGTGAGCAACAGCGATCGGCAGTCCAGCAGCCCGGAGGTGAGGAACACGTCGCCGTCCTGAACCCCGGCCTCGACGAACCCCTTGCGGATCGCCCACAACGACACCGCTGGCAGCCCCTGCACAAACGCGTCGAAGGCGGCTGTGCGGTCTATGTGGGCGTAAGCGTCATCAGCACCTCCCCGAGTGGGCATGCCGCCGTCGAACACCATTCTTCGGTCCCCGACCGACACCTCGTCCGGCGTCGTCAGGGAGTTGAGGACTGCGTCGTCCACGGGCATCGGAGAAGTCCTTCCGACAAACGCCGACCACCAAGCGATAGAAGCAGCCAAGCAAGCCTGCCGGACCAGCGCACCCGCTGGACGACCATCCGGAGTCGGCGTGTGATTCGTGCGCTTCACGCCGCTCGACATCCCGTTCGAATTCACGGACCGCGCGGGTGCACCGCGAGACGAGGTGCGGGTTCCCCTGTACCTTGCCGCTGGCGTCGACGATGCCGACCGGGCTCTGGGTCGTGGGATCGGCTCCGACCGGCGTGCGGTGTCGGCGGGGCGGGCGTAGCGGATGCCGCCGTGCCCGCCCCCGCCTTGTCGTGCAGTTGTGCAGTTGTGCTCGGTCAGGCTGTGCGGAGTGTGATGCGGGCGTTGGCAGTGGAACTGGTGTAGCCGGGGGTGGCGGTGTAGGTGGCGGTGTAGCCGAAGATGACGAGGTTGTCGATGGCCAGGATGTTGCCGGCGAAACCGTTGTTGAAGGTGGCGGTGCAACTGGCAGTGCCGTTGACGTTGGTGACGGCGGTGCACAGTGGCTGGTTGCCCACCCGGCTGGCGAAGGTGATGGTCTGTCCGGGGATCGGGTCTCCGGTGATCTTGTTGGTCAGGGTGGCGGACAGGCCGGAGACCTGCACGCCGCCGATGCCGGCGCGGATGAGGCTGGCGGTGGCCGGGGCGGCGGTGAGGGCGGTGGTGGTGGTGTTTACGGTCTGCTGTGTGCTGCCGTAGCTTGGCGCGTTGTTCGCATCGCCGCTGTACGTCGCGGTCACGGTGTCGCTGCCGAGGGGCAGCGCGCTGGTGGTGCAGGTCGCGACGCCGCTGTTGTTGAGCGCCGCGTTGGCGCACAGGGTGGTGGTGCCATTGGTGAACGTGACCGTGCCGGTCGGGGTGTTGTAGGCGCCTGTCACTGTCGCGGTCAGTGTCACCGCCTGGCCGAAGAACGAGGGGTTCGGGGCGGAAGTCAGGCTCGTGCTGGTGGCCGGGAGCACGTAGGAGATGGTCACCTGGCCGTTGTGGTTCGCCGTCCCGATCGTCGAGCGTGCGAAGGTCGTGCTGGTTCCCGAAGCGGTGGCGAAGCTGCTGCCTCCACCACCACCGCCCCCGCTCCCCGTGGTGCCTGAGGCGTTGACTGCGCCGCTGCCGCCGCCCCCGCCGGCGAAGTACCCACCTCCGCCGCCGCCACCACCACCAATGGCGGTGGCGGCGCAGCCGCCGTCGAAGCTGCCCCCGGCGCCACCGGCACCGACTGTGTCGCCTGAGAACCCGTTGCCCTGCAGGCCGTTCGAGACGCTGCAAGATGCAACGGAACCGGCTGCTCCGCCGGCACCCGCGGTGCTGGTGCTAGTGCTGCCGCCGCCCCCGCCCTGCCCTGGCGATCCTTGGCCGGTGGCGCTTCCTGCAGTACCGCCGGTGGCGTCCGGCGTCCCGCCGAGGCCTCCGCTGCCGCCCGCGGAGCTCCCGCCGGTGCCGCCGGCGGCGCCACCGCCGCCGGCGACCACCAGGAGGGTGCCACCCGTGCTGATGCTCGAGGCCCCGCCCCCGCCCGGGCCTTCCCACTTGAAGCCGGTGAGCGGGAAGCCTCCGCCCGGGGCGCCGCCGTTGAAGCCGCCGACGCCGCCCGTCCCGTTGCCGGTGCAGCCTTTGCCGCCGGTCCCTCCGACGCGGATGGTGAAGGTCGTCGCCGCGGTGGTCGGCGGCAGAGTGGTGACGACCTGCGCCCCCGCCCCGCCCGTCCCCGTGGCGGAACAGGCGGTGCCGGTATTGTCGGCGCCACCGGCACCGTCTGCGGTGATCGTGACCACCGATCCCGCCGGAACGGTCAGGGTCTGCGCAGCTCCGGTGAAGGTGAAGGTCTGCGACGGATCAGCCCCCTGCGCCGGCACCGGTACGGCCCTGGCCAGCGCGGCGGCCGGCGGAGCCGTGGCAGCCGGCAGCGCCATACCGGACAGCAGCACGCTGCTCACCGCGACCAGCCCCGCGGCGCGCCCGCGACGCCGTCCACCCGAGCCGGCTGGAACGGGCGCAACGACATCACGAGCCGAGGCCGTCCCGCCGGCCTGGCCCTGGTTGAACACGACTACGGGCCGATGATGGCTCACCCGATGCCACGACAGATCACTTTGTCCACGGGTACGAGTACTCATACGTGAGTTCGCCTCTCCTCACAGCACGCCGCCCCGCAGCCCCGCGATGGGATGCATAATCAGGGCGAACGATGGCAAATAATGACGAATCGCATTGAACACTTTGATTCGGTCACTTCGAGGTAGCGCGGTGATGAGAGGTCTTGTGTGTCGCAGCGCCATGCGCGAGCCGGCGATGAATCGGCATCTGTCCGGGTGACCGATGGTGAGCTGCGACGAGCGCTCCCACCGCCAGGCACGCTGGGCAGTGTGTCCCCGGGTGATGTGGAGACTGCCGTTGCTTTCGGGCCGGCCGGGGTCGGCCGCGTGAACGATCGCTTCGATGAGTGCCGCACTCAGCGAGCTGCCGCCTCAGTTCGGCTGATGGGCTGCCAAGCATGGGCCGACGACTCGTCTGGCAAGACACCTGCTCCGCCGGTGGAGGACCGATGGCGAGTCAACCCGGGACCAATGACCCTCCGCAGCTTGCCGCGGCGGCACAAAGATGGAAGGGAGTAGCACCTGGAAGAGGGTGACGACATGAGCCAACCCGAAACGTCAACGGAGTACGACCGGGCGAAGACACGGGTCGAGAAGAAACGGAAATACCGTGCGGACCTGGTGGCGTACGTCGTGATCAACGCCTTCCTCATCGTGGTCTGGGCGATTACCGGCCGGGGCTACTTCTGGCCGGGCTGGGTCCTGGGGGCGTGGGGCGTGTTCCTGCTCCTGTCCGCCTGGGACCTGTTCTTCCGCCGCGAGGTGACCCATGAGGACGTCGAACGGGAGTTGCGCAGGCATCAGTGATCCCGTGCTGCGATCAGCGGGAAGGAGGAGACGATGCACCTGCCGAAGAAGGACATCGCCGCCACGGGGCTCGTGGCCGCAGGCGGTGTGATCTATCTGCTGAAGGTCACCGATGTGGTGCTGCCCGGTACGGGAGGCACCCGAGCGGCCGCGGCGATCATCCTCGCTGTGGGCTTCGCTGCTTCGGCCATGGCGGTGGTGCCCGGATTCGAGGACCTGATGCACGGCAGCAAGCTCTATCTGGCCGTGGCATCCCTGCTAGGTGTGGTTGCGCTCGTCAGCGGCGTCATCGCGATCGTGACCGGGAGCAGCACGGCTCTTGCCGCTCTCATGGCCGCGACAGTGGTGATGTGGCTGATGGCCACCATCCGCCACGCAGCAGCGGCGCCCGCACGGTGGAAGCCGCGTCACGCCAGGTAGCAAAACCGCCAGAAGACAGTTGAACCTGGTTCAGGCAAGCCTGCATTAGCCTGCTTGCCCTGCTTGCCCTGCTTGCCCTGCTTGCAGCGTGCCTGCGGATGGCGCGATTGGCCTAGTCGCTGCAGGACATCGCAGTGGCATTCACAGCGGTGGCCGGGCGGCGTCATCGCCGTGGTGTCACCAAGGCAGTTCGCGCGCATCCGCTCCGGGCGCGTGTACTGCCGAAGCCTGGTCATCGCGTTCGAACAATGTACCGGTTGGTACAAAAATTTGACCAGAGGTTTCGGGTGAATTGCGCTCTAATTCTGTACCGACCGGTGCAAAAATAGAGAGGCAGGAAATGGGTTCCGGAAGGAGGGACGGTTATGACGCAACGAGGCAGGCCGCGCGAGTTCGACCTGGACGACGCACTCGACAAGGCGATCGACGTGTTCTGGAAGCAGGGATACGGCGGCACCAGCCTGAGCGACTTGACCGAGGCCATGGGCATCAGCAGGCCGAGCCTCTACAGCGCGTTCGGCAACAAGGAGCAGACGTTCAAGGCTGCCGTCGAACGGTACGCACGTGTCGACATGGCATACGTGGACGACGCACTCTCGGCGCCGACGGCCTATGAGACCGTCAGCCGCTATCTTCGCTCCAACGCGGACGCCGTAACGACGCCTGGCAAGCCCGCGGGGTGCCTGTCGATTCAGGGGGGACTTTCGGCGGGCCCCGACGACGATCGCGTCGTCCGATACCTCGCCGACCGGCGCGCCGATGGCGAACGGCGGTTCGCAGACCGTTTCGCACGCGCGATCGCGGACGGCGGCCTGCCGGCCTCTGAGGACGCTGCCGACCTGGCCAAATATGTGAGCACCGTATCGGCCGGGCTCGCCGTCCAGGCTGCGGCCGGCGTCTCTCGGGAAGAACTTCACCGCGTCGTCGACCGCGCCCTCCTCGCCTTTCCGGACAAGGCCTCTCATACGCCGGCTTCGGCTGGAGGCGGCGAGGTCTCGTCGAGTCCCCGGGCACGCTGGGGATAGGGCCGGTGACATTTGAGTAGCGGCTACTCAAGCTCCAGGCCGCCGGTGCGCACGATGCTGTCGCCATGAATGTCTCCGCACGCGGCGTGGAACGGCCGCTGCTCCGCCTGCTCGGTGCGCTCGCCCTCGGCGCCACTTTCTTCGTCCCCAGCGTGGGAGCCCACGCGCAGACCAGCGCCCCGGGCGTCACCGGGATCACCTTCCTCGGCCAGCCGACCAGCGCCGGGCCCGGTTCGGCCTACCATGCGGCGGCCGACGGGACGGGCCGGGCGGCGCTCGCGCTCGACCCCGCGCCGATGATCGCTGAGACGTCGCTGCTGCGCTATTCGCCGGACGGGACGCGCATCGCGTACACGGCGGCGTCGGACTCGTCGCTGTGGGTGGCCGCCGCAGACGGCAGCGGGCCGGTGCGGCTGTCGCAGGCCGCCGGCGTCGTCGACATCATGCCGTGCTGGACGCCGGACGGCCGGACCATCTACTTCTCGCGGTCCGTGAGATCGGGGCACTACGGCATCTACTCAGTGCCCGCGGACGCCTCGGCCGCGCCCGCCGCCCTGCCCGCGCCGCCGGCCGGGTCGGACGACGTCTATCCCGACATCGCGAGCAACGGCCGGCTGGTCTTCGAGCGCCAGTCCGGCACCAGCCCCAACCTCCGCTTCGACGTCATGACCGACGGGCCTGGCACCGCACCCTCGACGGCGACGCCGACCACGCTGCTGCCCGGCATCTCGGGCACCGCCGGCGGCGTCTCGCTGAGCCCGGACGGAAGCAAGTTCGTGACGACGGAGACCATCGGCGGCGTCGTTCAGCTGGCGGTGTATCCGGTGACAGACCCGCCGACGCTGAGGCCGAGCTGGACGACCAGCGGGCCCGGCACGCACAGCGCGCCGCAGTGGTCGCCGGACGGGACGAAGATCGCGTTCACGTGGCACACGGCCGCGGCGGTACCGGTGGTGGAGGTGGTCCCGGCCGGCGGCGGCACGGCGGTGGACGTCTCCGGGACCCCGGCGCTGTTCGCGTCGGCGTCGCCGGCGTGGCAGCCCTCAGCGCCGGCCGGCCCGCCGGGCCCGCCGGTCCAGCCCTACGTCGTCGACCGCATATACGGCGACGACCGAGTCGGTACCTCGGTGGCCGCCTCGAAGGTCTCGTTCGGCGCCGCCGGGGACCCCGCCTCGCGGCACGTCGCCCTGGCCGCGGTGCTGTCCCGCTCCGACCTGTTCGCCGACGCGCTTGGCGGCTCCGCGCTGGCCGCGACCCGCTCCGGCCCGCTGCTGCTGTCGCCGACGGCGGGGCTCGATCCGGCGGTGCGTGACGAGCTTCACAGGATTCTGCGTCCCGGCGCACCGGTGTACCTGCTCGGCGGCGTCTCAGCGCTGAGCCCGAACTACGAGAGCCAGATCTCAGCCCTCGGATTCGTGCCGCACCGGCTGCAGGGCCCGGACCGGTTCGCCACAGCGGTGGCGGTGGCCCGCGAGGCCGCACCGCATCCGCCCGTCGTCATGGTCGCGACCGGCCGCAACTTCCCCGACGCGCTGGCCGCCGCGCCGGCCGCGGTGGCACACGGCAACGGCGTCGTGATCCTTTCCGACGACCGCACCCTGCCCCAGGCCACCCGCGACTACCTGGCCGGCGTCAACCCGTCGGCGCAGACCGTCTACGGCGTCGGCGGACAGGGCCTCGCGGCCGCACGCACGATGCCGACGCTGGCCGCAGCCGTCGTGCCCTTGGCCGGGACCGACCGCTTCGACACCGCTATGAAGGTCGCGAACCTGTTCAACCGGCCGCTCACCGTCGGCCTGGCCACCGGCTGGAACTGGCCCGACGCGCTGTCCGGCGGCGCGATGACCGCCGAGTACGGCGGGCCGCTCCTCCTTGCTGACGGCGAGCCGGGCTTCCCCGCGGCCGAGGCCGACTACCTGCGCCGAGCGGCCTCGGTGCACACGGTCCTGGTGTTCGGCGGCCCGAGCGTGGTCCCGCCGGCTGCGGTGCAGCAGGCCGGGACGGCGATCAGCGGCGGCGCACCCTGGACGTCTCAGGTCAACGGCCACTGACGCGGACTCGAGTAGCCGCCACTCAAGGGGGGACGGCTGGCGGGGCTGGTTCGTTGGTGCGCATGGACCCACGCCGCCCCGCCTCCGCCCTCGCCGTCCTTTCGTTCGCACTTGATCTCGCAGCCGCCGGCTATGGCCTCTTCGAGCTCTGTCACACGCGGTGCGAGTAGGGCACCGACCTCCACCGCGCCCAGCACCGCCACCTCGACGGCCAGCATGGCCAGGAGCACTTCGGCACCGTCCCCAGCGGCGGCGGACGGCGCAGCGACGTCGCTGGATCTGTGCGGCGGGTTCAGCGAGATCGAACTCAGCGCCATCGTCGGCGAGGCCTTTGTGAACTGCGGACAGAACACCGTCAGCGACCCGGTAACCCACAAGCCGCGACGAGCGCGTGGACCGCGGAATGCAACCCGGAATGCAACTACAGAGGCCGTTCCCGGAGATCATGCGCAGCCAGTGCTGCACGCTCAAAAGCTATCAGGGTACTGCGTTACTGGGGTAGACTCCACAAACCGGTCAGGGGGATCGCGGGTCTTGCCGCCGGTCGGCGCGAGAAGTCGATATACGGGGAGGACAGGCGATGGGGCGCCCGTCAGGTTGGGATGTTCTGGGTCTGGATGGGGATCCGACGCCCGGTGTGGTGGAGTCGGTTGAGGCCTTGGCGAAGCAGTTCGGGGACTTCGCCCACGATGTCGAGTCGGCGTATCGGAGCCTGAACTCCTTCGGAGGAGATGCGGCGGCTCTGCAGTGGGTCGGCCAGACGGCCGACACGTTCAAGAGTAACTTCGGTCCGCTACCTGGCCGGTTGCAGAAGCTCTACACGTCCTACAGCGAGGCTTCCGACGCCCTGTCCGCCTACGCCCCGAAGCTGCTGGCCGCACAGAACAAGGCCGACAGCGCGCTGCGTCAGGCACAAGACACCCACGCCGATCTGCAACGCGCCACCATCACGGCGAACAGCGCCGCGTCCGATCTGAAGACCGCACAGCAGAACCAGGTGGTGAACCCGAACCAGCAGGCCGTCACCGATGCCCAGACCGCGCACGACACCGCGCAGAAGAACCTGGACGCCGCCAAAGGCAAGCTCGACGCTCTGAGCGCACAGGCCAAGCAGGCCCACGACGACCGCATCTCCGCGGCCAAGGACTGCGCGAGGGCCCTGCACCACGCACAGTCCGATGGCATCCACAACAAGCATTGGTGGCAACACGTCGCCGCCGACGTCCTGTCGACTGCCGACGATGTCCTGTCGTCGGTGGGACATTTCGTCGAAGGTATGGCCTACGAACTCGACGACATCCTCAAGTCGCTGTTCAGCCCACAGTCCCTTCTCGGCATCGCCGAGACTGTCGCCGGGCTGCTGATGATGGTCGCGGGGACCGGCGGCGAGATCGGCGGCATAGCGCTCGACCTGACAGGGGTCGGAGCCCTGCTCGGTGTCCCGGCGGCCGCCCTGTCAGGTGGGCTCATAGTCGCCGGCGGTGGTCTGGCCGCCAAGGGCTTGCACGACTGGATGGCCGCGATGGCCAACGGCGACTACAGTTCCTGGCCGCGAAACAAACGGAACGGGCCGCAGCCGCCGAAACTCCGCAACGCTGATCCGGGGGGAGATGAAGAGTACGGCGGCCACAGCTACGGGAAGCACGTCGGGCAAAGCAACGATGCACTTGCCGATCGGCTCAAAAATGATCCGAGACCGAACGCTGTGTCGACGTACGAGACTTATGAGGACGAAGAGAGATTCGCCCAAATGGTGGTCGACAAGCGGCGTCCGGATATCATCAAGTGGCTGCGGACTGCGAAGCCTGGTGATAAACAGCCCTTCGAAGTGACGAACCTCGACCAGGTAACTGGCCGCTCGCTCTCCAGGTCCGATTGGGCGAATGGCCTTCCGCCTCAGCCGGTGATGGGTGCCAAGGTGGTTATTAAAGCCGACCCGAACGCGCCGAATGGGTACTATATACTCACTAGCCATCCTTCTGGTGACCTGGCACCAACGTGGCTCCCAAAACCTTGACGCACGCAGCGACAATATAAGGTCTTGACGATGACACAGCCTGACATTTTCGATGACGACGCCCCGTGGGCGGAGAGGCTTCCGGAGCTGAGGCTCCTCCTCGACGCCTATTCATCCGTGCAGCGCCAGGAACGGTTCACCGACACGCCTGACTCACCCTCGAAGGCGATGCGCTCATACTTGCGGATGGCCATCTTCTATCCGGGCCGAGCCTTTAGGGCCACCGCCGAGATCCTCGATACGCTGAAGCGTGGCTTGGATGACCCGGAGGTCATGTCAGAAATGGCCTCGATGATGCCTATACTCGCTCCGGACGGCAGAACCCGGGAGGATTGTCTGAGGATGATGATCCCGCACCTGGTCGCCTTTACCGAAGCTGGCGAACGGGCCGTGGTCGGCAAGCCAGAGACCTCATGGGAATGGCGGGAGCGGTTGCCCAACTTGTCCACACTACTCGGAGGCTACTACCACCAAGACGTAAGCTACGAGCACCCTGGCCCCGACGGCACGCTGGATGAGGAAGCCGTCCTCGCGGACTATTTCGCCACGAAATCGCACGACGAGGCAGCCGCTACCGTGTTCGAGATCAACGAACTGCTTGCCATGGGCTCCGACGAAAAGTTCCTTGATATGGCGACCTCAAAGCTCGGCGTCGAGGTGGTCCCGCCACCCGGACTGTCGCATGAAGAGTGGTTGTCCGCGATCGCCCGAGATCTACAGCAGCGGCTGGATGCAGTGGATTACCAGCCTTCGCCGCCTCCGAACCCCGCATATCCGGCACATGACAAACGCGCCTGGGGAGGTAGGCCAACGCAATGAGCGCAACCCAGCAACCGCTCGGCCGATCGAATACGTGATCGCGGTTCCGAGAAGCCCACGCCGGCTGGCGATCCATCTGACAGCAGAGACCGCAGAAGGATTCGACACAGCGTTCCGCTCGGCGCTGCTCTGGGAGCGCGGTAGAACCTTGGTGTTCATCTAACAGCGCGAGCAATATCAGGGTCGTCAAACGATGGTAAGAGGTGCGGGCCCTGCACCTAATACGGCAGCCGGACGTTGTTACCTGTGAGACGGGAGTGGTTGGCCGGACGCGGTGAGCCGCCGTGGATGATCAATTGTGTGAAGACTGATTCGCCCACGACGGCTGCAGCCGCAAGCATAGACCTGGACGTCTGTCGGGACCGATTTGCCGAGCTCAGCGCTGCCATCGCCGGGAGGTTCCCGCGCGTGGAGCCGCGGCGGCACGCTACGGCGTTCCTTCGCGCCTTGATGGCGGGACTGCCGCAGGCCAACTGCTGGACACTGGCTGAACATGCCGGCTACCGCAGCCCGGACGCCTTCCAGCACCTGCGGGCGCAGTCGGTGTGGGACCACGACGGTGTCCGCGACGACCTCCGGACGTTGGTGGTCGACCGTCTGGGCCGCGATGGCGCGGTGCTGGTGCTCGATGAGACCGGAGATGTGAAGAAGGGTATTCACACCGTCGGTGTGCAGCGGCAGTACACCGGCACCGCGGGGCGGATCGAGAACGCGCAAGTTGCGGTCTATGCGGTGTGGGCTGGCCGATGTGGTGCGGCGTTCGTCGACCGAGAGCTGTACGTCCCGAAGTCGTGGACAGCCGACCCGGCCCGGTGCGCCGCCGCGGGGCTGCCAGCCGACCTGGTGTTCGCTACCAAGCCAGCGCTGGCGCTGCGTATCGTGCAACGCACGGTGGCCGCTGGGGCGGTGCCGGGCTTCGTCGCCGGCGATGAGGTCTACGGCAACGACCCGCGACTTCGTGCAGGGCTTGAGCAGTTCGGCACCAGCTACGTGCTGGCCGTAGCCAGCACCGCAACCGTCCAACTGGCCACCGGCCCGGTCGGTGCCGCAGTGCTGGCCACCAGTCTGCCGGAGGAATCCTGGCAGTTGCGCTCGGCAGGGCACGGCTCGAAGGGACAACGCTGGTATCAATGGGCATATCTGCGTCTGGAAGAGACCTCGTTGGCCGGCGGGGAGCGCTACCTGCTCATCCGGCGCAACCGGACTACCGGTGAGCTGGCGTACTACCGCTGCTGGACCCCTACTCCCGCCGCGCTAGCCGAACTGGTGCGGGTAGCCGGGACCCGGTGGCGGGTGGAAGAAGCCTTCCAAACCGGAAAGGGCCTCACTGCGTTGGACCAGCACCAGGTCCGCATCTACACCTCATGGTGCCGCTGGACCGTGCTGGCCATGCTCGCCCACGCCTTCCTGGCAGTGTTGGCCGCCGAGCAGCCCGCCCCGGCAGAGGACATCGGGATGATCCCACTCACACGCAACGAGGCCGCGCACCTGCTCGCGGCGTTGCTGTTCACACCCACCCACCTCAACCAGCACCGCTGGGAATGGTCCGCATGGCGCCGCCGCCACCAGCTGCGAGCCCGTGACTGCCACTACCGACGGCAGCAGACACGGCCACCAGCCGCACCACCCGGCCCACGCCACCCTTCCCGAACCGGCTCGCTGAAGGGACGATAAACCCGTGGATGAGGTACTACAGCAATCCTGGGACTGGCAACTTCAAGCCGCCCGCGACTTCGACGCCAGCTGCGACAACGACCGCACCTGGCCGCCGCCGATCCTCACCGCGCTGGTCACCGCCGTCAACGCCACCACGCTACGCCGGCTGCACCCGTTCACCAGCCACGCCCGACTGTGCCTGAGTACCGGGCCACGTTCCTGGGAACCCGGCGTCAGACACGCCCCAGCCTTCATCTCCCTCGAATCGCCGAGCAGCTACAACGTGTGGTCTGGCAAGCCCTACAAGGACGCGCCAGCCATGATCCTCACTACCGAAGATCCCGAACACGCTGCCGCCGAACTCGAACGACTACTCATCTCGTGGGAATGAGCCACAGGCCACATCTCAAAGTCCGGCTGCCGTACTAAGGGTGCTGCCAGCGGGACGGCAGGGCCGACACACGCCTCCCGGGGGCTCCACCACGCACGCTCTTGACGACGCGGTAGGCGGTGTAGCTGCCCGCCGCGGCCTGCAAGACTCCGATCCTCCCGAGCGCGCAAACGCAACCCGGAAGGCAACCTCGGAGGGGTCACCTTGCCCGATGGCTCAAAGAAACGAGCCCCTGCCCTTCGTTTCCGCAGGTCAGGGGCTCGCAGTGAGCGGTGACGGTGGGATTTGAACCCACGGAGGCTTGCACCTCACACGCTTTCGAGGCGTGCTCCTTAGGCCGCTCGGACACATCACCGTGGAACACCTTACCCGATCGGCTGGGGTGGTCCGGTCACTTTTCGCGGTGGGGGGCGAAGAAGCGGTCGAGGGCGGCGTGGCAGGCGGGTTCGAGGACGCCGGGGACGACTTCGGGGCGGTGGTTGAGGCGGGGGTCGCGGAGGGCGTCCCAGAGGGAGCCCGCGGCGCCGGCTTTGGGGTCCCAGGCGCCGAAGACGACGCGGGTGAGGCGGGAGAGGACGATGGCGCCCGCGCACATCGTGCAGGGTTCGAGGGTGACGACCAGGGTGCAGTCGGTGAGGCGCCAGTCCTTGGGGGTGGTGGGGGTGCGGGCTTGGAGGGTTCGGGCGGCCGCTCGGATGGCGACGATCTCGGCGTGGCCGGTGGGGTCGCCTTCGGATTCGCGGGTGTTGTGGCCGCGGCCGATGACGGTGCCGCTGGGGTCGAGGATGACGGCGCCGATCGGGACGTCGCCGTGGGCGGCGGCTTCTTCGGCTTCGGCCAGGGCCAGGCGCATCCAGGGTTCGTAGGGGCGCGTGGTGGGCGTCGTCATGTGTCCAGTCTGATGGATGGGGGCGGGAGCGGAGGGGAGCAGGAGTGAGCCGAGAGTGGTTGAGATCACAGCTCGTCAGGCGGCATCACCATCCGCAATGACCCCACTGCCATCGGTGACGTCATCAGTCACCCCCACAACCGACGGCGCCGCCGCCCTCACGTGGGAGGGCGGCGGCGCTGAAAAGGTCGTCGAGTCGTAGGTCTAGTAGAAGAACGTCCGCAGGAGTTGCTGCTGTCTCAACCGGGCCATCCGGGCGCGTCGGGGGGCTACGCGCTCACGCAGGCGCTGGGCTTCGGCCAGGTCGGCGAGGAAGTTCTCGCGACGGCGTCTGCGGTCTCGCGCCTCCCGCGCCACCTCGCTCTGGGGCGGCGGCTGGTCTGCGGGCATCGGCTGGTCACCGCCTTCCGTAAGACCGCCGGCCGCGTCGGGCCGACGGGGGTTTTGACCTTTTTGAGAGGTTACCTTGTCACCGTACGTGCTTGTCCAGTACTTACCGGTGCACCGGTCCTGCACGTCCGATACCGTTTGCCCATGCCGACCGTCTCCATTCATGCCGTCGACCATCCGCTCGTCGCGCACAAGCTGACCGTGCTGCGTGACGCGCGCACCGACACCCCCACCTTCCGGGCCCTCGCCGACGAGCTGGTGACCCTGCTCGCGTACGAGGCCACCCGCAACGCGCAGGTGGAGCCGGTGACGGTGGTCACGCCCGTGGCGGAGGCCCAGGGCGTCACGTTCAGCGGCCCGCGCCATCTGGTGGTGCCGGTGCTGCGCGCGGGGCTGGGCATGCTGGACGGGATGGTGCGCCTGCTGCCCACCGCCGAGGTCGGCTTCCTGGGCATGGTCCGGAACGAGGACACCCTCCAGGCCTCCACCTACGCCACCCGCCTGCCGGAGGACCTCACCGGCCGTCAGTGCTACCTGCTGGACCCGATGCTCGCCACCGGCGGCACCCTGATCGCCGCGATCAAGCTGCTGGCCGACCGGGGTGCGGCGTCGGTGACCGCCGTGTGCTTGCTCGCCGCGCCCGAGGGCATCGCCGCGGTGTCGGAGGCCCTGACGGACCTCCCGGTGCCGGTGACGATCGTCACCGCCGCCATCGACGAGCGGCTCAACGAGCACGGTTACATCGTGCCCGGTCTGGGCGACGCCGGCGACCGGCTTTACGGCACCGTGTCGGCCTGACCGGAACTTGTGTCGACTTAAGGCGAGGTGGCGCGAGGCGGCGAAGCGGGCGAAGCAGAAGACGGGCGAAGCAGAAAACGGGTGAAGCGGCGGCGATCACAGCTGCCGCCCCAGCCGCTCTGAGAGCCCGACCGCTCCGAGGGCCCGACTCCGAGAGCGCTACTGCGCCTTCAACGCCGCCAGCACCTTCGCCATACTCTCCTTCGCGTCCCCGAACAACAGTGACGTGTTCGTCGCGTACAACAACTCGTTCTCCACGCCGGCGAACCCGGGCCGCATCGACCGCTTGCAGAACACCACCTGCCGCGCCAGGTCCACGTCGAGGATCGGCATGCCGGAGATCGGCGACCCGGTCGGCTGTCGCGCAGCCGGGTTGACCACGTCGTTCGCCCCTATCACCACCGCGACGTCGGCCGACGCCAGCTCCGAGTTGGCCGCGTCCAGCTCCAGCAGCGACTCGTACGGCACGTTCGCCTCGGCCAGCAGCACGTTCATGTGTCCCGGCATGCGCCCGGCGACCGGGTGGATCCCGTACGCCACCAACACGCCCCGCGCCGTCAGCAGATCCGCCACCTCGCGCACGGTGTGCTGCGCCTGCGCCACGGCCAGGCCGTATCCGGGCACGAACACCACCTTGCGCGCGTACCCGAGCAGGATCGCCACGTCCTCGGGGGAGGAGGTGCGCACCGGCTTGGCCGCCCCGCCGCCGTCGCCGATCGCCCCGCCCGCCGTGGCCGTGAAGGCGCCGAACAGCGTGCCGGTCAGCGGCCGTCCCATCGCCGCCGCCATCATCCGTGTCAGCAGGGTCCCGGACGCGCCGACGAGCGTGCCGGCGATCACCAGCAGGGTGTTGCCCAGCACGTAGCCGCTCGCGGCCACGGTCAGACCGGTGAAGGCGTTCAGCAGCGAGATCACGATCGGCACGTCCGCGCCGCCCACCGGCAGGACGAACAGCACGCCGAACACCAGCGAGACCACCGCCAGCAGCGCCAGCAACGCCGTGCTCGGCCACGGCACCAGCAACGCCCCGAACAGCACTCCGGCCGACGCGGTCCCGATCGTCAGCCAGCGCCCGGCCGGCAGCACCACCGGCCGCGTGGTCATCAGCTCCTGCAGCTTGGCGAAGGTGATCAGCGAGCCGGAGAACGACACGCCGCCGACCAGGATCGTGAAGCCGATCGCGGCCAGGTCCGCGGTGGCCGCGTGCGAGATCGCCGTGCCCGGCCGCAGGAACTCCACGGCCGCCACCAGCGCCGCCGCCCCTCCGCCGACGCCGTTGAACAGCGCCACCAACTGCGGCATCGCGGTCATCCGCACCTGCCGGGCGGTCGGCAGGCCGATGGCCACGCCGACGACGATCGCGCCGAAGATCAGGCCCAGGTGCTTCAGATGCGGGGTGGTGAGCGCGACGATCACCGCCAGCGCCGCGCCGGACGCCCCGACCAAGGTGCCGAGCCGCGCCGTGCGCGGTGCCGACAGGCCCTTCAGGGCGAGGATGAAACAGACCCCTGCTATGAGATAGGCGGTGTCGGCCCACGCGCCGCTCACTGGCCGGCCTCCCGGGTTGAGGAACCGCTTGAGGATCCGGAGATTTTTTCGGCGCCGGGCGCCCGCCTGGGTTTGGCGAACATCCCGAGCATCCGGTCGGTGACCGCGAACCCGCCGACCATGTTCACGGTCGCCAGCACGATGGCCAGCAGGCCGATCGTGAGCTGGACGCCGTCGTCCGTGGACCCGGTGGCGATGATCGCGCCGACCAGGATCACGCCGTGGACGGCGTTCGCCCCGGACATCAGCGGTGTGTGGAGGATCGAGGAGACCTTGGAGATGACCTCGAAGCCCAGGAAGACGGCCAGGACGAACACCGTCAGCCAGGCGGTGGAACTCATCGGAACTCCCCCTTCAGCAACACACAGCACGCCGCGGCGATCTCGTCGGCGGCGACTTCTTCGGGAGTTGATAGAAGCACCCCGTCCCGGCACATGGCCAGCACGAAGGCCGCCATGTTCGCCCCGTACAGCCGCGAGGCGTGTCCGGCCAGCTCACTGGGGACGTTGCGGCCGCCGTGGATCAGCACGCCGTGGTGCCGCACGTCCTCACCGGGCCGGGACAGCTCGCAGTTGCCGCCGTGGGGGTTGTCCGCGGCCAGGTCGACGACCACGGAGCCGGGCCGCATCTTCTCCACCATGTCCGCGGTCACCAGAAGCGGCGCGGGCTTGCCCGGCACCGCGGCCGTGGTGATGACCGCGTCCGCGGCCGCGACATATGGTGCCAAAGCCTTGCGTTGCCGGGACAAGGCGTCGGACGACTGCTCACGTGCGTAACCGCCGCTGCCGGAGGTCTGAGTCTCGACGTCCAATGTGAGGAATCTGGCGCCCAGCGACCGGACCTCTTCGGGCGCGGAGTCGCGCACGTCGTGGGCCTCGACCACCGCGCCGAGGCGTTTGGCGGTGGCGATGGCCTGCAATCCGGCCACGCCGGCGCCCAGCACCAGCACCCTTGCCGGCGGCACGGTCCCGGCCGCCGTCATCAGCAGCGGGAAGAAGCGCGGCAGCCGTTCGGCGGCCACCAGGCCGGCCCGGTAGCCGGCGACCATCGCCTGCGATGACAAAGCATCCATCGATTGAGCGCGGGTGATCCGGGGCAGCTGCTCCAGGGCGAAGAACGTGGCGTGCCGGTCCACCAGGACGCCCGCCGGGCCGCGTCCCTCCTTCGGGGAGGCCAGTCCCACGACGGCGGTGCCGGGTGTCAGCTTCGCCGCGGTCTGCTGGTCCAGCTGTCCGACGCCGGTCAGCAGGTCGATGTTTCCTAAGATTTCTTCAGGGGTTCGCGCGATCATGGCCCCGGCCTCGCGGAACGCGTCGTCGTCCTCGTCGGCGGCCCGGCCGGCGCCGGACTGGACGTAGACACTGTGGCCCGCGGCGATCAGCCGACCTGCGGACTCGGGCGTCAGCGCGACGCGGCGTTCGTACGGAGCTGTCTCGGTCAAGACACCGATCTGCATGCGATCAACCTAGTCTGGGAATGCTCGGTATGTGTGCCCCCTGAGACGGATGTCCACTGAGTCGTTATGCCCGCCGTTGGGTTCGGAGCCGCCAAATCTCCTTGCCCCGGCTACGCTTTGACTTGTGTGGGGATGCTGTTCTCAAGAGTGAACCGGGAGCGCTTCGCATGATGCTGAGACCGGTCGCGCGGCACCACGACCGTCACGATGAAGGGGATCTGACGTGAAACTCAAGCCGGCCGTGCAGTGGGGCATCGTGCTCTTCCTGGTCTACTTCGTCGTCCAGAATCCGTCCGGGGCGGGCAACCTGGTTCAGGGTGCCCTGAACTGGGTGGCCAGCGTCGGCAAGACCCTGGGCGACACCTTCCACAACCTGGTCACGAGCTGAGCGCCGGGGCGGTGACCTGACGTGTCCGACTCCTCACCGCCGCTCTATGGCCGCATGCTGCTGCGGCCCGAGCTCGAGGAACGTGCGAAACGCTTCCTGGTGCCCGGCGAGCGGCTGGTCATAGTCGTGCGCCACCACCTGGCGGCGATCATCATCCCGGTGCTGATCACCGTGGCGGCCATACTGGCCGCGATGGGCATCGACATCTTCTCCACACCCGAGGCCGGCCAACTGCGGCTGGGAGCGTGGGCGCTGGCCGGGATGGCGTTCCTCTACACGGCCTGGCACGTGGCCGTGTGGAACGGCGACCTGCTGATCGTGACGAACAAGCGCATCCTGCACACGCACGGTGTGATCACCCGAGCCTACGACGCGCTGCCGCTGGGCAAGGTCAACGACATGCGGGTGGAGCGCGACCTGCTGGGCCGGCTGCTCGGCTACGGGCGGTTCAACGCCAAGGCGGTCGGCGACGCGCCGCTGGGCCGCCGCGGCCTGGACTACATCTCGCACGTCGAGGAGACCTGGCTGGAGATCAGCAACCTGCTGTACGGGCCCGGGGCCAAGAGCGGGCCCAAGGAGCCGCAGGAGGTGCGGCTGGTCGGCGCGGTCCTGCCGGACATGAACGGCGAGCCGGTGGAGGTCGTCATGCCGCCGGTGTCGGTGAAGAGCCCGGCCGACGACGACAAGGCACACCCTGTGAACGCGGCCATGCTCCCCGTGCGGGTGTACCGCGGAGACAAGGGCGAACAGGCTTTTGAGACCGACGTCACAACGTCGGGCAACAAACGTCGCAGGGTTCGTTTTCTGCGCTAATCGGACATCTGACTCCCCGGCCCAGGTCGCGCCTTCCGAACGCGGGCCTGGGCCGTCGCGCGCCCTCACAACGGGTCCCGGATCACCTCCGCAGCGTGGCCGGATCCTGAGCGTTCGCTGAACGAAAAGTGGACTGCTCGCTTGTTCGGTACGCCGGGGTTGGCTAGCGTCCAGACCGCTTCGCCGCTTCCCACGGGCCAGTAGAGGTTCGGGGCGTCGAGGCACCGCCGAGTCCGCGCACCACGCGGAGCCGGGGAACCAGGTTCGTCGGCGCGGCCGGTCCGAGCAGCACGATGCTCGGCGCGGACCGCGCCAGGGGTGAATCGGTCGGCGTCGGCGCGCCCCGCCCGGGGTGTGCGCGACCGCCCGACCGTAGGGCTACTTCTTCGGCCCGAATCCGTCAGCTAACCCGGTAGGCGGGCGAGAAGGAGTTGGAGCCCTGAAGCTCGCATGACTGTCACCGCTCGACATCGTCGTCCGCGCGCCACCCGGTATTCGAAGCTCGCCGTCGGCGCCGCCGCGGCCGGGACCATGGTCCTGGTGCCCAGCGTCGCCAAGGCCGATCCGCAGCCCACCATCGACCAGGTGAAGACCCAGCTGGACAAGCTGTACCAGCAGGCCGCCGACGCCAACGAGGCGTACAACACGGCCAAGGATGCCCAGGGCAAGCTGCAGCAGCAGGTCGACGGCATCAACAAGGAGATGAGCGCCGAGCAGGCCTCGATGGCCCAGACCCAGACCCGCCTCGGAGGGCTGGCGGCGGCGCAGTACCGCAGCGGCAACATCGACCCGACGCTGCAGATCATGGTGCAGGCCGACCCCGGCACCCTGCTGAACATGTCGGCGACCATCGACCGCGTCACCGCGAACGGGGCCGACACGCTGAAGCTGCTGGCCCAGCAGAAGGCGGACCTCGCGGCGAAGGCGAAGGAGGCCGCCGACAAGATGGCGCTCCTGGACCGCAACACCAAGGACGCCGAGGCCAAGAAGAAGCAGTTCGACGGCGACGTGACCAAGGCCCAGAACCTGCTCAACTCGCTGCAGGCCGACCAGCGCGCCGCGCTGGAGGCGCAGCGCGCCCGGGAGCAGGCGGCGGCGGTGCAGGCGGCGAAGGACGCCGCGGCGAAGCAGACGGCGTCGTCGGGCTCCACAGGCGGCTCCTCAGGCTCCACCAGCGTGTCGATCCCACCGGTGTCCGGCCGCGCGGCCGCCGCGGTGGCGTTCGCCAAGTCCCAGCTCGGCAAGCCGTACATCTTCGGCGCGACCGGCCCGGGCGGATACGACTGCTCGGGACTGACCCAGGCGGCGTGGAAGGCGGCCGGCGTGACCATCCCCCGCACCGCCACCGCCCAGATGCAGGGACTGCGCGCAATACCGGCGTCCTCGGCCCAGCCGGGCGACCTGGTGTTCTTCTACGGCGACTCCAGCTACGTGAACCACGTCGGCATGTACATCGGCAACGGCCTGGTCATCCACGCCCCGCGCCCCGGCAGCACGGTGTCGGTGGCCGCGGTGAGCACGATGCCGGTGGTGTCGTACGCCCGCCCGGCGTGACCGTCCCCCTCGTCACGGCAGGTCCGGGCCGGTGGTTCGGCCGAGCCCCCCGCACGCACGGCCGGCCGGTGCGACGGCCGGCCCCGGGCCCCACGGCGCCTCTGGACGCCCGGCGTAGCCAGCCGTAGTCGGGACGAGTGGAACAGCTCCACATTTTTGCGTAGCGATGCTCACAGCTCGATTCGGCCCCGCGACTGTTAAGCTCAGGGGCACAGACGTCTACCAGAAGGGAGGTGGCCACGTGAAGAAACTGCTTCTGCTCGCTGTGGCTGCCATCGGCGGTCTGCTGGTCTACCGGCAGGTCCAGTCCGACAAGTCGGAGCAGGACCTCTGGACCGAGGCGACCGACCCGGTTCCTTCGGCCTGAGAACCGCTCATCCGGCTTCCTCGGCAGCTAGAGCCGAGGCACGGTCCGCCTTCCGGGTTCCGGAAGGCGGACTGCTCTGCGGGGCCATGGCGCAATTGGTAGCGCACCTGCTTTGCAAGCAGGGGGTTAGGGGTTCGAGTCCCCTTGGCTCCACGATCAATAGTTTGACATAGTCGTCGAACATGTGGTAGCGGCCCTGACCTGGCAGGTCAGGGCTGCTTTTCATATTTCCACTGTTCGAAAACCGGTCTCGCCGAGATCCATTTTTGATCATGGTTTCGCGGGGTTCGTGGTTTTCTGGTGGTCGCGGCCCGAGCCTGTCAGGCGTCAGGGGGTGGGTCCGCCTCGGCCCATTCGAGCGCGGCTTCGATGCGCTGCTGAGCGAGCCGCTCCTGTCCATCGATGCACTTGGTGTACGTGCTCAGCAGCATCTCGACGCTGTGTCCGGCCCACTCCGCCACCTGGGGCGCAGCGACGCCGGCGTTGAGCCACGTGGACAGGCAAGCGTGGCGTAGGTCGTATGGGCGCTTGGCCAATGGCGAGTCGCACTGAACCGGGCTCAGGACGGCCTGCCGCGTCCGGGCCCAGACGCTGGCGAATGTCGCGTAGCGCAGTGGACCGCCATCCGCACGGGTGAATAGGCGCCCGTCCTGAGCGGTGCCGAACTCATCGACGTGTGCACGCAGGTGAGCTACCAGCTGGGGGCAGGCAGGGACTGTGCGACTCTCGTTCTTGGCACGGTGCTTGAGGGCCTTGCGAGGGCTGTCCTCGCCCTCGTTGGTCCAGATCGGTGCGGCGTAGGGCGTCGAGCCTGCGAGGCACAGCGTGCCCCAGGCTCCACGCTTCTTCGGAAGGGTGCAGTCCTGGATCCGCAACGCGAGTGCTTCGCTCGGGCGCAGACCGGCGTAGTACATGGTCGCGAAGAGGCCGACGAGTCGTGGCCCGGTCGGCCCTTGTCTGTCGACTCCTCTGATAAGTTCACGTGCCTGGCGTGGGTTGACGACGACGCGGCGGTCGACCGTGGTGACCTTGCGGGGCGGCGTCGTGCTGATCTTCTCCAGTGGGTTACCGGTCAGCCGGCCGAGCTCGATGCCGTACTTGATCGCCCCGGAAAGGGCCTTCATCTTGTTCCGGTAGGTGTCCGCCGCGAACTGCTTCCCTGTGTGATCCGTCGTGGTGCTGTTGTATGCAGCGCGCGCGACCCTGGGGTCCGCCAAGGCAGATAGCGGAAGGGAGTGCCGTTCGATCCAGGTGATGGCGTCGGAACACTCGTCGCTGGGCTTCCCGGCGGTGCGGGCGGTCTTGTTGAACGCCCATCCCGCCAGAGCGCGGAATCCGACTCGGTAGTCCGGTGCCGCGTCGTGGTCGTCGACGAGTGCCAATGTGACCGTGGCTAGCGCGTTGGCCAGCGTCCGGCGGGATCCGGGCTCGAGCGCGGGCCACTTCATGTCCATGAACTCCATCGCGTTCACGTAGAAGCTCACACTGGTGAGGCGGTGACGCATCTCCGACTCTGGCAGCCCGGTCTCGTCGTCGAACGCCTCGCCGCGGCGCTGCGCGGCAGTCAGTTCCGACCGACGGCTCTCGGCAAGCGCCTTGACAGCGAACGTTTGGGGGAAGTCCTTGCCCCGCACACTCCACCTGAGCGTGTAGCTGGTCTTCGTCTTCCTCTTGTTGGTCCTGATCCCCCAGACGCGGACGTCATGGCTGAGCAAAAGATCTCCTTGCGGTGGTGATGGAACCGGCCCTGTAGGTGGCCACAGGGCCGGTCCGGCGCGATGTCCTTGCTAGTGGGCGGCTTCCTCGCAGGCGGCGATGAACGCGGTCAGCGCCGAGCGGCGGATGCGTACGGTGCCGTTGGGCAGGCGGAGGCTGGCCGGGCCTTTGCGATGTGCGCGCCAGCGGTAGAAGGTGGCACGGGCGATTCCGAGTTCCTCGCAGACCTCGAGGATGGTGAGTAGCTCGTCTCGCGCCGTTGAGCGAGCCTTCGTCGCTCGATGCGCGGAAGCGAGGTTATTGGGCGGTGTCATCGCGACCCTCCAGCTGATTGACGATGTGATGCTGATGTCCTTCGTCCCAGCGCAACGGCCGGAATGTACCCACGGTGAAACCGGATAATTCTCTGATTTCCTGCACGTGATCGCTGATCGTAGGTTCGAGTACGGCGGGCCCGTTGGCGGCGCGCATGCGATCTCTTTGGGCGATCACTTCGTCACCCTTGTCATGCGTGAGCTGCTGCGAAGCGCATTACGGCGGCAGGCACCTGCCTGTGGACGGCTCCCAGTTCTGGGGCGCAGAGCTCTTCGACCATGTCGAAGGCGGATGTAGCGTCGACTGCCGTCTCGATCTCGTCCAAGAGGTCACTCTGCGCGGACACGAGCGCGTGGCCGCCCGGTCGAAGCAGTGCACAACCCACGTCGAGCACGGTTGCGAACCGTCCAAGCGCTTCCGCGGCATCGACGCGCGCGTGCTCGCCGAGGACTCCGACTCGCGCCATATCAACGAGCACGAGCGTGGCCTTCCCAAGCGAGTCGGGCCCGATGAGTTTCGGTACATCGGCCAGCTCGCCGACAACCACGGCGGCGAAGCCGGGTCCGCCATGGGCCGTCGCCTGAACCACGGCCTCGCGCGCGGTCTCAGCAAGCCGCCTGTTGCGCTCGATGCCGATTGCGAGCCGGTCCGCCCGGATCGCTTCGATGAGCGTGCGCCCGTCTCCGCAGCCGAGGTCGACGATGAGGTCGCCCGGCATCGTGTAACGCGTGATAGCGCGGGTCAGCGGTTGGCTCGCTGCAACGGGTTCATCGATGTCTCTGATATCGATCACGAATGCCTCACTTCGGGCTGACGGTCCGGAAGCGCTTGCGCCTCGGACGTGCGGTTGATGTCAGGTCCGAAAGCGCGGAGGCGGGGGACCAGGGGTCGGCGCCAACTGGGTGAACGTTCCGCGCGAGGCGGATCCGTCACCTGAGTACCTCCGTGAGCCGTACGCTCGGGTCATGGATCGGGTGGACCTCGAAGTGCTCGTTGTTCTGCTCGTCGACCAAGTGCAGCGCAACGGCTACGCCGTCAAATACGACGTCGAGGACCCCTCGTCCCTTCGTGAACTTCTGTGGCATGAAGCGCAACACCGCGGACTTCAGATCCGCACAGGCATCGTCACTGGAGACGAGCACGCAGTTTGGGCGTACCGGCCGAAGACAAACGGTGAGGCCGGTACAGAGGCCCAGTAGCCAGCCGGCCAATCCGGCGAGCCGGCGGCCAGCGGGGTGACTTCGAAGGTGAGGCTTCACCTTCCATGCGTTCGCAGCATCAGCCAGCTGACAAAAGCGAGGTCGGCTTGGTGCGCCGCACCAGACGTTTGTCCTCCGTCTGATCTGCGTTCTGGCCTTGAACCGCACGGAACAGCGCTGGGTCGTGATCATCAAAGTCGCAGGTCGTGACCTGTTTTGGTGACCTCGATCACTGGTCCGGAGTAGTCCCGGAGCTTGATCGGGTCTTGAAGCTCTGCGCGCCCCATGAGCGGCGGAATCCATCCCGCCTACCTCATGGAGGTGCCCGTCATGGGCCGTGCTGTTGTCCTCTGCGCTTCGCCGATTGACCTCGCTGCCGACGCCTTCCGCGAACTGAGCGCGAACTCGGCTGTGTTGGTTCTGGACGTCTCCGAACTCGCTCCTGAGCTGTCGTCTGGGCCTCTCCGACTGGACGAACTCCAGACGCTCCTCCTCGCTGGCACCTCCCAAACCGCACGAGATGCCATCTGGGCCGAAGTCGTCCGCCGTGCTCGGCGTGATGAGGCCTGGAAGCTGGCCGCCGTCGGGATGGCGCTTCCGGCAATCCGGAACGTGGCTGGCTCCCTCGCGCGCGGCTTCGACGGCGACGTCGAGGAGTTGGACGCGGAGATCCTCGCAGGCTTTCTGTCGCACTTGGCCGTTGTCGACGTCCATGCACCGGGCATCGTCACCAAGCTTCGGTGGGCGGCATTCCGCGCGGGCCATGCGGTGGTAGTCGCGCATCGTCGGGCCGCGGCGAACGAGGAGGAGATCTCCGAGACTGCCAGCCTCGCGCGTCCATCGGGTCACCCGGATCTCGTCCTCACACGTGCAGTTGACGCGGGCGCGATCTCCGAAGCGGACGCCGACCTTATCTCCGCGACGCGGCTTGGCGGAGTCGCTATGGAGAACTACGCCGCCCAGCTTGGCGCCTCCTACAACGCCGTGAAGATCCGCCGCCAGCGGGCCGAGGCCCGATTGGTCGCCTTCATCACCGGTGCTCGGCGCCCGAGCGTGGATGCAGCACGCGTCCGAACCATCCGCCCTGCTCACGGCGCCGCCCTGGGCCGAACGACTGAACTCCCGGTCGCTGCCTGACCCCTAAGCGCACGACAACCCGCTTTCGGCCACGACGGCAACACTTCCGACCTCAGGAGATCAGGCCATGACCCGCATCGTCCGCAACACCGCCGCGCTGAGCGCCGGCGTGCTTCTCGCCGCCGCTGTCGGCGTCGCCCCCGCCTCAGCCGGCGACCACCGTCCCCCCAAGCCAACCACCATCACGATCCCTTCCAACGCGACCGAGATCCCACCGGAGGAGATGCCACTCTTCAGCCCTGTGGGCATGGCTGCTGTGTCTCTGGACTCCCCAGCGCTTCCGGTGGCCATCCTCGCCGACCAACTTCGCGCCGTCGCAACGCTGCCCCAGGTAATGGACAACGTCCGGAACTGGATCATCACGCTCCTATCGGGCCTGGCGACGCTGTTCGTCACCATCGGCGGTCTGCGCTACCTGATGGCTGGAGGCAACGAGGGCGAGGTGATGAAGGCCAAGGGCGCGCTGAAATCCGCCGCCTTCGGCTACGCGCTCGCTGCTCTCGCACCCGTGCTGGTCGGCATCCTCAAATCCATGGTCGGCGCGTGAGCGGGCGGCCGATGCCACGGTGGGTCGCGGCCGTCTCGCTAGCGGCCTCCGTGGTCTGCCTGGTCGTCTGTACCCTGATCGGCTCCGCACGCGCGGAGGCCGCTCCCTCGGGCTCGGCCGCCTTCTCCAAGGTCCACGCTGCGGCCGAACTCCCGCCGCCCGCCCCTGTTCCGACGCCGTCGCCTGTGCCTGGGATCACCGGTCCACTCGTCGGCGGCGGGACGATGCCGCCCCCGCCTCCGAACGTCGGCTCCTTCGGCGCCGAGCACTCCGATCCAGACTGGTGGGACATCCCGGGCCAGATCGAGAAGGCGATCGACACCTGGCTCGGGAACCTCGTGAAATCCGCTCTGGAGCCGGTACTGCACCTCGTCGCCACCTCGGTGCTGTCGAGCCCGGACCTCAGCGGCGGGCGCATCGCGAGCATCTGGACCTCGGTCGCGATCCTGGCGAACACGCTCTACGTGCTGTTCGTCCTGGCGGCTGGCGTCCTGGTCATGGCGCACGGCACGTTGCAGACGCGCCACACGCTCAAGGAGATCGCGCCCCGGCTCGTCATCGGGATCATCGCCTCGAACGCGTCGCTGTGGCTGATCTGCCAGTCCGTCTCGCTCGGGAACGCTCTGGTCGCAGCTCTACTCAGCGGCGACATCTCCGCCGAGGGCATCGGCTCGCGACTGACCACGCTCATCGTCTATGAGGTCTTCCTCCCCGGCGGGATCGGCGCGCTGTTCCTCGTCATCCTCGGCGGCGTCATCGCCGCGATAGGCGTCGCCCTCATCGTCACCGGCCTTGTCCGAGCCACCGTGCTGATGGTCCTGACGGCAGGCGCTCCGCTGGCCTTCGCCTGCCATGCCGTCCCGCAGACCGAGGGACTCGCCAAGCTGTGGTGGCGGGCTATCTTCGGCTGCCTCGCGACCCAGGTCGCGCAGGCCCTCGTCCTCGTCGTCTGCATACAGGTGTTCTTCGACCCCAAAGCAGACGACATCCTCGGCCTACCGACCCGCGGCGGCCTGACCGACCTGCTGATCTGCCTGGTTCTGTTCTTCGTACTGATCAAGATCCCAGTGTGGACGAGCCGCATCGTCATGCACCGGAGTGCCTTCGGTCCGACCCGCGTGACGAGCCTGGCACGCAGCTACCTCCAGTACCGAGCCTTCGGCGCGGTCACGAGCCGGTTCGGCCTCGATCGCCGACGGCCCCGGCCTAACGCAGGAGGCGGTCCTCCCGTCCCGCCTCCGCCAAACCCACCGGCTAGCCCCGGTCCTCGACCGTGCTCGGGACCTGGTCACGGCAAGTTCGGACCGCTGCCAACCCTCCCAGGAGAATCGAAGCCCGCACCTGCGGTCCCGCCACGCACCGATTCGGTTCAAGCTCCTGCCGTCGCACATCGGCCAACCCAGGATCCGCCGCGACGTACCGGGCCGCCGTCCTCTTCTGGTTCTCCGGCCCAGCCGGCACAGCGACCTGCGCTGCCAACTCCAGCCCAGGTTCACCAGCCTTCGCATCCCGTTCAACTGCCGAGCGGCCCCGTCACGTCGCCGCCTCGCACGGCCAAGACCTCCACCTCCCCGCTCACGCGTGAACGGCCCTCTCCTGGCCGACAGCCGCACCTCAGACCTCTTCGTGAAGGGTGACCCCGATGTCAGACGGCCCCGCCGGATACGGCTCGGTCCGCATCCCGGCCGACATCAGCCGGCCCGACCGCGTCCTCGGACCGGCCACCGCCCGACAGGTCGCGATTCTCGGCGGCACCACGGCCGGTCTCTGGTGCGCCTGGCTGGGCATGCGTGCCTGGATCTCGCCTTTGCTGTTCCTGGTATCCGCGCTCTTCGTCCTGGTGGTTGTCGGCGTCGTCATCTCGACCGAACGTGACGGCCTCACCCTCGACCGGCTCCTAGCCTCCGCACTGCGTCAGGCACGCTCGCCGCGTCGTCAGGTGATGGCTCCCGAAGGCGTGGTCCCGCCGCCTGTATTCCTTTCCGATGCCCTGAGCGGAGCGAGCAGACCGCCCTCGCCGCTCAGCTTCCCGCTCACCGGCCTCGACGACCGGGGCGTCGTCGACCTCGGGCCAGACGGCGCGGCCCTCCTTGCTCGTGCAAGCACGGTGAACTTCGCACTCCGCACCGCCGAGGAGCAAGACGTCCTACTCGGCAGCTTCGCGCGCTGGCTCAACTCCCTAAGCGGACCGACGCAGATCACCTCGACCAATGCCCCTGCCGACAGTCGCGAACACGTCGAGGCCATCCGCCGTCAGGCACAGGGCCTGTCGCATCCACAGCTGGAGCACGCCGCGCTGCGGCACGCCGAGTTCCTCGACGGCTTGGCCGCTACCCGCGTCCTTCTGACGCGTGGCGTCCACCTGGCGCTGCGTGAGCAGGGTAAAGCAGCACCCCAGCGCCTCGTCCAACGCGCTGAAGACGCCGCCGGCCATCTCGGGGCATGCGAGATCCGGGTCTCGCCCCTCGACCGCGAAGCGGCGTCCGCCGACCTCCGCGCACTGCTCGACCCCTCAGGAGCCTGACCATGTCCACGCTCGCTACCGCCCTCAACGTCCTGCCCGTCTGGGCACGTCGACCGAAGCCAGCCGAAAACGTCCTCGGCCTCGGGCCGTCCAGCCTCGAAGTCGGCGCGCAGACACTCAAGGTGGGTGAGACCTTCGCGGCGACGTTCGCCGTCGCCGACTACCCGGCCGAGGTCGCCGCTGGCTGGCTCGAACCGTTGCTCAGCTTTCCCGCACGGATCAGCGTCGCCGTCCACATCGAACCCGTACCCGGCCCCATCGCCTCCGACCGCCTGCGGAAGCAGCGCGCCCGGCTGGAGTCCGGCCGTCGTCACGATGCGGCGCACGGCCGTCTGGACGATCCTGCGACCGAAGCGGCAGCCGCTGACGCGCGCGAACTCGCCTACCGCGTCGCGTGTGGCGAGGGGAAGCTGTTCGGCGTCGGCATCTACCTCACGATCAACGCGGACACGGCCGAGGAACTTGCCGAGGTCAGCGCCCAGGTCCGCTCAATCGCCGAAGGCATGCTCCTCCGCCTGGTCCCGGCGACGTTCCGCACTGTGCAGGGCTGGTGCTCGACGTTGCCGCTGGGCCTGGACCTGTTGAAGATCCGCCGGACGTTCGACACCGAAGCCCTGGCGACGCTGTTCCCCTTCACCTCCGGCGATCTGCCGCTACCGTCCAACTCCACGGCGCCCGTACTGCTCGGCGTCAACGCCACGGACTCCGGACTGGTGATGTGGGACCGCTGGGCAGCCCCGAACCACAACTCGGTCGTCCTCGCGCAGTCCGGCGCGGGCAAGTCCTACCTCGCCAAGCTCGATGTCTTGCGGAACCTCTACCGCGGCGTCGAGGTCATGGTCATCGACCCGGAGCAGGAGTACGCCCGACTCGCGCACGCCGTCGGCGGGACCGTCGTCAGCCTCGGCGCACCTGGAGTCCGTATCAATCCCTTCGACCTCCCGACCGCTGGCGACACCTCGGACGCGGTCCGCCGTCGTGCTCTGTTCGGGCATACGGTGGTGTCGGTCCTGCTCGGTCGGGACCTGACCGCCAGCCAACACGCCGCGTTGGACACGGCAATCCTCGGCGCCTACGCACGAGCCGGAATCACCGACGACGCCCGCAGCCACCGGCGACCGGCTCCCACGCTTCAAGATGTCGCCGAGCTGCTCGGCGCCTCCGATGCCCGGGATGCCGTCGGCCTCGCCGCAGAGCTCGCGCCGCACACCGCAGGCTCGTTCTCCGGCCTCTTCGATGGCCCGACCACGCACACCGTAGACAGTCACCTCGCCGTGTTTGCACTGCGTGAGCTGCCCGACGAACTCAAACCCATCGGAACGCTGCTCACCCTCGATCTGATGTGGCGCCGAGTCTCAGACCCGGCCGAGCGACGCCAGCGCCTGGTGGTCGTCGACGAAGCCTGGTGGCTGATGAAGGAACCCGCCGGAGCGCGGTTCCTGTTCCGCATGGCCAAGGCTTCGCGGAAGTGCTGGGCAGGGCTGTCCGTGGTCACGCAGGACGCCGCGGACCTGCTCTCGGCCGAGCTGGGCATGGCGGTCGTCTCCAACGCCGCAAGCGCGGTGCTACTGCGCCAGGCGCCGCAGTCCGCCGACCAGATTGCACGGGCGTTCCGGCTCTCGGCCGGTGAACGTGCCTTCCTGCTGGCTGCAGGTTGCGGCCAGGGCCTCGTGATGCAGGGCAACGCACGAGCCGCCTTCTCCTCAGTCGCGTCGACCTGGGAGGACGAACTCTGCACCACCGATCCCGCGCAGCTGGCGCAGCTCGACGACGAGAACGAGCGGTGGTTCGGATGAGCGCTCCGTCCTCCTCGCCGCTCGGACGCTTTCTGCTGCATCCCGCCGAGCTGTTCTGCGCCGCTGAACATCTCGTCGCAGACTCCTGGGTCTTCGCTGTGCCAGTCGCGGCCTCCGCAGTTTCGGCCCTCGGCGCGTGGCGGATGCTCCAGCATCGCCAGCCGGACGCGGAAGCTCGCTATGTCGCCATCAAGGTTCCGCCGCAGGTCGAACGGGGATGCGCGGAAGCGTTCTGGACTCATCTGCACGCTGTGCTGCGCGGAAAAGGACGTCAGCAGGCGCACCTCGCATTCGAGCTCATCTGGAACCGTGACGGCCTCGACCTGGGTATTTGGGTTCCGGCGACGCTCTCCGCCTCAGCCGTCGCAGCTGCCGTCGAGGCCGCATGGCCAGGCGCGCACGCGCAGGTCACCGGTTCGGTTCCTCGGCCGGCCGCGGCGGCAGGCGGCAGGCTCTGCTTGGCCAGACCCGCGTACCTTCCTCTGAAGGTCAAACACGAATCCGACCCGCTGCGCCCGCTGCTTCGCGCCGCAGGCAGCCTCCGCGATGGCGAGTGCGCAGCCGTTCAGGTCTTGGCGCGACCTGCGGCCCGCCGCCGGGTTCGGCACCTGCAACAGCGCCTCGACCGGTTCCGTGCCCGCACTGTGCGAGAACTGGGACCGATCACGCCGCTGGGCGCGTTCCTCGACGAATGGGCACCGAGCCCATCACCACGCGGAAGCCAACGCAGCGATCCAGCCCATGCTGCGGCACTGCGGGCGGCGGTTACGAAGACGATCGGTCCACTCTGGTTAGTGGAGATCCGATACGGCGTGGGGACAGAGCCGACGAACGCTGCGGCGCAGCGTCGATCCCTGGGCGTCGCCGAGTCCTTGGCATCCGCATTTGGCGTCCACACAGAACGGAACTGGTGGACCCGCCGTCGGCTGCCTAAACCGGGCCTCGCGCTGGCGTCGCGTCGCATGGGCCGCGGCGACCTTCTCACGGTCGCGGAACTGGCGGCCGTCGCGCACTTGCCGCTGGACCCCGGCGCCGTCGGCGTTACCCGCGCCGGTGCTCGCTCGGTCGCTCCGCCTCCGGCGATCCTGTCCGGCGCTGACGGGGTCAAGATTCTCGGTGACGCGGACACTGGCCGCACGCGAGCCGTCGGAGTCGCGGTCCCAGACGCCCGCCAGCACTTCCACATCATGGGCGCGACGAACTCCGGCAAGTCCACGCTCATGGCACGCATGATCCTCGACGACGTCTGTGCCGGTCGAGGCGTCCTGGTCCTTGATCCCAAAGGCGACCTGGTCGGCGACCTCTTGGACCGGCTTCCTACGTCGGCGGCCGAGCGGCTGGTCTTGATCGACCCGACTGACTCCGGTCCACGTCCGAGCCTGAACGTCCTGGCCAGCGGCGATCCCGAACTGATGGTCGACAACGTCGTCGGCATCTTCCGGCGGCTGTTCGCTTCATCCTGGGGCCCGCGGACCGACGACGTCCTCCGGGCCGCGTGCCTGACGCTGATCGCGACAGCCCGGGACCGGCCACCCACCCTCGCCGACGTTTCGCAGCTGCTCAGCGACAAGACGTTCCGCGCAGCACGAACCGCTGGCCTCGCCGAGCGCGGCCACCGGGTGCTGGATCACTTCTGGGTCTCGTTCGCGGACTTGTCCGTCCAGTCGCAGACGGCGGTCACGGCACCGCTGCAGAACAAGCTCCGCGCCTTCCTGCTGCGCCAATTCGTCTCCGACGTCATCGCCCAACCGCGCTCCGCGGTCGACCTCGGTCAGGTGCTCGACGGCGGAGTCTGCCTGGTGCGGCTGCCCAAAGGTGTGCTCGGCGAGGACACCATGCGCCTGCTCGGCTCCTTCATCCTCGCTGCGGCGTGGCAGGCAACCACAGCCCGTGCCGGCCAGCCGGAGCACGCTCGCGCGGACGCCGCGATCTACCTCGACGAAGCCCACAACTTCCTGAACCTGCCTTACAGCTTGGAGGACATGTTGGCTGAAGCCCGCGCCTACCGCGTCTCGTTCAACCTCGCCCACCAGAACCTCGCTCAGCTCCCGAAAGACCTGGCCGAGGGTATTTCAACGAACGCTCGGAACAAGGTGTTCTTCACCTGCTCCCCGGAGGACGCGCGCACCCTCGCCGCCCACACCGGCCCGCTGCTCGGCGAGCACGACCTGGCACACCTCGGCGCGTATCAGGCAGCGGCACGGCTGACCTCGAACGGCGAGCACGTACGAGCGTTCACGATGCGCACCCGACCTGCACCAGACCCGGTACCCGGGCGCGCTGACGCAATCCGGACGATCGTTCACACCTCTTTGCTGGAGCGCGGATGACGGCGCGGGCCCGAACCCGACCGATCTCGGCCGCGACCTGTCCCGGCGATCGTCTGACCGCTCGGGACGGCGAAGTTCTCCGGCTGCTGGTCGAACACCAAGTCCTCACGGTCGGCCAGCTCGCGGTGGCACTGTTCCCCGACGTCCGGAAGTGTCGCGCGCGAGTGGCGATGCTGCGCGCGCTCGGCCTGGTCGAGACGTTCCGCCCGCCACTTCAGCGTGGGACTTCGCAGGCTCACTGCGTCGCGACGGCCCGGACCGCCACCCTGCTCAGCGACCAAGACTCGGGCGGCCCGCGCGTACGGCGAAACCTTGCCGGCGGGGCCACAGCAATCGCACTACGGCCGGACCTCGGCCACCTGCGCGGGGTGAACGAAGTGTTCTGCCAGCTCCTCGGACACGCGCGCCGCACAGCCACCACAGCGCTGGAGACCTGGCGATCGGAGCGCTCCACCACCCGCGCCCTCGGCTCTCGCCTGCGCCCGGACGGCTTCGGTCGATGGCGCGACGGCGAGGCATGGTGCGAGTTCTTCCTCGAATACGACACCGGAACCGAACCACACGCCCGACTCCTGACCAAGCTGGTCGGCTACGCGGAGCTGGCCGAATCCGCGGGCGCGGCCTGCCCGGTGCTGTTCTGGCTGCCGAACGCGCAGCGGGAAGCGCACCTCCACCGCCGCCTCGCCGACACCAGGCCCCGCGTCCCCGTCGCCACGACTTTCGGCGACCCGGCCCGAACCAATCCCGCCGGTCCGATCTGGCGTCCCGCCTGGCCAGTCGCCACGGATCGACTGCCGCTCGCGGCGCTCGGATCCTCAGCTGCTCAGCACCTCGACATCCCGCAGAACCCGCACATCCTCCTCTAGATCGGAGATCGAACATCTCGACGATCATGAAGACCGCCGTCGCCTGCTCGACCCTCTTCCTGATGTTCGTCGTCCTCATCAGCGCCGCGGCTGCCTCGGTCGCGTCGGCCACCGTCGGCCCGCTCGACTCGCTGTGGTCCGGCACCGACACGACCCCACTTCTCGACCGCCAGCTCAGCACCGGCCAGTACACCGGCCTCCTGACCACCGCCGAGCAAGCCGCCCCGAATCCCATCGCCGCCTCAGCGATTGCGTTCGCCGCTCGTCAGCTTGGTCTGCCGTATGTCTGGGGCGGCAACGGCCCGGCCAAGGGCGATGCCGGCTACGACTGCTCGGGGCTCACGATGGCTGCCTACGCAAGCGCGGGAATCAGCATTCCCGCACCGCCACCGAGCAATATCGCCATGGCGTCAGCGTGCCGCTTTCGTCCTTGAGGCCCGGAGACCTCGTCTTCTACGGTAGCGACTCATTCGCACATCACGTCGGTATCTACATCGGCAGCGCAAATGACTCAGGCGTCATTCTTGACGCCCCGAAAAGCGGTGCGGTGGTCCGATTTGATCCGCTCGCCGCAGACGATCTGTTCGCTGCGACACGCCCCAGCGTCGACCGCTAGACCACTTCGCGGACCGGCTCGGGGGCCGTTACCCGACACCCTCAAGACCTCACCAGGGGATCATCAAACGGCTGGTCGTAGCCAATTTGATGGCTGGTCGCACGGCCCGACGATCGTGTCTCCCACGATGGTTTCCCCTCGTAGCCGGCCGCGCTGGAGCGCGGTGGCTGACCCGCCACGTCCGGAGTCGACACCAAGCATCAAACGCCGTCAAAGGTGAATATCAACTTTCAAGAGGTCGTCTTTCGCGACCACAGACTTGATGGCGAATTTCATGCTCTAAACGGGTGAATAGACACGCTCGCGAAACTTGTCCAGCGCGTAAATCAGGGCCAGAATATACATAGACGGAGATTGTGCCTCAAAAGCCAATCCCGTAAGGCATTCGAGCAATCCGTTCGAATGGATTCCTGGCTCAAAAACCCTGGTGGGCGCGGCGGCTACCGCGCCCACCAGGAACAGGACCGCAAGCTCACCCGCCCGACTTCGCAATCAAGACTGGAGTACTCATGGACCCTGCTCCGATTCTCCCGGATCCACGGACCGCGCGTCGCACGCCACGCGCGACAGGACCGCTCGCCACCTCATAGGCGCGGCCTCGGCGCAGCTCAGCTGCGCGTCCCTCTTCCTCCCGCAGGCGCCCAACCCCCACCACGCCCGCCTGCGTCCGATCCCTGAATGGAGCCACCCATGTCCGCTGCCTTCTGCACCGCATGGATCAACGAAGTAACGCTCGCGCTGCCCGTCGACTGGACCCGCGAAGTTCCCACCGAGAACGTCGACGGCGACACCGTCTACCTCTCCACCTCCTGGAGCAGCCCTTACTCGACGGTCACGCTGACCGCCACGGTGTCCAGCACAGGCCAGACCTCCGCCGACATCGGTTGTAGCCGCTGGAGCCTGGAGGCGGAGAACCTCACTCCTACAGCTCTTGCCGCCGTCATCGACGCCGTCACCAAGTACGGCGCCCAACCCGACCTCCCCGACCTGAGCGCCGCCTTCGTCGGGGTGTCCCTCACCTATCACGAGTGGCTGAACACGGGTTACCAAAGGCACCCGATCGAGATGCGGCGATGGACGAGCCCTGACGGCTACCGCACGTTCGACTTCCTTCGCCGTGACTCGGCTAGCAGCTCGGTCTTCGTGGTCCACAGAATCAGCACAGGTCGCCCAGAGATCGAGGCTTCCATCACCGCAGACGGCGCCACTCCCGCCTGCGTCCTGCTTAGCCTCGCGATGTCGGAATGACCTCGCCCTCCCGCTCAGCCCTCGCCCCTCCGCACGAAACGGCACCGCCCTTGACTCCGCCCCACCGCCCCACCACAACCACCGACTCCTGGAACGCCGGCGCGCTCCTCGCCCTGACCCTCCTGACCTCAGCCGTCACCACGATCGTCGTCATCGGCTTCCTCGGCTCCTACGGCTCACTCCGCGACGCCTTTCTGGCGATCCACCAGAGCCCGGCAGCCGCCGCCCGCGACCCCTGGGCCGTCGACGGCCTGATCGCCGTCGCCACCGCCGCCGCAATCTGGTTGAAGAACCAACAGAGGGCCCACCGCTACGCCGTCACCGTCGGCGCGATCACCACCGCCGCACCCCTCCTGCTGAACTTCCTCCACGGCTGCGGCGTGATCCGCGCCGGAGGCCAAACCAACGGCCCACTCCACCCACTACTCGTCCTGATCATCACCTCACTTCCGGTCGGCGCAATCGGCTTCGGCTTCCATCTCCTCATCGCCTGCATCCGCAACTTCCGCGCCCGAGTCCCGCGTACCGGCGAGGAGCCCCATGCATCGACCGCGTTGCAGCCGGACCGGGACGGCGTCCCCAAGGCTCTTGGCCCCAGTCCCGCACGTTGTACGCCGGACCGCTCGGTACCGTCGTCGCGATTCCCGGTCGCCGCCCTCGTCCCCAGGGGCCGCGGGCGTACCGGTCCCCGGACCGGTCCCGTACTGCTCCTGGCCTGGCCGAGCTTGACCCGAGCCTGGTCGAGCTGGGACGCAAAGCCCTGGCCGGACTGGCAGAAGACGGGGTCTCACCGACCCGGGACGCGCTCCGTGCACGGATGGGCGTCGGGAACGGCAAAGCGTCGGCGGTCTGGACCTACCTCCGCTACAGCCGCGAGCGAAGCGGAGGCGGCGTACCGGCTGGGACACCGTTGTTCGAATCCACCGACCCGCAAGTCCCGTAACCCACCAAGCAGTGCCGGTCCCGACCGGGGAGTCCGGGACCGGTACTGCTGTCTCGGACTGGATCAATCGTCAGGGAGACCAAGCTCCAGATCACCGACCAGAGCGCGCCCGAGCTGCAGCGTCTGGGACGGCTCAATGACAGCCTGCTTCAGCGAGGCGACACCACGGATCGCGGACAGGTCGTTGCCGCGCAGGTCTGTTCCCCTCGTCGTGCTCCCCGAGAAAGACGTCAGGTCCATGCGGCAGCCGTCGAACGCCGCTTTGGAGAGATCGCAGCCGGAGAACCAGGCATCCTCCAGGAAGCAGTCTCGGAAGATCACGGGTCCTTTGGTCGTGACGTTCTGGAACAGGGCATAGTCCAGCTTGCATCGGTCGAAGACGACGTCCTCCAAGGTCAGTTCTTCGAACTGCCCGGAGAGGACCTTGCAGTTCGTGAAACGGACGCGCGACCACCTCCCGCCAGCAAAAGCCGCCCCTGAGAGATCGCAGCCAGCGAACTCGACCGAGTCCATCCGCAACTCGCGCAGCTTGGCTCGCTCGACGCGCAGGTCACTGATCTGTCCGGCAGTCAGGCGCTGGTCGAAGATGTCGAGAGACTGCATCTCCGCGTCGACCAAGCGGAAGTCGCTCATGACGCCGAGCCGGTTGGCCAGGGTGTCGACGTCCTCAAGGCTGGATTCGTCGATGTTCGGCAGGGCCGCGATGGTGGTTCGGATCGCAAGCTGCTCCATGGCGTCCACACTAGGGGCCGGTGGTGACCATGCCAGGGCGCACGATGCGGCTCGCCGCTCGACATGGTCAAGCCACTGCGCCGGTCTATGCGGCAACCGCCGACAGGCGCAGCTGAGCACGAACACGCTCGAAGCCGGCGCGCCCGACGGCCCGGAACGCGGCGTGGCCGCTCTCACTGCCGGTGTTCGCGCAGTCACGGCATAGGCCCGCCGTCCGCATCGGAGCGCCACAGTCGGCGCACTCGTGCCACTCAAGGCGCGGGGCCCGTGCTGGCGCCGCGGCCGGCATCTTCGCCACCAGGCGATGCCGCACCAGGGCGGCAGCCTGGTGCACGCGTCCAGGAAGCCCGGCGGTCAGGGCGCTGGTCACGTGACTCGGGGTCAGGCCGTTGGCCAGCCAGGCGTCGACCAGCGGCGCCAGGCTCGCCGCCTCGCTCGCGGCGAGGTGGAGCCGCGGCTCATCCCTTCCGAGGCGCGTGAGGAGGGAGAGGGATTGTGAGAGCTCCCCGCCCTCCCGCCCTGCAGCTTCGCCACTTGTGGGTGCCTCGTCGGTGCCGTTGTGGGGAGGGAGGGAATCTTCTAACCCAGCTTCTTCGGTTTTGCTTCCCGACTTCCCGCCGCCTGGTCGACCGGTTCCCGGAGCCACGGTCGCCGGTTCTACCTGCGGCGATGCTCCGTCGCGGTCCGCGAAGACTTCGACGTGGGTACTGATCCGGCCCTCGTCGTCGCGAGACTTCGTCCGGGCCAGATACCCGCGTGACTCCAACTCGTGAAGCGCACGTGAGATAGCGCTACGGCCCTCGACGGACTTGTTCGCCAGTGTCTTGACGTCTTCGCGGGCGCCATCGGGAAGCGAAAGCATGTACGCGAGCAGACCACGCGCTGTGAACGAGAGCGCGTGGTCACGAACCGTCGGGTTCGGGACCTTCGTAAAGAACCCGGCTTGCCGGGTACCATGGATACGCATGAGGAGCTGGATCTCCTTGTGCCACGCCCCGGGGTGTTACCAGCACCGCCGGGGTCTTTTGTTCTCTTGTCAGAGATCAACGTAGCCCTAGTCAAGACCCTGATCAAAACACGACGCGGACTACTTTTCAGCCTTTCGGCGGCTGACTTTTCCGTGGCTTATCGGAGCGCGAAGTAGTTGGCTGCGCCCAACAGGGCTCGGTCGAAGTCCGTGCCGATGAGACGTTCGAAACCTGTGCAGACTTTCTCGATTGCGCGTCAACGCTCGGCGACCGACATCCCGCCTGTGATCTGCTCGTACAGCTTACGCGACTCGACGTCGACCTCGTCATCAAGCTGACCCATCCTGTAGTCGAGTAGTTCGAAGACCTGCCGTACCTTGTTCCGGTTCCCCATAGCGCCATAGCTGCTCATGAGCCGCTGGTGCGCCTCGATGTTGAAGGGATCGACGTCGAGGGCTTGCCCGAGGAGGTGGATGGCGTAGGTGGGGTCCTCCGTCTCGATGAGCCGGACGAGCTCGTGGTGTGCGTCGAGCGCGTGTCGTCGCTGTTGCTCGCGTACGGGCTCGATCCAGTCGGCGTCCATCGTCGGGAGCACCGGGCCACGATAGAGCCGGATAGCTTCGGTGAGCAGCTCGACGCGGTCTGCCTCGCACGCGCTGTTTGCGTCGGCGAGTAGCCGCGTGAACAGCTCCATGTCGGTGGTCACGATCGTGGCGTCGAAGCGGAGCCGCTGGGTGCGGGGGTCGTCGTCGAGGATCATGGCGTCGGCGACGGCGGGGACCGCGTCGCGGAGGATCTTGCGGATCTCGTTGAGCTCGGTGGAGAGCTTGCGGCGTGTCTTCTCGGTGACCTCCAGGGCGCAGATCTCTTCCAGCAGGTAGGGGCGTGTAGCGCCGTCGCGGTGTACCGCGAGGTAGGACATGAGGGTTCGCAGGCGAGCGCGGAACCTCCCGATCATGTCGTTACCGTCCACGACTACGCCGAGGCCATCGAAGACTTCAAGTCGGACCGGCGGCAACAGTTCACGGTCGCGGGTGAGGGTCGGTGCCCGCTCAGGTGTGCGCTGAGTCGGCATCTCTGGCACCGGGTCGGGTGAGCTCTCAGTGACCGGACCATGGCAGAAAATCTCGTTCAAGGCGTCATGTGCGGCCTCGGCAGACAGGTGGAAGAGGCGAGCCCCATCCAGGACGGAGGTGTGTTCCCCGGGGAAGGCTGCCCCGCCGTCGGCGGCGACGGTCAAGGCCGAGCCCTCGCCGAATGCGCCGAGGACAACGGCGTTGATGTCGAGGCCGCGTCCGGCCTCGATCACGTCCGTGAGGCGGACGGCGTGTTCTTGCGACGGCTGCACGACGAGAAGAAGGGGCTGCATGAGATGGTCGGGCTTGAACCGACGGACCTCGGCCGCGTTGCGGAGGCCGAGCGTGCGAAGGAGGCTCCTGCGCTCGGCGACCTCGTCTTCCACGACGTCGAGCACGCTATCGACGTCCTCGTTGATGCGCAGCCGCGGCACATGAGGCAGCTCGACTGCGCCGAAGATCCTTTTCATGACTGCGGCCGTGGTGATGACACGCGTTGCGGTACCGCATTCCGGAACGCCCTCGGTTGCTGAGGCGGCGACGATGAGGGCGCGAAGCGCGGCCTCGGCGCCATCGCCTTCGACGGCCATGCCGTTCGCCATGTCGTCGTCGACTGGGAAGGCCACCGGTCGACCGCCGGCGCTTGTCCCCCAGGAGAGCGAAGTCGGTGCCTCCAATGCCCTGCGGGTGGCGACCAACTCCTGCTCGGAGGCTGCCCTCAACATGGGTAGGCCGTAGTTGTCGGTGGGGCGATGGACAGGAACAGGCTGCTCTGCAGCAACCCATTCGGTCAGGTAGGGATCGTCTTCGTCCTGGATGTAGCCGTGGTCGGGTGGAGCGAGGGTCAACAGGTGCGCCCTCTCCAACTCCGCCAGCGTTCCGGACACACGCTCGTCCGATTGCGTATCGAGTGGGATCGGGAAGTTGCACCGGCCGCGAGCGCGGCGACGCAGCCGGCTCACGGTCAGGGCAGCAGCGATGCCGGCCGCGAGGCCGATGCCGACGTACCCGTCCGCGCCGAGGTCGACCGCGACACGGTCGCGGGGAGCAACGCGCTTGCTCTCACTCGCTGTGCGCAGGCTGTCCGCGCTCCTCGCCGACTGCTGCGAAGGCACATGACCGTGCAGTGGAGGCGGCGACACCGGCGCGCCGCGCCCGCTCGTAACCACAGGCATGGACAACTGCCAGCCGGGCAAGATGACGTCCGGATTCGTCAGCACCTGGCCGTCAGGCTGGGGAAGGCCGACGTTCTGCGCGTAGATCTCCGGCCAGCGCTCGGGGTCTCCAAGGTGGAGCGCCGCGATGTCCCACAAGGTGTCTCCAGGAACCACCATATGGACACGCTCGCCGGTGGTCTCGGTCCCCGTCGTCATGCTGTCTCCCGGGAACTGGGTGGCAACTGCCACTGGCCGAGCCGACATCGGTCCGCTGGCAGCGGCTTTGCCCGTAGCCGCGAGCGCGGCCCGCGGTGCCAGCAACGTGATGAGCAAGGCAGCGAGTAGCGCTTGAGCGGCACCGCCTGTGAGCAAGCTGCGTGTCCGAGGTTCGGCGACACCGCCGCCTCGCACGCACCACGCGGCTCGGAGGACACCGGGAAGTTGCACGGCAACCTGGACCGTGAAGACCGCCCAGCAGGCCCACAGCACATAGGCGAGGATCGCGACGGCAGCGTGATCGTCGAACTGCCCGCTACGCAGCCACCAGACGAACCGCGCCGGAGACGGCATCGTTGACGGAATCGGGTTCCCGACGTAGCTGAGCAGGAGATAAGGCAGGCCGGCGATACTGCCGAGCAGAGCGGCGCCGGCCGCAGCGGACCGTACGATTCGGTTCGTGGTCACGGCGTACTCCCTCAGGGATTCGCGGTCGAGGTGACGGGCACAGCAGTCGCTGTTCCGGCGATGTTGAAGCTCCTGAAGCCGATCAGCCGCAACAGCTCAGCGGGCTGCTGGACCCTGACGGTGACCGTCACGACATCGGCGGTCGCGCTGACGGTGCCGTTTTCACCGACTCCGGCGAGGTACGAGCGCGCAGCGGCCTGGGCCCGTTGTGGATCGAGGCTGGGGCGTCCGCCGTGCCGGAGCTGTACCGGGTCGAGCGCGCCTGCCCCGGCTCGTGCGGCTTCCTCAGCGACGGCGAGTGCGTGCACCCGGGCGTTCATGGCCAAGCCGAGGTCCAGGACCAGTCCGGCTACGGCGATGAGCGCCGGCACGAGGACGACGACGAACGCGGTCGCGTTCCCATCGTCACCACGCAGATCGATCATGCGGTTGTTGGAAGTCACTTCGATTCCATTGGATCGATGTCCCCGGCTTCGGCTTCGCTGCAGAAGCGATATGAGCTGACCGGATCCCGATCGGGATCCGAGAATCCCGGTCGCGTAGCCTCACGACCGTGCCGATAGAGGTTCCCGACTGCCACTGCGTCCTGTGCCAGGAGCTCACTGAGCTCGACTGGCGCACACGGACCACCGCCGACACCGTCATCGAGCACGGCTGGCAGGTTCTGATGGTCCCCGCCGACGACGCCGGACCGGGCTGGGCCTACACCATCGGCCTGTGGCACAAGCACGGCCTTCCCGAGCTGGCCATGTTCGGCCTGGACGCTCGCGTCATGCACCAGCTCCTTAACGACTTGGCCAAGGCTGCCGTCAACGGTGAGCCTGCGGCAGCAGATCAGGAGCGGCACGGCATCGTTAAGGGCTACCCGGTCGTGCTCAAGAGCGTCGACTACCGCTGGTACGAAGCCTTCTTCGGCACCGCGATCGGCTTTTACCGGCGACCGCCATTCGATTTTCTCCAGGTCGTGTGGCCCAGCCGAGACGGCGCGTTCCCCTGGCAACCCGGCGGGGACGACCTCCTGAACCGCCAGCCCCGACTTTGGCTGCACCCGGACGAGCACCCCGTCGGGGTTTGGACCCAAGATCTGTAGACCCACGACCTTCGAGCAGCCGGAAATGATGCCCCCATGACACGCTGGCTCCGCAGCTACTGGGCCGAGGAAGACATCTGGTTCTACTTTGAGCTCGATGCCAGGGGCTACCCGATCCGGCAGATCGAACTCGAAGGGCCCGCACTGGATCCGATCGTGGCCGCATCCCAGTCGGAGTGGAGGACGGCCATGCAAACAGGCAACGGGGACGAATACCACGCCGTCTACGGATCGGTGGGCGAAGGTGGCATCCACGACTGGGAAGGTGACGGCTTCGATCCCGAGGACCTCACAGCCGCTGAGTTCGAGACCGTCTGGGCCAGAGCCCGCGCTGCATGCGGGGCACGAGCTCGAACACACACCATGCCCGACGTGTGAACCGACGCATCGTTTCGTGATCACTGCTCGGCTCCTGCACTTCGGTTCGGGTGCAAGAGGGCTTCAGAATTCGCGAACCCAAGAGCGCTTCCCCGGTATGGGTCGATCGGGCTGACCGCGTGGCCGTTGACGCTGACGGTGCCCGGCACTCCGAGCCCGACGAGCCCTTCCATGGAGGCGGCGCAACTCACGGACACCCGGACTCCACCGCCTGGCCGGAAGTTGCTGGTGTCGACGCTGACCGTGTAGCGGGCGCAGCTCGACCCGCCGTGCCCGAGTTGCTCGGCCGCCGCCTTTCGCCCAGCTGTCTGCGCGTCCTGGGACGTCCTGGCGAGCGAGGCTGCGCGAGCGGCGTCCTGGGCGGCAGAGTCGACGCGCAAACGGGTCTCCACGAGCCGTCCGCACAGCACCACGAACAGCAGGACCACGATCAGCAGCGGCACGGCGAACACGGTCTGGGCCGTCACGCTGCCGTCGTCAGCGCGCCATGATCGCCGCACGTCAGCCTGCCGTCGTCAGACGCTCGACCGGTCCGGAGACCGAGACGCTCACCGGCACGCTGAGGAACGGCAGCACCTGCTGCGCCCGGCCGCGGATTGCGACATGGGCGCGCTCGACGTCGCGGACCACGTCCACACTCCAGTGGAGAATCACGCGTCGACCAGCAGCGTTCAGAAGTGCTCCCGCTTGCTCCCGGCCAGCGGCCACGCTCCCTTGGCTCACACGCGTGCTCTGGAGCGCCTGCGCCGCGATGGCCTGGGCGGTGTGAGTCGCGTGGAGCCACACGCCGAACTGGACCGTGCCCACGACGAGCAGAACCAGCAGCGGCGTCATGAGGGTGACCTCGGCCGCTGCCGATCCGTCGTCGCTCCGCCAGCGCGGCCTCACTGCCCCGTGATCTGGCTCGCGACCTTCCCGGCCTCCGTCTCGATCGCATGCCCGAAGACCTTCCCGACGATCACCGCGATCGCGATGAACACCGCCGCGATGACGACAGCCTCAGCGGAGACACTGCCCCGATCGTCATGCGCGATCATGACCAGGCGGCCGTGGACCTTGTCGGCCAGCCTGCGGAACTTTGCAGCCATTCGTTTCCTCCCGTGAGATGTGTGCTGGTCACAGCGCAGACAGAGCGCTGGCCATGGCCGGATAGCCGATCAGGACCAGGAAGCCGGTCATCAGCAGTGCGATCGGGACCGTCATGCGTTCGGTCGTCGCTGCGGCCTCGGCTTCCTCGTCAGTAAGGAGCTTGGTACGGATCGCCTGCGCCTTGGCGGCAAGCGAGACACGGATCTTCGCGCCCTCCGTGCCGGCTAGCTGGAGCGAGGCGGCGAGATCGGTCAGCTCGGCCAGACTGAGGGTCGCTCCGAGCTCGGCGAAGACTTGGTGGATCGGCAGGCGCGACAGGAACGCGACGTCCAGGGCATGACGAAGCCGTTCGAAGGCTGGCGAGTCACCGATCTCCGACGCTCCGCCGAGGGCCTGCCCGACGCCGGTCCCGGCGGCCAGGGCGTTGACGGTGACGTCCAGGAACACCGACAGATCAGCAAGTGCGTCGGCGCGGGCCTCGGCAGCCTTCGCGGTGACCTCGGCGTCCACGACGTACCAGAAGGCTGCGGCGGCTAGCAGCGCCAGGACGCCAGCGAACGGCAGCGAGTAGCCGATCACCGACTGAAGCAGTAACGGCAGCAGCAGGCCGACGAGCGTCGTCGCAGCCTGTGTTGCCAGGTGCACCTCGGGAACGCGGTCCAGGACCACGAGGTCCCGACGTACGGAAGCCCGCGGCAACCCGAGGACGACGAGCTTCCGGGCGAGCGGACGGCCGAGCCGGGCCAGCCACTCGCCGTCCGCGTACACACTGTCGTCAGCGGACTCCCGAGGCGCCGACGAGACGGGGGCCGGCCGCAGTGCCAGCCATCCCGTCATCACGCCAGCTCCGATGAGGGCGCCGGCCAGCATCACCACCATGTCGAGGCCTCCTGAACCTGATCGATACGCGTCAGCAGGCGCTTCCGGGCCCGGGGCTTGGCCATCCGCCACAGCCAGGCGTAGCCCGCGGCGAACAACCCGAGACCGCAGGCGAGAACGAACTGCCCACTCGCCGTTCCGTAGGGTGACAAGAAGGATCGGTCCAGGATGAACAGAGCGGCCAGCATGCTGGCAGTCACTCCAGTGACGATGCGGACACTGGTTCGGACTTGTACGCGAGCAGCCTGGGCCCGCTTGCGCGCCGCGGCATGGTCCCGGGCCGTGGCTGCGAGCGAACCGAGCAGCGCGCTCAGGTCCCGGGCGCTGTTACGGATCGCGTGGACCAGACAGACCACGACGATGTCCGCGGTCGGATCCTGAACCTCGTCCGCGAACATCGCGAGCGCGGACGCGAGGTCCTGCTGATCCTCGATCCTGCTGGCCAAGCGCTGAGCCTCGACGGCGATCGTCTCGGGAGCTGCGGCGCAGGCAGACCGCACGGCTTGCTCAATCCCCGACGCGGCAGAGAGCGTGTCTCGCAGCATCTCGGTAAACGTCGCGACCGCCTCAGTCCTGGCGAGTTCCCGGGCCGTCGAACGATCCGGGCCGAGTAGCGCAGGGAGCCACCACGCGGCCAGACCCCCGGCCAATGCCGCGACCGGCCAGCCGGTGACCAGCCCCGCCGCAACGCCAGCGCCGACGCAGCACGCCGACTTGCGCGAGTTCCCCTTCAGCTTTGCCAGGGAGAGGCGGCGTGTCAGACGCGAGCGGCGCGCTGAACGCGCTGGACGGAACGCGGCAACGCCGCACGACACACCGAGCCCGACCGCCCCACCGCTGAGAACGCCGATCGCGATGATGCTCATCGGGGCCTCCGGAACTGCTCAGGTACGAAGCCTGCGGCCTCCAGTTGAGCCATGCGCACCGCGGACGGTGGTGTAGTCGGCACCGCACGGCGATCCGGGCCCGGACGGAAGATCTCGTTCGAGCAAATCAACGGCCCGTCGGCGCCGGTGATCTCACGGACCGAGGAGACGACGCGCGTCCCGTCTGGCGCCTGGTCGAGCTGAACCACGAGATGCAGCGCGTTCGCGACGAGGAGATTCGTCGACGCCAGATCGAGCCGTTCCGGGGACTGCGCCGCGTAGGCGGCGAGCTTCGCGAAGACACCAGCCGAGGTCGACGCGTGCAGCGTGGCCATCGATCCGTCGTTGCCCTGGGACATCGCGTTGCACATGGGGATGACCTCGGCGCCGCGGATCTCACCGACGATGACGCGGTCCGGCGACATCCGTAGCCCTGCGCGCACGAGTTCGGCCTGGGAGATGGCGCCGCGGCCTTCGGAGTTCGCCTCGCGGGCCTGTATCGCGACGACGTCCCAGTGACGGTCCGGATCGGTGTCGAGGCCGAGTTCGAGGGCGTCTTCGATGGTGACGAGCCGCTCGGCCGGATCCATCTCGGCGGCGAGAGCACGGAGCATGGTGGTCTTGCCAGCGCCGGTCCCGCCAGCAATGAGGATGTTGAGCCGAGCGCGCACTGCAGCCGAGAGGAATGCCGCGAGGTTCGAGCCGACTGTTCCCAGCGCGATGAGGTCCGACAGCGTGGCCTTCGGGTAGCGGTGTCGGCGGATGCTGATCGAGGGGCGCTTGGTCACAGCCATGACGGCGAACAGCCGCGAGCCGTCGGGCAACTGGAGCGAGAGCATCGGAGCGCCGCGGTCGAAGCGCCGCTCTTCGTGCCCGACGCGGGCGGCGGCCGTCCGAATCAGATCGATCAGGTCGGCGTCGCTGTCTGCGACGGGAGTTGCACCGCGCTCGCGCCGGCCGTCGGCGAACCGGAGGAAGACCTGGTCGTGGCCGGTGGCGTTGATGTTCTCGACGTCCGGCATGTCCAAGTACGGCTGAAGACCACCCATCGCGCACAGGGCGTCCGTCACGGCTCTCTCCAGCGCTACGGCCTCTTCGATGGCGCTTTGCGCATCGGCCTGTTGAACGGTCGAGAGGCGGATCCGAACCTCGGCCTCGATCAGCTCCTCCGCCAACTCGCGGCGCCGGGCCGGAGGAACGGACGCACCAGTTCGCTCCTGCTCCGCGCGCACCGTGAGTGAAAGACGCCGCGCGACAACGGCCGTCACATCGGCCACCGAGCCCAGGGCGGTCATGGCTTGCCTGCAGCGTTCGGGGCGACCTCGATCACCGACAGCGACGGTGCCTGCGACACCTTCGGAGCGGATTGGGCGTCGACGAGCATCGTGACTACCGAGGTCCCGAGCGAGTCCGCAGCGCCAACCGACGTCACGACCGCACCAGCAGCCAGCGGCGCGGCCACAGCCGACGCGGTAGAGACCGCCGCCTCGTTCGGGCCCGGCCACACGTTCACGTGGTCCCCCACACCGAGCCGCGGCGGAAAGGTCCCGGCCTTGAGCGCCACGCCGACCACAGACTGACCGGCCGGTGGGAAATCGGAAGTCCCCACCATGTGGGCCGTCAGCAAGGTCCCCGGCGAAAGCGGCATCGCCGCCACATGACCGACAACCTTCGCCTCGTCGATTGACGCGACCAGGCCCAGGTCCGCCGAGGCACCGACATTCACTGTCCGCAGGTCGCTCTCCGCAATGACCTGACCGGCCGCGATGGGCTGCGCCACGGCAAGCACCGGGGCGCGGCCGCTGATCTGCCACGACGCGATCGTGAACGCAACCGCCCCGGTGACGACCAACGCGACCGATGCGACGGCGTACGGCACACGAACTCGGCTGGCGAGGCGACGCATCACAGCCTCGGGCGATGGTTCCGCCGATGATGACGTACGGCGATCCTGAGTGGGAAACGACAGCTTGGACAAGAGAAACCCCGTGAGATGTGCGAATGCGAAAGGCGTCAGCGAACTGACGTGACCAGAGCTTGGGACTCGGCAACGCGAACCGCTATCGACGACGTCGCGGTCATATCGGGTAGCGTCCCGCTCTGACCGCCTCCAACCCAGGTCACACGCCATGTCTCGGTGGCGCGGACGGTGAACTTGCCACTCGGCTCGGCATCAGAGGCGCGGCGGTAAACGTGTCCACAGTCTGGGGATGACGCGGCAGCCGACATCGCATCGGTGAAGGGCGTCCCGGGTCCGGCGCAGGTCACCGTGGTGCCGTCGCCCATGTCCCATGCGATTCGCACCGGTGCAGCCGTAGCCGACACCGCGAGTCCGGGCACGCTGGCAGTAGCTGACAGGGGATGCCACGCTGCGCTGTCGGTCCAAAGGAACACTGGGAAGTTCACCCACTGCGAGTCTGCGCCCGGGCTTACGCGCATGACCGGCGCGGGAAGGTGGATCGCCTTCACCGCCTCCCGGGCGACGTCCTTTGGTGACGACGTGGGCTTCGGCGCCCAGCTCTCGAGGTCATCTCGGGGAATCCGAGTCAGCTTCTGCGGGTCGTTGCTGCATCGCCAGCGGAGCCAAGTCCCGCCATCTTGTGATCCCGGCGGCGGCGCCCCGTACGAGGAGTCCGGCTCAAGCCAGCAATCGGGAGGCGGCATGCTGGACGATTGAGGAGTGGCTGGCGCCGATGCTGCCGCGCCCTGAGCCTTGACATAGACGTCCTGCGGCGACTCGCTCACTCCAAAGTGGCTACTGTCCAGTCCTCCGTTCCCAGACTGAACGCCACCAGCGAAGGCGGCCGTCACCACCGCTGCCACAGCGAGGTTCATCGGCAGGAACCGGCTGTGTAAAAGTGAAGATCGTAAACTCGCCAAACGCCTCCTTCCTCGCGGACATGCGCGAGGAAGTGCTGAAGCCCACCAGGTGAGCCGTTGTTACGGACCACCGGTGAGCCGTCCGAGAGGTGATAGTCGCGGAAGTTAGAGGTGTCTGCACAGTCATCTACCTGCGCGACGGGCGGCGTAGCGTTGAGATCCAGCTTCGTCACGGTAGGCGAGATCATCAACTTGCCCTTCGCGACGATTCCCTCGCGCCGGCTTCGCTGGATGTCGTCGGTGACGAGAGTCAACGCCTGGCCTGTGGCGTGCCGGGATAAAAGGTCACCGACTTGGTTATCAGGGCTGGCCAAGCCTGCCTGCCAGTCGCCCATGAGGCCGAAGTACGCGCCCAGAGCTTCACCCCTGGCCTGTTGTGCCCTCGTATCCTCGTTCGCTGTTGGCAACGTTGCCGTCGGCGACGCAGGCGCTGCCGTTTTCGAAGCCGTTGCGGTGTTCGAGTGCTTCGCATCACCACAACCAGTTAGCGCACAAGGAAGCAGCATGACGGCGATCACGTGACGCAGAAACGTCAGCCGCATGATGCCACTCCAAGATCCGCAGGTCCGCCGACGCCTCCGGCGCCATGACCACACCATGCTTATCAAGGAGCTGGGACATACTTGGTCATTTGGAGCTATAGATATGCAGATTTCACCCGTTTGAGGGGCCTTGCGAGCTCAGGCGGCGGCGATATATCGCTGGGAAAGCATGAGGGCGCCAGCCGTCTCCATCCCGTTGATCTCTCCCGCGAGCCGGCTGAACACATCAGCGGCGGGGATGGTGACGACGCTCATGTCGAAATACGCCTCGATCTCGTTGTCGAGGATAGGTTCGTGGTCCCAAGTCACCCGGGCAAAGTAGAAGTTGGTGTACTTGTTCGTCTCGGACGGCAGGGAGTAGAAGCGGCCCAGAGAAACCAACTCCTCGCCCTCGGCCAGGCGGTAGCCGGTTTCCTCCTCCAACTCGCGCAGTGCTGCCTCAGCGGGGTCCTCACCAGCGGATACGGCACCGGCAGGCAGCTCTATGCAGTGCTTCTTGAGGTTGTGCCGGTACTGGCGCACGAAAACGAGTCGGCCGTCGTTGGTGAGTGGTACCACCATCACGCTGTCCGGGGTATCCATGAAGTACCAGTCGATGACTCGGCCGTCGGGCATCTTCAGGTCTTCACGCACGACACGCTTGGGCTTGGCGAGCAGGACTTCTGTACTGACAAGCTCGGCGTCCGCCATGCTGCCGTGGGTGGTGCCGGTCGCCGTGCCGTCGTTCACTGTCACTGGTTCCAGTCCCTTGCTCGGTTCCATGCGCTGTCGAAGTGCCCGGTGTAGCGGTCGAACATGCCTCCGTCGGAGTTGCGGCGCAGCTCCAGCGTGGGCGAGCTGCGGCCGGCCATGTACCGGACGTAGGGCGTGACTATCAGGTGGTCGTCGGCTCGGACGATGCTCGTGCTCGGCGGCGCCGCGTAAACGCGCAGCTCCATCGAGGTGCCACAGTCTTGCCGCATCGCGTCGAAGCGTGCGAGGGCAGCGGTGATCCTGTTCGCGAGCGAGCCTTCGGGATTACCCTCGTCCCGGTCGATGTCCACGATGCCAGAAGACGCCGGGTCCAGGAGCAGAACCCTAATTTCACAGCCGGCCACGGCGGCGTCTTTCAGGATGACCGGAACTTCGTCGTCCATGGCGTATCGGTACTCCGCCATCCCGTAGAGCCAAAGAGCGTGCCGGGCCGAACGGATGATCTCGTTCCACTGCTCGCGCAAGATCAACTCGCGGGCGGCGTATGTGGTGACGGTGTCGGTCTCGTCAGAGCGAGGGCTATCGACGCTTGGAGCCGAAGTGTCGCCCTGGCCTTCCGGCGCCTGGGTACGCCTGCGGGCAGCTGCGCGCAGCTCGTCCACGTCGATCTGAAGTACTTGGGCCAGGGCGGGCAGCCAGAAGCGCGGAGTCACTTCGTCGGTCCGCCATCGCCACACATCGTGCCTGGTCAGGGTGTCACGGCCGGTGATCGCCATCATTTGCTCGGCGACTTCTTCGAGGGTCAGGTCAAGCGCGGCGATCTGCCTTTGTATCAGGGCACCGACACTCATGTTCCCAGCGTAGTCTCGCCGCTACGTACAGGGATACGACTCTGCCGATCCCGCGCGGCCGACGAGCGAGGCCCGTCGCGCATGGCTACAGAAATGGCTACACGCTGACCACGGCCATGGCCTCTACCAGCCACACGGCAGAGCGGCATCCTCGTTAAGGCACCACCCAAGACCACGGCTCCGACGTGTCGGGCAGTAGCTCCGTCGGATTCGTGTAAGCGGGCCGGGCCGCTCCAAAAGCCCCCAAGTAGCGGAGCGCGATGGTGATGAGGATCGGCCGGCTGCCCGCAGTCGCCGGTGCCCGGCCCGTTTCTATCGACGACCAACAGGCGCAGGAAGGGCGGACGGTGATCACGGAAAGGCAGGACCCTCAGCTTGGCCTGGAGGGCGGCCGTCTCCCGGAGAGAGTAGACACGCGCGTGGCGCATGCGATCGGCCGAAACATCGAATGGTTGTACGACCCGAGCCGGTTCCCCGGATGGTCCACCACCATCGCCAACCCCTCGGCCTGTCCCCAATCAGCGAACACTCTCCCGGCTACCTGGGCCGCTGACGCGCGAGACGGACTGCCGCCTCGCTCATAGGCCGCCGTGCCCGTTCTGCCGCCCTGCATCGCACCGCTTCGGCGCCGGGACGGGCACGGCACACATTCGAACCATTGCACCAAAGAGAGACGAGGCGGGACCCGCCAACCCAATTCGTCCGCCCCCGAACCAGGAGCGACCCGGGCTACGGCCCACCGTGAGCAACCTCTGAAGGAGCGCAATGAGTCAGCTGATCGCCGCGCCGTTCCTCGGCGGGCACTTCATCGTCAAGCCCGGGGCGAAGGGCGGGGTGCGGCTCCCCTCCGCGGTGTTCGCCGAACTCGCCAGCGCCGAAGAGTGTCCTCCGTACCTGCTCCAGCCGATCCGAGACGCGTTCGGGGAGGAGCTGGCCGGGGTTGCACTTCGCCAGGCGCTGCTAGTCCGGCAACCCTCGTCCCTACCCGACGGCGGGTTCTCCCGTGCATCGTGGGAGATCAACCTCGGGTGCAACTGGGCCTGTGAGCACTGCTATCTCGGGTTGAAGCGCTTCGAGGGCCTCGCCTGGGACGACAAGGCCAGGTTGCTGGAGACGCTCCGGGATGCTGGCGTGCTGTACCTACAGATCACCGGCGGCGAACCCACCATCGATCCCGACTTCGTCAACGCGTACTCATACGCGGCTGATCTGGGCATGGTGCTTCACATCTCCTCCAACGCCTCCCAGCTGCACCGGACGCACATCCTGGAGGCGTTCGAACGCAATCCACCCTGGCGTATCACCGTCTCGATCTACGGCGCCTCTGAGAACGCCTACGACAAGCTGGTACGCCGCCGGGGGGCCTGGCGCCTGTTCATGAGAGGTATGGCCGCTGCGCTGGAGGCGGACCTGCCGCTTCGGCTGAACATCGTTCTGACCAAGTCCAACGCCAGTGAGCGCGAGGCCATGATCGGGCTGGCCGAGGAGTGGGGCCTGGAGCACATCGTCTACGGCAACCTGTCCCCGACCATCTACGGCACCAGCGAGGTCCTCGACGCTCAGGATGCCGCCACGCTCACACCACGCGAGCCGTTCGGCGGATGCAACGCCGGCCACACCTTCTTCCACGTCGATCCGCACGGAATGGCGACGGTGTGCAAGATCGAGCGCGACGTCAAGATCGATCTGATCTCGGAAGGCCTCGCAGGCCTGGAACGCCTCGGCCAGATCGCAGCCGCGGCCCACATACGCACCGGCGGCTGCTCGGGCTGTGCCCTGTCCGGCAGCTGCACCGTGTGCCGGCCGCTGGCCAAGCTCTACCAGACGGCCAAGGCTCCTCTGAACACCTACTGCCAGCACGGAAGGAGGAATCCGGAATGACCGCAGTCCTGGTGGAACTGCTGCCCGGCCCCGCCGCGAGCACGCTCGCCGACACGCCCGTCGGTCTGCCGAAAGCCCTCGGCGACGTCGACACCATCGAGATTATTGGCGACATGGGCGAGTTCGCCGAGCACATGATGTGCTCGTGCTCTGACAGCGACGACTCGCCGTACCAGTAGCGCCCGATCCGACGGGCGGGGCCTGAGCGGCCCCGCCCCTTTCCGAGGAGCACCGCAGCAGTGCCGACGACGCGAATCGACTGGCCCGACCTACCAGCACCCGCCCGCGCACTGGTCGAGGAGCACATCGGCCGTATCACTGCGTTCCGCACTGCTGGCGCTGGCCTGAACTCCGAAGTCGCGGCCGTCCTCGACACCGTGAACGGCCGCGTCTTCCTGAAGGGCGTTCCGCTGGCACGCAAGACCCTTGCCGCATGCCAACGGCGCGAGGCCGCCGTGAACCCCTTCGTCCTGGCGGTCACGCCAGCGCTGCTTTGGTCCGGGGAGGCTGAAGGGTGGAACCTGCTCGCCTTCGAGTATGTCGACTCTCGCCACGCCGACTACCGGCCGGGTTCCACGGACCTGGATGGGATCGTTGAGGTCCTCAACCGACTCCACAAGATCGCAGCACCGGATCTACCCGAGATCCGCCGCGCCGAGCAGCGCTGGAGCTCCTGGGACACGGGTGATTACGCCGAGCTGTTCGTCGGCGACCGACTGCTGCATACCGACTTCGCCGGCCACAACGTACTCATCGGCACCGACGACCACGCAGCCTGGATGGTCGATTGGGCCTGGGCGACGACCGGGGCCGGGTTTATCGATCCCGCCTGTTTGATCATCAGGCTCATCGATGCTGGACACTCGGCAAAGGGCGCCGAGACCTGGGCTCGGCGGTGCGATGCCTGGGCCGCCGCGGAGCCGCGCGCTGTTGATGCCTTTGCTGAGGCGTGCGTTCGAATGTGGAACGAGATCGCGAAGAATGGCCCGGCTGTGTGGACCCGATCGATGGCTCGCTCGGCCCACAAGTGGGCTGCGTATCGGAGGGGCATGCGGTGACTGGTATGCCAGCCGCACAGAAGTACGACCTGCGGCACACCGATGTGCGGGATGTACTTGATCAGGTCGAGCGGATTCTCGACCTGCGTCTTGACCCTGAAACCATGGTCCGGAAGCGCCGTACCATCGGCGCGGCCAGCGGGACCGGCACGTGGGTACGCATCGAACTTCGCGGCGTGGAACGGATGGCCGGACCGGTCACTGGCCAAGGCTGGGGAGTGGAGGCCGCCCTGGCGATTACCGGCGTGCCCCGGCCGCACTGGTTCCGCGGCGCCTCCTGGTGTGGTGAACCACTGCGACCGAACACCGTGTGGCGCGTCGATGAGATCGAATACATCACCGATGGCCAGCCGCTACGCGCAGACCATGGCCAGTTCCCCGCAGCCGAAACGCTGCCCGGGGCATGGTGGGACGCCCTCAGCAAGTCCCTAGCCACCTTGGCAGCGACCGATACGAGCAGGCTTGCTACTCCCGACACCCAGCCGGTGACCGCAGCCCGCATTGAGTCGGAGATCCGCGAGGTGTTCCCTGAGGTTGGGGACCTGAGGACGGCCTCGTGGGAATGGACAACCGCACATGCTGACCTCGGCTGGGCTAACCTCTTCGGACCTCGGCTATGGATCACCGACTGGGAAGACTGGGGCCGGGCACCCCGGGGACTGGACGCAGCCAACCTCTGGGCGAACTCGCTGGGCTACCCGCTGCTCGCCGCCCAGGTTGCGGACCATTTCGAGGCCGATCTCTCGTCACTCACCGGCCAAATCATGGCCTTGTGGAGAACCGCACAGATCGCCAGCTGGGGTGACACGTTCGCGTCCGCGTGCGGCCCGGCCAAGGTCGAGGCCGCACGCATCGCCAGAGAAATCGCCTAGATCGAGGCTCACCCGACGAACCGGCTGACGTGTGTCCTACGTGAGCGCCTCGGCCATCTGGCCCGTCGTCTTCTCTTCGCCCAAGAGCGCAGCGAGGTACCGTTCCGCGTCCAAGGCGGCGGCACAGCCGGAGCCGCGGCGGTGATGGCCTGGCGGTACGTGTGGTCGACGACGTCGCCGCAGGCGAAGACCCCGGGATGTTCGTCCGGAGGAGCGGCCTTCGACCTGGAGTTCGGAGCGGGGGTCGTGGCCGATGGCGATGAACAGGCCGGTGGCGGTGTGGTCGCGGGTGGTGCCGGTGGTGGCGTCGAGCAGGGTGAGGCCGGTCAGGGCGTCGTCGCCGTGGATGTGGCTGAACTCGGTGTTGAACGCGAAGGAGATCTTCGGATCGTTCTGGGCGCGGTTCTGCATGGTCTTGAAGGCGCGTAGTTCGCCGCGGCGGTGGATGACCCTAACGCTGTGGGCGAAGCGGGACAGGAAGGTGGCCTCTTCCAGGGCGGTGTCGCCGCCTCCGACCACGGCGATGTCTTGGTCGCGGAAGAAGAAGCCGTCGCAGGTGGCGCACCAGGACACTCCGCGACCGGACAACTCGTCCTCACGGGGCAGGCCGAGCTTGCGGTAGCCGGAGCCAGTGGCGACGATGACGGTCTTGGCCATGTGGATGGCGCCGTCGGTGTTGACGACCCCCTTGATGGGGCCGTTCAGGTTTACCGAGACCGCGTCATCGGTGACGATCTGCGCGCCAAACCGCTCGGCCTGTGCACGCATGTCGTCTGGAGGACCCGAACACCAGCGGCCGCAGATGCCGTACTCGGATGGGTCGCCGCCCCCAAGACCTCGGACCGCGCGGCCTACGCCGGCGTCATCGAGCAGTCCGTTTACGTCCATCCCGACGCACAAGGACGCGGAACCGGGGCCGCACTGGTCCACGCGCTGATCGGCTCGACGGAGCTGTGGGGATCTGGACCATCCAGTTCGGCATCTTCCCCGAGAACACCGCCTGTTCGGCCTCCACAATGGGGCCGGGTTCCGGATCACCGGTACCCGTGAGCGCGTTGGCCGACACCACGGAACCTGGCGTGACGTCGTCCTGATCGAGCGCAGAAGCGCCATAGTAGGGAACTGATCAGGACGGCGGTTCTCCGCCGGCCGCTCGCCGTCCTGCTTACCGCGCGGGCTTGGTGACGTAGATGTGGAACGAGTTGCTATGAGATGGTCCGAACGTCAGCCCGACGCGTTCCCACATGTTCAGCAGTGCTGCCTCGCCCACCGTGACCAGCTCATTCTCGCAATCGCGGAACCTGTCGAGCGGCACGATGAGCGTGTCGGCGGCAGCATCCAAGATTCGAATCCAGGTTGAGCTCAGGTACAGGCGAGTGCCGGGATGCTCGGCATACTCGGCTTCGAGCGGCCCTGGAATGTCGGCGGATCGAGCAGGAACCTGTGCATAGGCCAGCAGGTTCAGCATCTCGGCGGTCTGGTAAATGACAGTGCGCCAGAGATGGTCCAACGACACCTCCTGAGCGAGGCACTTGTCGACGAGATCTGGCCAGCCCGGGTAGATCGTCTCATCGAGGACCTCGCCGATGCTGATTCGGAGGCCATCGCTGAACGCGGCGTCGGCGATCGTCGCGGGTCGGGACTGGCCGTCGGGCGTGGATAGAGAGGCCATCCGTTGGAGGACGACGTCAGCGACGATATCGCAGCGCATCTCGTCGGCAGCGTTGCGCGTGATGGCACGAGCAAAATCCACGGGATGCACCGGGCCATCCGAGGCCTCCACCGCACCGCTGGCCGCGCGGAGGCGGAAGAAGAGCGGGTGAGCCATCTCGTGCGCGACGAACATCGTGGTCTTCAACGAAGTGAGGGGGTCACCGAGCAGGTTCAGCCGTGTCCGGTCGAAGACGATCTGGCAGCGCGATGCGTCTCTAGTCAGCCGCGTGGTCTGGGCCACTGCCAGGGAGCCGAGTCGGTCAGTGTTGTATCGGGTGTTTCCGTAGTCCTCGGACTCTTCGGACGATGCCCGGGCTCGCTCGACCTCACCCCTGAAGTCGTCGGCGACCACTGCTGTCACCTCGATCGGCGGGACATCAAGGAGTGCGGCTACTTCCGCAACCTGGCCACCCACAGCCTCAAAGAGCTGCTCGAACTCGGAGCCCACCGGTGCGTGCCCGGACTGGGCCAAGCGAGGAGAATAGCCTGTGCTCACTGCCCCTCCACGGCGAGACGCATCCCAGGGAAAGAGTAGAGCCATGAACTGACAAACGCGGCGGTAGCCTCTCAATAGGCAGATGCACCTGCCCGAGCCGAGCCTGATCGCGCCCACGCCGCGATGGCAGAGTGTCGGCCAAGGTCCACGGGGCCGTGCTCTCCTAACTCCTGCCTGTCGGGATGCGTTGGCTCCCGGGAGGAGAGCTACGAACGTGCCCAAGAATGCGGCTCGTAAGAAAGCTGTGCGCATCCGACCTTGTGAGCCGCTCCGGGTTCGTTCCTGACGTACCCGCTAACTGTAACGCCGACAGATCCTCCGAGTTTGCGGAATCATGGCTCCGTGGACTACGACCTGACGAGGCTAGGCACTCGCGAGTTCGAGCACCTCACCCAGGCTTTGGCGTTGGGCGTGCTCGGACCTGGGGTATCCGTGTTCGGCGATGGCCCTGACGGAGGGCGCGAGGCCACGTTCGACGGGAGGGTTGACTGGGCCCCAGGTGATGAATGGCACGGTCACACAGTGGTACAGGCAAAGCTTCGCCAACGCCCGATTGGTACCCGTGAGGACACCCTCTGGCTAATGAACCAGGTCGATGGCGAGCTCAAGAGATGGGCTAATCCATCGCTCAACCGGGCAAAGAATGGCAAGAATCCCGAGTACTTCATTATCGCGAGCAACGTCACGCTCTCCGCAGTCCCAGGTTCAGGTGGTATTGACGCACTCAACGCCCTAGGAGCTGTTCGGGGTTCGGATCATGTGTCTCGTCAGGCTAGGTTCGCGCGT
>NZ_BAAAQM010000044.1:0-93193 GCF_039531675.1 Catenulispora subtropica
GGCTCGGTGGCCCGCGCGACGCCGAAGCCCGCGCCGCCCGAAGCGGCGGCGCCTGCCGCCACGCCGAACGCCCGCCCCAGCAGCTGCCGTCGGCTGGCCCGCGCCGGGGCGCCGGTGCCGTCGTCGGTGCCAGTGCCGGTGCCGGTGCCAGTGCCAGTGCCTCCTGAGGCGGCGTTCGCGGCCGTCACGCGTGCCTCGCTCGCCGTCTCCTGCCCCGCAGGCTGCTCGTCCACTACGTTCCCTATCTCGTGTCTGAGATGCCGTGGCCTAGGACTTGGCGACCTTCGCAGCCACCTGGGACAACGGCTCCTGCACCGCCTTCACCGCCGCCACCAGCTTCGGCTTGTCGGTGTCCTTCAACGTGCCATACAGCACGAACCCCGACGGGTTGTCTCCGGTGCGATACGTGTCCAGCAGCTTGTCCAGCGCCGTGAACGCATCCGCGATCGACCCGGTGAGCGCCGGGTCGATCTTCTGGAGCGCCGGCTTGAGGTCGGCGAACGCCTGCTCCGACCCCTCGACGTTGCTGTGGAAGTCGAGCAGGTCGATGTGCGAGTACCGCTCCTCCTCGCCGGTGACCTTCGTCTTGGACACCTCGTCGAGCAGTTCCTGTGCGCCGTTGGCCAGTTCGAACGGCTTGTACTCCAGCGCCGTGGTCAGTGTCCGCAGCTTCTGCACGTTCGCCACCAGCGCGTCGCCGTACGCGGCCAACCCGGCCAGGTTCTCGTCCTCGAACAGGCCCTTCTCGATCCGGTGGAACCCGGCCCACTCGGCGGGCGGCACGTCGTCGGCGCGCGCGTCCAGGGACTTGTCGAGGTCGTCGCTGCCCACGGCGAACGATTCGGCGACGGGCTCGATCTTCTCGTAGTACGGCCGCGCCATCATGTAAGCCTTCTGCGCGGCCGCCAGGTCGGCACCCTTCAGCGAACTGGCGAGCGCCTGCGTCGTCTGCACGAGGTAGCCGGCCTGGGTGTCGACGTAGGTCTTGTACTCCTTCGCACCCTGGGCCAGCAGCGTGGTCAGGTCGGCGTCGGCGGACGTTGTCGCGTTGCCTGTGACCGTGATCGTCCGCGTCGGCTGCCCGGAGCCGGGGCAGACCAGGCTGTAGGAGCCGGCTTCCAGGGCGACCGTGAACGAGCCGTTGAAGCCGGGCGGCAGGTTCTCCTTCTCGCCGATGATCCGCTGGCCGGTTTGCAGCTCGATCTCGCTGACCGCGGTCGCGTCCTTGTTGGTGATCTCGAAGGTGACCTGGCCGGCCTGGAAGTCGGCGTGGTCCACCGCGCAGCCCCCGGCGGCGGTGACTGTGACGACCGCCTTGTGCGGGTCGCCGGCCGTGGTGCTCGACGTGGCCGCGGCGGGCTGGGCGCCTGAAGGCTTCGCGGAGGTGGACGATCCGCATCCGGCGAGCGCGCCGGCGGCGAGCGCCGTCACGGCCAGGGCTGCGAAGGCGGCCCTGGAGCGGGCGGCGGTGCGGGCGCTCGTGCGCTTCAAGGCTGCTCCTGACGGGAGTCGGCGGCATTCAGCGAGACAAGGCCTGCCCCGCGAAGGCGAGCGTGAGCCCTGCGACGGCCCCGCTCAGCCAGGCGCCGGTCACGAAGGCGTCCCGCCGGTCCGCGGCCACCAGGTCGTGGCGGACGGTCCGGGCGGCGGCGCGCGCCGGGTCGGCGGACAGGGTGTGCTCGGCGCTCACCACCGGTTTGTCCAGCGGCACGTCGCCGACCGGAGTGCCGAAGAACGTGGCGCGGGTGGTGTCGGGTCCATCGCGAATCGATGATATGGGCGCTCCGGGGATCGACCCAGAGAGTCGTTGTAGTCGTTTCCATGTAGTCGGAGCCGACGGCCGTTGACAATCGCGAAAAAGAAAGGTCAGGCATCCATAATATTAGGGATGCCTGACCTTTCTGGAAACCGCCGGCCCGCCTCCGGCCGTTTCCCGCCGTTCCCGTCAGCGCGGGATCAGCAGCTCTCCCACTTTCCGGCGTTGACCCAGACGTCGTACCAAGTCAGCAGATCGGAAGTCCAGCCGTAGGGCACGGCCAGGTTCTGGGTGTCCTTGCAGTTGGTCATGGTGATCTGGCTCTCGGCGCCGGCGTAGCCGCCCGGCACCCAGTCCGGGTAGCTGCTGTCCGTGTACTGAGTCTGCGAGAACGTCATCGTGCCGAAGTTCGTCAGCGCCGTCAGGGTGCCGCTGACGGACGGCCGCTCGACGATCCACTCGACCTGCGACTGGTCGACCTTGTCGCCGAGGCCGGAGACGCTCTGGGTGATCGACAGGCCCTTCTGGGTCGTGGCGTTAACGAAGAAGAAGAGCACCGACTTGTTGCTCGGGTCGTAGATCACCGAGGTCTGGACCTTGTCCCCGGCCTTGACCGACAGGCCCGAGACGGTCTTGGAGGACTCGGCGGGATAGACCTCGTACCAGAAGTCGTAGTGGCGCGTGCAGCCGGCGGCGTTGCAGTAGGCGTCCGAGTCGGTGCCGTCCTGGATCAAGGCGCTGCTGGAGCTGTCGCCCGACCCGATGCCCGGCCAGATCGCCGCGTGGTACTCCGCGGGTGCCGGGGCGTTCGCGGTGGGGACGGTCCAGGCCATGGTGACCTGGGTGTAGGAGACGCTGTCGTAGTTCTCGAAGCCGGACCAGTTGTTCGAGGTCTCGGAGTAGACGGTGTCGGGGTGCGCGGTGCCGTCGGGCGCGGCGGTCGACCGGCCGGCGGCGGAACGCCGCGCCGGAGCCGGGTGGCCCGGCCCGCGATCTCGGCACGAGGCCGACGTCAGCATCCGCACTCCGCTGGCCTTGATCTGCTTCAGCAGGCTGCGACGCGCCGGGGACATGGCGTTGTCGGAGGGATCGGCCGTCGCGGTCGGGGCGACGACCTGGGCGGTCGCGCCGCAGCCGGCGGCGGAGCCGGTGGTCCAGGAAGGTCGGACGGCGGCGTTCGCGGGGGTGGCGAGCGCGGGGATCGCCGTCGCGGCGGCGAGAACGGCGGCTATGAAGACTCGGCGAAGGCTCGGCCTGCGGGCCACGTGATCTCCTCGGGAATCAGGGGACGACATCAGAGACGCAACGGGTGGATCCCGGATGTATCAGGACTGGATCAGGGGACGGTCATCAGGGCATGAATTGAACACCGTCCAATTGAACAGTGTTCAGGTTGGCGTGCGGCCGCTAGGCTGTCAAGGGTGCGGACCACCCTCGACCGGAAGACCGTGATCAGAGCGGCGATGAAGCTCCTGGCCGACAACGGGCTGGACGGCTTGTCGCTGCGGAACGTGGCGTCCGAGCTCGGGGTCCGCCCCGGAGCCCTCTACTGGCACTTCGCCAACAAACAGGAGCTGCTCGATCAGATGGCTGCGACGCTGGTCGAGGGACCGCTCGCCGACCTGGTCCGCCCCCGGCCCGGCCAGAGCTGGGACGCGTGGCTGGCCGCCCGCGCCCGCGCCTTCCGCACCGCGGTCCTGGCCACCCGCGACGGCGCGCGCCTCGTGGCCGCCTCACGCCCGACCACCGACCGCCGCCCGGAGGCCGAGGCGATGGTGGCGACGCTGACCGCGGCCGGCTTCGCCCCGGCCGACGCGCTGCGGGCGCTGACCGCGGTCAAGCACTACATCGTGGGAGCTGTTCAGGAGGAGCAGGACTACGCGGAAGGGCGGGCCGTCTGGCCGCGGGAGGCGGATCCCGATCGTTACGCGGACTACCCGGAGCTGAACGAGGCGATGGCGCCGCAGACGACGGAGACCCTGGAAGCGCAGTTCGAGTACGGATTGCGGGCATTGTTACGGGGACTGGCGCCGTAGTACTGAGGTCCACGTGGTCCTTCCAAGACCGCACCTCCGGAGGACGCGACCTCGGGCGGCCCGCTGTGATGATCCGTCCTATGCCCAGCGACAAGGAAACCGCGGTAACCGACGCCCCCGCGACCTACGCCCTCGAACTCTTCTGCCTGCTCGGCGCCCTCGGCCGCGCCGCCGTCTTCGACCCCGCCTTCACCATCCGGGCCGCGGTGCGGCTGTCCGGACCTGTCGATCCGGACGTGCTGCGGCAGGCGCTGGACGACGTCGTCGGCAACCATGACGCGCTTCACAGCACGCTGACGCTGGAGCCGGAGATCCGGCAGTGCGTCCAGGCGCCGACGCCGGTGCGGCTGACGGTGCGGGATCTGGAGGACGCCGATCACGGCGGGGACCGGAACGGCCGACAACAAGCCGACCGCGACCAGGCCGACCGCTACCAGCCCGGCCGAGACCAGCCCCACCGCGACCAGACCGGCCGAGACCGGGTCGCGTCGGCCTTCGTCGCCGAGACCGTCGCCGGCCGGTTCCCGCCCGACGAGTTGCCGACCCTCTGGGCGGCGCTGGGCCGGCTGGCCGCCGATGACTGGGTGCTGGTGCTGGTCACCCACCACCTGTGGTCCGACGCGTGGTCGATGCGCGTCATCCTGGCCGACCTCGCCGCCGCCTACGCCGCGCGCGCCGAGGGCGAGGTCCCGGAGCTCAGCGAGGGGATGGCCTACGCGGCCGTGGCCGAGGACGACCGGTCGCCGCGGATGCGGGAGCGCATCGACGAGCGGCTGGGCTACTGGCGGGAGCGGCTGGCCGACATGGACTCGCCGCTGCGGCCGGAGAATCCGTACTCGGAGATCCGCGACGGGGTGAAGGCCGAGCACACCTTCGTGCTGGGCGGTCCCGGCGAGGCGTCGCTCGAGGCGGTCCTGGCGTGCGCGCGCCGGAACCGCACCACGCCGTTCGTCGTGCTGCTGTCGGCGTTCATGCTGTGGCTGCGCGCCGCGACCGGGAGCGAGGACATCGCCGTCCCCATCGTGACCGCCGGCCGCCTACCCGAGGAATGGGAGACGGTGGGGCTGTTCTCGAACTCGATCGTGATGCGTGCGGACCTGGCCGCCGCCGTCACCGGCCGGGACGTGCTGCGCACGGTGCACGCCGTGTGCGCGGAGGCCTACCGGCACGAGATTCCGCTGCTGCGGCTGCTGGAGGAGGTGCCGCGGGCCGCGGAACTCGTGGTCGACCCGGACCGGGCGCTCCCGATGTTCCAGCTGATCCAGTTCCCGGACGGCCGGGGCGGTCAGGCGTTCGGCCCCGACGTCCAGGCGCGGCCGATCGAGATGCCGGGCGACTCGGCGAACGCGCAACTGCCGGACTACCTGTGGACGCTGGAGCTGGGCGACCGTCTGGTCGGGCGCGTGTACTCCGACCCGAAGACGTTCGGTGCGACCACGATCGAGCGGCAGACCCAGGAGTATCGCAGGATCCTGGATCAGCTGGTGCGCGATCCGGACGCGGCGCTGGCCGGCCTCGGCCCCCGGCGGGCCAGCCGGGACGAGCGCGAGCTGGAGTCCGAGTACACGGCGCCGCGCACCGCGGCCGAGGCCGATCTCGCGGAGCTGTGGAGTGAGCAGCTCGGCGTGGCGCCGGTGGGGATCCATGACGACTTCTTCGAGCTCGGTGGGCACTCGCTGCTGGCGGCCGGGCTCCAGCTGGAGATCGAGCGGCGGTTCGGAGTGGAGGTTCCTTCATGGGTGTTGTTCTTGCAGCCGACGATTGCGGGGATCGCTGAGGCATTGGCGGAGGCGGGAGTCGCGTGAGCTCGTCGGGACGCGGGAACCTGCCGGAGGGCGGGAACCTGTCGGATCCAGACCTGTTCGCGCGGGGTGAGGCGCATGACGTGTGGACCGCGATGCGCCGCACAGCGCCGGTGCGGTGGCAGGACGCCCAGGCCGCTGATCGGGGCGGTTTCTGGTCGGTGACCCGGCATGCGGACGTCTCCCGCGTGCTGCGTGACCATGCCGCGTTCACGTCGTCGCGAGGCACGCTGCTGAACTTGTTGGGCCGTGCGGATCCGGCGTCCGACAGCCAGCTCGCCGCGACCGACCCGCCCCGGCACGACAGGATGCGCGCGCCGTTGCAGCACGCGATGACCGCGCGCTCGGTGCAGCCGCATCGGGAGCGGCTGCGTGCGTGGTTCGATGCGCTGCTGGAGCCGCTGGGCGACGGCGAGGCGGTGGACTTCGCGCAGCTGGTGCGGCCGGTTCCGTTCGCCGCGGCGGGGCCGATGCTGGGGATCCCGGAGGCGGACTGGGATCGGCTCGCGACGCTGGTGATGATGGCTTCGGCGGAGGAGGACCCGGCGGTGGCCCTGCCGCGCGGGCCGGAGGCGACGTTGCGGCGAGCACATCGGGAGCTGTTCGCGTACTTCCTGGACCTGACGAACAGGCGGCGGCGCGCGCCCGGGGAGGATCTCGTCAGCCTCCTGCTTTCGGTGGAGGTCGGTGGCGTCCGGCTCGATCCCGGCGCGGTGGTGGCCAACTGCTACAGCTTGGCGCTCGGGGCGGGCGCGACCGTGCCGACGGTCATCGTGTCGACGATGGCGGAGCTGATGGTCGACAGCCGGCGGGCGGAGGGCGCCAAGCCTCGGGGCCCGATCGAACTGTTCGTCGAGGAGGCGTTGCGCTGGGCCAGTCCGGCGGGGCACTTCATGCGGCACGCGGTGCGGCCGGTCGACCTGGGCGGCGTGCGGGTCGGGGCGGGGGACGCGGTGGTGGCGTGGCTGCCGTCGGCGAACCGTGATGAGGCGGTGTTCGGCGAGCCGTTCCGTTTCGTGCCGGATCGGGAGCCCAACCGGCACGTGGCGTTCGGGGCGGGTCGTCATTACTGTCTCGGAGCGCCGCTGGCCCGGATGACGTTGGCGGTGTTCTTCGAGGCTTTGTTCGGCCGGTTCGGCGGGTTCGAGCCGGCCGGTCAGGCGGAGCGGCTGCGGTCCGTGTTCCTCAACGGCTTCCGGACGCTGCCGGTCCGGGCCGGGACGAGCTGATCCAGGGCGTTGCGGTCCAGCTTGCCGTTGGGCAGCCTCGGAAGGGCGTCGACGAACACGAACTCGGAGGGTATCGCGGCGGCGGGAAGCCGGGATCTCAGGTGCGCGCGTAAACGTCCGAGAGGGACCGGCGCGCCGTCCGCGGTTTCGAGGACGGCGACCAGGATCGGCGGGACGGCGGTCACGCCTGCGGCGATCACGCTCTCGTGGCCGCTGACGACGGCTTCGATCTCCTCCGGTTCGATGCGGACGCCGCCGACCTTGAGCTGGCGGTCGACGCGGCCGGCGAAGGCGAAGGCTCCGTCGGGACGGAGGGTGACGCGGTCGCCGGTGCGATACCAGAGTCCTGATTCGTCGGTGAAGAAGCGTGCTCGGTCGTCGTCGTCGACGCCGGGACCGGTGTAGCCGAGCGCGACGCCTGGGCCGCCGATCCAGAGCTCGCTGTCCTCGGCACTGATGTGAAGGCGCGCGCCGGGGATCGGGGTGCCGATGGGTACGGTCCGGACGGCGGTGTCGGCGGCGTCGGTGGGGTTTGTGGTGTCCACGTCCTCCGGCGAGCACCGGTGCACCGTGGTCCACACCGTGCATTCGGTCGGACCGTACTCATTGTAGAGAGCCACCTCGGGTAGTGCCTCGAAGTGCGCACGCACAAGCGATGGCGGGCAGGCTTCTCCGGCGACGATCACCGCGTCGAGGCCGCGGAGGTTCTCGGCGAGTCCGCCCTTCAAGGCGACGCCGTAGAGGGAGGGGATCATCAGGAGGTGCGAGGCTGCCTGCTCACGTGCGGCGCGGCCGATGGCGAGGAGGTCGCCGGGCCGGGGCGAGGGCATGTGGAGCGTGCCGCCGTCGATGAGCGCCCAGAAGATTCCCGCATAGGCGCTGTCGAACGACAGGGAGCTGCACAGGACGAAGCCGCGTACCGGTTCGCTGTAGTAGGCGGGGCGTGCTGCCGTCGAGAACGCCAAGGCTGAGACCGAGATCGCCACTCCCTTGGGGACGCCGGTCGAACCGCTCGTGAAGCAGATGTAGGCCGGGGTGGACGCCTCGGTGGACTGCCAGCGGTCGGCCGGGTCGAGGTTGAAGTCAGGTTCAGGTTCAGGTTCGGGTTCGGGGTTGTCAGATTTGTCGAGGTTGTCGGGGTTATCGGAGTGCGGCTTCAGCTGCCGGATCGCGTGGCCGTCGAGCACGACCCGCGCCCCGGACGCCTCCAGCATCGCCTCCTGCCGCCCCGGCGGGAACGCTCGGTCCACCGCGACGAAGCACGCCCCGGCACGCAGTACCCCGATCAGCGCGGCGATCGCCCATCGCGATGCGGCCATGTGGACCGCCACCGGCTCCCCCGCCTGGACACCTTGTTCTCGCAGCAGAGCCGCGACGGCGGCGGAGGTCTCGTTCATGCCTCCGTAGTCGAGCGTCCCGTCGGGATCGGTGACGGCCGGGCGGTCCGGATCCCGGTCCCACACCGCGGCGATCGGTTCCAGCACGTGCCCCGGGGTGTCCATCTATACAAGGGTACTCATATACCGATCCTCCCCTTCATCCATCACGATACGTGAGTTAATCTGAGCCCTGAGTTAGTTAGCGTACGAAAGCTAACTTCCCATGCCACCGGGAAAGGATCAGGCGCATGACTCTCGCCGACCAGACCGCCACCGCCGACCCCGCCACCGCCGACCCCACCGCCGCCACCGCCATCCTCGCCGTCCCCGCCAGCCGCGGGACGTGCCCGTTCGACCCGCCGCCCGCCTACGAGCGGGCCCGTGAGGAGGAGCCGGCGGCCCCGGTGCGGCTGTGGGACGGGTCCATCACGTGGATGCTCACCCGGCATCAGGACATCCGCGCGGTGCTCGGCGACCGGCGGTTCAGTGCCGACGCCAACCGGCCCGGGTTCCCGTTCCTCAGCGCCGGGCGCCGGGCGCTGGCCACCATGAACGCCAGTTTCATCAGGATGGACGACCCGGAACACGCGCGGCTGCGCCGGATGCTCACCGGCGACTTCATCGTCAAGCGGGCCGAGGCGCTCCGGCCGCGGATCCGTGCCATCGCCGAGGATCTGCTCGCTGCCATGACCCAGGGACGTAGCGGGGAGCGTGCGGGCCACGCCGACCTGGTGCGGGAGTTCGCGCTGCCGTTGCCGTCGCTGGTGATCTGCCTGCTGCTGGGCGTGCCCTATGAGGACCACGCGTACTTTCAGCAGCGCAGCAGCACGATCCTCAGCAACACGGCGGGCCTCGACGAGGTCCGGACAGCCCGGGCGGATCTGAACGCGTACATCAAGCAGCTGACCGAGGCGAAGCGCCGGCGCGATGAGGACGACGACATCCTCAGCCGCCTGATCCGCCACGATGACCTCACCGACGACGAGATCGCCGCCATGGGCATGCTCCTGCTGGTGGCCGGGCACGAGACCACCGCCAACATGACGGCGCTGTCGGTCCTGGCCCTGCTCCGCGATCCGGTTCAGCTCGGACGCCTGCGCGCCGATCCCACGCTGATCCGCGGCGCGGTCGAGGAACTGCTGCGTTATCTGACGATCGTGCATACGGGCGTGGCCCGCGTCGCCACCGAGGACGTCGAGATCGCCGGGCGAACGATCCGGGCCGGGGAGGGGGTGTTGTGCATGATCAATGCCGCCAACCGCGACGAGCGCGTCTTCCCGGGCGCCGGCGTCCTGGATGTCGGCCGTGACGCGCGGCGGCACTTGGCCTTCGGCTTCGGGGTGCACCAGTGCTTGGGGCAGCCTTTGGCGCGGACCGAGCTTCAGGTCGCGCTGGAGGTGCTGCTGGAGGGGTTGCCGAATCTGGGGCTGGCTGTGCCGTTCGAGGAGATTCCGTTCCGGCACGACATGTTGGTGTATGGCGTGCGCAGTCTGCCGGTGGCGTGGTGAGTGGGGTGAGCCACGCAGACGGGGAAAGGCTGCGGGTGGCGGCGGACCGTACGAAGTGCTGCGGCTCGGGGATGTGCACGCTGAACGTACCGGACGTGTTCGATCAGGACCCGGACGAGGGTTTGGTCATCGTGCTCGATCCCGAGCCGCCCCAGGAGCTTCATCACGCCGTCGAGGATGCGGTGGAGCTCTGTCCGGCTTCGGCGATCAGGGTCGCGCGCCTGTCAGCATAGGTGGCTACGGGCACAGCCCCGAACCCCGGGAGTGAAGTCCGCGCCCTCACCCCACGATCCCGGGGTCCGGCTCCCAGCGGGATCACTCCGGCCGCAGGAACGCCAACAGCTCCGTGTTGAAGAACTCCTCGTACTCCCCCACCAGCCCGTGCGGGCCGCCCGGGAACACCTTCAGCGTCCCCTGCGGCAGCAGCTTCACGGCCTTCTCCGCGGCGGCCTGGATCGGCACGATCTGGTCGTCGTCGCCGTGCACGACCAGGACCGGGATGTCGATCTTCGTCAGGTCCTCGGTCAGGTCCGTTTCGGAGAAGGCCTTGATGCACTCCAGGGCCGCGTTCAGGCCGACCTGCATTCCCTGCAGCCAGAACTCACGTCGCTTGCCGTCCGATGCCGGTGCTCCGGGGCGGTTGAAGCCGTAGAAGGACTCGCTGAGGTCGTAGAAGAACTGCGAGCGGTCGGTGGCGACGCCGGCGCGGATGCCGTCGAAGACCTCGATCGGGGTGCCTTCGGGGTTGGCCGGGGTCTGGAGCATCAAGGGGGTGATGGCACCCAGGAGGACTGCCTTCGACACCCGGTCGGTGCCGTACTTGCCCAGGTAGCGGGCGACCTCTCCGCCGCCGGTGGAGTGGCCCACCAGGACTGCGTCGCGGAGGTCCAGCTGCTCCAGGAGTTCGGCCAGGTCGTCGGCGTAGGTCGTGAGGTCGTTGCCGGTCCAGGTCTGGGTGGAGCGGCCGTGGCCGCGGCGGTCGTGGGCGATCGCCCGGAAGCCGTTGCGGGCCACCAGCAGGCTCTGGGCGTCCCAAGCGTCGGCGTTGAGGGGCCAGCCGTGGGAGAAGACCACCGGGCGACCCGTCCCCCAGTCCTTGTAGTGCTTCTGGGAGCCGTCGCGCAGGGTGATTGCGGGCATGGTCGGAGGCCTTTCGAGCGGGGTCCGGGCCGAACGGCCCATGACCACGCTAGAGCGGCGAAGGCGGGAGGAGATCAGTCATTCGGCTCACAGTAACCGGCGCGGTTTGGATCATACGGCTGGGGGCACACGGGCCCGGAGCCCCCGAGACGCACAAGGCGCTCGGAGGCGGATTCCGGCTGTTCGGGAGCGCGCATGACGGCGCAGCCCTGGTGGCGGCGCACACTGCCCACCTTTCCCCGACCCGCGCTGGTCACCGGGTACCGGCGCGGCGAGCTGCGGAGCGGACTACGCGGCGATCTGGTCGCCGGTCTCACTGTCACCGCGCTCATCGTGCCGCAGGTCATGGCGCTGGCCACGGTCGCGGGGCTGCCACCGGTGGCGGGCTTGTGGGCGGTACTTCCCGCGATCGTCGCCTACGCCCTGCTCGGTTCCTCGCGGCTGCTGGAGATGGGCCCGGAGTCGGCGACCGCTCTGATGGCCGCCACGGTGATCGCGCCGCTGGCCGGGGGCGACGCCGGGCGGTACGCGGTCCTGGCGGCCGCGCTGGCGTTCGTGGCGGGGCTGATGTGTCTGGTGGGCTGGCTGGTGCGGATCGGGTTCGTCGCGGACCTGCTGTCCCGGCCGGTGCTGCTCGGTTTTCTCGCGGGGGTCGCGTTCACCATGATGGTGGATCAGCTTCCTGTGCTCACTGGTGTTCCGGCCGGTCATGGCAGCTTCTTCGATCAGCTGAGCTCCTTCGCGCGGAACCTCGACAAGGTGAACCCGGCGACCGTCGCCGTCGCGGCGACGACGCTGGTGTTCCTGTTCCTCGTCGAGCATTTCGTTCCGCGTGTGCCCGGGCCGCTGCTGGCGATCGTGCTGGCGACCGCGGCGGTTCCGGTGCTCGGGCTGAAAGCGCACGGGGTTTCGGTGATCGGCGAGATCCCGGCCGGTCTGCCCGCGCCGGCCATGCCCGACCTCGGTGAGTTCAGCCAGCTGATCCTGCCGGCGGCCGGCATCCTGATCATGGGGTACACCGACGTGATCCTGACCGCCAGGGCCTTCGAGGAGCCCCAGGACGCGGGGCGCCTGGACGGCAACCAGGAGCTGCTCGCTCTGGGCGCGGCGAACCTCGGCGCCGGGCTGTTCCACGGGTTCCCCGTCGGGAGCAGCGCGAGCCGGACGACGCTCGCCGCGCAGGCCGGAGCCCGCAGTCAGATCCACGCGCTCACCGCGGGCGTCGCGGTTCTCAGCGTCCTGCTGTTCCTGCACTCGCTGCTGGCCGACACGCCCTCGGCCCTGCTCGGCGCCCTCGTCGTCTTCGCCGCCGCGCACCTGGTCGACCTGCGCGGCTTCCGGCGGCTGGCCGGGTTCCGGCAGCGCGAGCTGCTGCTCGCCCTGGCCTGCCTGGCCGGTGTCCTCGCGCTCAACGTCCTCTACGGCGTCCTGATCGCGGTGGGCCTGTCGGTGGCCGAGCTGCTGACCCGGGTGGCGCGCCCGCACGACGCGGTCCTGGGCATCGTGCCGGACCTGGCCGGGATGCACGACGTGGAGGACTACCCGCAGGCCGACACCATCGCCGGGCTCGTGGTCTACCGCTACGACTCGCCGCTGTTCTTCGCCAACGCCCAGGACTTCAAGCGGCGTGCCCTGGCCGCGGCGAGCCGGGCGGACGGTCCCCTGCGCTGGTTCCTCCTCAACGCCGAGGCCAACGTGGAGGTGGACATCACGGCGCTGGACGCCCTGGAGGAGCTGCGCAAGGAGCTGGTCCGGCGCGGCGCCGTGTTCGCGCTCGCCCGAGTGAAACAGGAGCTGCGCGGCGAACTGGACGCCTACGGGTTGACCGCGTCGATCGGCGAGGACCTCATCTTCCCCACCCTGCCCACGGCTGTCGACGCGTACCGGGCCTGGCGGCGGGAACACGGCGACGAGCACGGCGCGAAGGATGTTTGACGCGGCTTCGAGTGGTTACGCGAGGTCCGGAAAAGGAGCACGTCATGAGGGACACCGTCGAATTCGTGATCGGGACCGACGTCCGCTGCGCGGGCGAGGAATGCGGAACGGTGGAGTTCGTGGTCGTGGATCCCGTCGCCCGCCGGCTCACGCACCTGGTGGTGCAGCCGGAGCCGCCGCGACCGGCGCGGCTGGTTCCGGTGAAGCTGGCCCGCCTGAGCCCCGGGCGCATGGACCTGACCTGCACCATGGCCGAGTTCGAGGCCCTGGAGCCGGCGGTGCGGCAGCATTTCCTGCAGGGCTCGGAGAACGACTGGGGATACCGCAGCGACCAGGTGCTGGCCTGGCCGTTCTTCGGTCTGGCACCCGCCGGCACCGGGATCACCACGATGGAGTACCCGATGCTGCCCGAGCCGCAGCCGGAGTACCGGCTGCCGCCGGGCGAGGCACCGATCCGCCGCGGCGATCCGGTCCGCGCCACCGACGGGCGCATCGGCAAGGTGCGCGGCCTGGCGGTGGACCGCTTCGACGGCATGGTCACCCACGTGCTGCTCGACGAGGGCCACCTGTGGGGCCGCAAGCTGGTCGCGATCCCGGTCGGCGCCGTCAGCGGCGTCGACGAGTCCGGCGTCAGCGTCCGGCTGGCCAAGGACGAGATCCGGGACCTGCCGCCGGTCGACCTCGAGGACCCGGCTTCGCTGACCGATCACAGCGGTCGGTACGACTAGCCGGACGCGGGCGCCGGCTCCAACCGGATGACGATGGATTTGGTGTTCGGCACGGCGCGGAACCCGGGCGCGCGGCGCTCGCCGTCCGCGTAGACGCTCACCAGGTCGACCTGGTCGCCGTCGGCCAGGCCGAAGGCGCGCAGATCATCCTTGTAGCGCATCGATTCGGCGATGCCTTCCAGCCCCACGCTACTGTGCCGGGGGCCGGACGTGCGCAGGCACGGTTCGTCCGCCTGATCGGTCTCCGTCCGTCGTGGTCAGGATGGTCGAGGCCGGGCGGACGCGCCATCGGAGTCGCCGTCACCCGGACGGCGGAGCCGACCATGCCGACCATGCCGACCGGGCCCGTTCCTCCACGACGGCCGCCAGCCGGTGCTGGTCCCTCTCGGCTTCGGCGGTCCGGCGGCGGGTGGCGCGGACGAAGGCGTCGCGCTCCCGTTCCAGCAGGTGGCGCACGGTCGGGTCGGCTTGCTCGGCGCGGTCGAGACCGTCGATCCAGGCGGACCCCACGAGGCTCTCCGCCTCGCGGACGGCCGCCCGGCCGCGCAGGTCGCTGATCAGGCGCGCACGCGCCGCTTCGGCCTTCGCCTCGTGGCGTCGGCGCCAAGACGCCAAGCCGAACATCCTGTCTCACCGCCTCGTCACCTCGGGGAGGGAGGAGCCGGGCTGCTCCCCCGCAGGTACGGTGACCTGCGATCCCGGCCCGGTGTGCCCGGGATCGGGAGGGGTAAACGTGGGCGGGCGGACCACCGCCGGCACCGGGCGGACCGGCACTATCCGGGCGCTACCCGGCGCTACCCGGCGCTACCCGGCGCTACCCGGCGAGGCCGAGGTGCTCGGCCAGCGGCACCGCGACCGCCACCGTCCGGCGCGCCTCCGCGACCGGGACGGCGGGCGGTGTCCGGCCGTGCAGGAGAGCCCTGACCTCGTCGACGGTCGGCCGCCTGCGCCGGTCGCGGGCCGTCATCCGTCGCAGTACCGTGCACCACGGCGCCCCGAGCGCTGGCGGTACGCGCGGCGACCGGGTGGCGGCCGCGACCGCGCGTTCGAAGGGCGTCCCGGAGTACTCGCGGACGCCGGTCAACGTCTCCAGGAGCACCAGCCCGAGCGCGTAGACGTCCGACGCGGACGACGCGCCCCGCCCCTCGGCCTGCTCGGGTGCGAGGTATCCGGCGGTGCCCGCGACGAAGTTCTCGGCGGTCAGCGCGGGGCCGTCCCAGGCCTTCGCGATGCCGAAGTCGGTGAGGAAGACGTGCTCGTCCCGGTCCAGCAGCACGTTCCCCGGCGTGATGTCACGGTGCACGATGCCGCGCGCGTGGATGTAGGCCAGCGCGTCGGCCACGGCGGCCCCGACCCGCCGCACCCAGTCCGGTGGTTTCGGCCCCGCCACCTGCTCCAGGCTCGTCCCCTCCACCAGCGGCATCACCAGGAACGGCAGACCGCCGTCCACCCCGGCGTCCAGCAGGGGCAGCAGATGCGGATGCTCCAACCCGGACAGGATGCGCGTCTCCTCCAAGAACCGCTGCCGCAGAACCTCGCCGATCCCCTCCCGCAGCACCTTCACCGCCACCTGGCGCTCCGCCGTCTGGTCCACCGCCGCGAACACCTCCGACGCAGCGCCGGCCCCCACCCGCTCCCCCACCCGATAGCGCCCGGCGACAACAGAGCCCGCCGTCAGGCGAAGGGGGATGTCCAACTGCGGCCGACCCGCTCCGGCACCCATCCGCTCTCCTCTCCGGACGCTCCCCCGTCGTCCACGGTCGCCCCCGGCTACCCGGGTATCAACGGGCGAAACGGCCGGGATGGGACGTTTACGGACTCGGATCCGGGCTATCAGCAGGACGCCGCCTCCAGCGGATGGCCTTCCCGACGTGCTCGCCGCGCTGGATCAGACGACGATCACCTCGTGGCCATCTCCCCCGGGCAGGCGATCAGGAGTGCGACGTAAGCGGCCGGCGCGGTCGGCGCTTCCGGTGCCCCGCCGACCGGCGCTCCCCGGTGAGATGCGCCGCGGCGGCGGATCCGCCTCGGGCTCGGGCTCGGCCTCGTGGATCCGGGTGGGTTTCGGCCTGGGCATCGGGTTGCTCGCCGCGTACACGCTCGGCCACGCGGTCCTGCAGACCGCGCAGATCCTGACCCTGGTGCTGCTGTCGCTCTTCGCGGCGGTCAGCCTGGAGCCGGTGGTGGCGCTGCTGCGGCGGTGGCGTCTGCCCCGAGGCCTGACGGTGACCGTCGTCGTGTTCGCCGCCGTGGCGCTGACCGCCTTGTTCATCGCGCTGGTGATCCCCCCGGTGAGCAAGGAGATCGACCAGCTCAGGACCCAGATCCCGATCTGGCTCCGGGAACTGCGCGACCACAGTTCGCAGCTGGGGAAGATCGAGGACCGCTACCACGTCATCGAGAAGGTGCAGCAGCAGCTGTCCTCCGGCAACCTGGGCGGCAGGCTGGCCTCCGGGGTGCTGGGCGCGGGCCGGATCCTGTTGGGGCTGCTCACCGGCGCCCTGATCGTCATCACGCTGACCATCTACTTCATGGTCAGCCTGCCGTCGATCAAGGGCTTCGCGCTGCGGCTGCTGCCGGCTTCACGGCGCCCGCGGGCCGAGGAACTCACCGACCAGATCATGCGGCAGGTCGGCCGGTTCATGCTGGCGAACGTCGCCACCTCGGCGCTGGCCGGGGTCGCGACCACGGTCTGGGCCTGGGCCACCGGCATCCCCTACGGCATGCTGCTCGGCTTCTTCGTCGCGATCATGGACCTGATCCCGATCATCGGGTCCACCATCGGCGGAGTCGTGGTCTCCCTGGTGGCGCTCTCCGTGTCCTGGACGGTCGCGATCGCCACCGCGATCTTCTACACCGCGTTCCGCTTCACCGAGGACCACCTCACCACCCCGCTGACCATGCGCTACGTGGTGCGCCTGCACCCGGTCGCCACCATGATCGCGGTGCTGGTCGGCGGCGCGCTGCTGGGCATCGTCGGCGCGCTGGTCGCGGTCCCGGCGGCGACCGCGGTGAGCCTGATCCTGGACGAGGTCGTGTTCCCCACTCGCGACCGGCAGTAGAAGGTCATGCGTCACGGGAGCAGCCCGGCGACCTCCGGATGGACGGGCCCCCACATCGCCTCGCGGACGCGCGCCTCGATGCCGCCGTCAGCCGAACCCCCCGCCGTTCGGACGCCGGGTGGTTGTCTTGACCCGGCGTCCGTGGTCGGCTGGGGTGATGAGCGTGACGATTTCCCAGGACCAGGAACGCCGGCTGCTGGACTCCGTCCCCACCGGACTGCTCATCGCCGGACAATGGCGGCCCTCCAGCACCGGCGAGACGATCGACGTGCACGATCCCTCGACCGGCGACCTGCTCACCACCATCGCCAGCGCCAGCCCCGCCGACGGCGAGGCGGCCCTGGCGGCCGCGCACGCCGCCCAGGAAGGGTGGGCCAAGACCGCGCCGCGGACGCGGGCAGAGATCCTCCGCAAGGCCTTCGAGCTCATCACCGCCCGGGCCGACGACTTCGCTCTGCTGATGACTCTGGAGATGGGCAAACCGCTGGCCGACTCGCGCGCCGAGGTCGCCTACGGCGCCGAGTTCCTGCGCTGGTTCTCCGAGCAGACCAACCGGATCACCGGCCGCTACTCCGTCGCCCCGGACGGCGCCGCCCGGCTGCTGGTCACCAAGCGGCCGGTCGGACCCTGCCTGCTGATCACGCCGTGGAACTTCCCGCTGGCGATGGGGACGCGCAAGATCGGCCCGGCGCTCGCCGCCGGCTGCACCCTGATCCTCAAGCCCGCGACGCTGACCCCGCTGACGTCCCTTCTGCTGGCACGGACGCTGATCGACGCGGGAGTGCCGGACGGGGTCGTGAACGTCATCCCGACCCGGCACGCCGGCGCCGTGACCGGTCCGCTGATCAAGGACAGCCGGCTGCGGAAGCTGTCGTTCACCGGGTCGACCGAGGTCGGGCGGCGGCTCATCGCCGACTCCGCCGAGCAGGTGCTGCGCGTGTCGATGGAGCTCGGCGGCAACGCCCCGCTGCTCGTGTTCGAGGACGCCGACCTGGACAAGGCCGTCGACGGCGCGCTGCTGGCGAAGCTGCGCAACGGCGGCGAGGCGTGCACCGCCGCGAACCGCCTGCTGGTGCAGCGGCCGGTCGCCGAGGAGTTCACGCGGCGCCTGGCCGACCGGTTCGGGCAGTACACGGTGGGCCGCGGGACCCTCCCGGACGCGAAGATCGGACCGCTGGTCGACGAGGACACGCGGGACAAGGTCGACCGGTTGGTGACGTCGGCGGTCGAGGCCGGCGCGAAGGTGGTGACCGGCGGGGAGAAGGTCCCGGGCGCCGGGTACTTCTACCAGCCGACGGTGCTCACCGACATCCCCGAGGACGCGGAGATCCTGCGCGAGGAGATCTTCGGGCCGGTCGCGCCGATCGTGGTGTTCGACACGGAGGACGAGGCGGTGCGGCTGGCCAACTCGACGGAGTACGGGCTGGTCGCGTACGCGTTCACCAGCGACCTGAACCGCGGGCTGCGGCTGGCGGAGCGGCTCGACACCGGGATGATCGGGATCAACACCGGGATCGTCTCGAATCCGGCGGCGCCGTTCGGCGGGGTGAAGCAGTCGGGGGTCGGGCGCGAGGGCGGGCTGGAGGGGATCGAGGAGTACTTGGAGACGCGGTACGTGGGGATCGCGGATCCGTTCGCGGGGCAGTAGCGCCGCTGTCACAGGCGGAACGGAATCAAGGTGACGACCAGCTGCGGCACCCGCCGCAGCATCCGTCTCAGTTGGGGCGCCATGTGGTCGTGCAGTGCGGCGTGCCCCCAGGGCCGCGCCACGTGGCAGCCCCACATGCCGATGGTGCGGCCGGTGCGCACTTCGGCGACACGCGGCACAGTTCCGTCAGGAATCTGATACGTGGCCGCCACCAGTACCGCTGAGGTCAAAGACAATCGCGGGAACCGGCCGTCATAATAGTGCTCCGTCGGCGCGCGGACGCCGACGGATGAGCCGTGTCCGGCGATAGCCGGAGCTGGTCAGGCCGGTTCAGGACGGTGCCGATCCGGGTTCGGTGCGCGAGTTCCCAGCTGTGAGTGTTATCAGCTCACTGCAATTTCTCTATCGCGTGCTCCATTGTCAGCGCCGCGCCCGGATGAGAGTTTCATGGCACGCCTCCCCGGACTTTCTTCGAGGCGCCCTCCCTTGTTCACGAAGGAGCACTTTGATGCGCCACCGATCCGCCCTGCCCAGAATCCTGGCCGTGGGCCTCGCGGTCTGTGCGGCGACCGTCGGGCTGGCCACCGGCCCCGCCGGCGCCGCTGCGCCCGCGCCTTCCACGCCGAGCGGCGCCACCGCCGTGAGTCACGCCGCGTCGAACGCTGACGACCACAGCGTCCGGGGCGCCGTCCCCAAGCGCTCCGTGGACGGCGCGCCGCTCGCCCTCCGCGCGTCCGCGGCACAGAACGTGACCTCCCCCTCCGGGCCCAGGGGCGTGACCGGCCAGGCGGCAGCGGCGATGGCGCCCTCCTCGCAGTCCTGCACCGCCGCCGATTTCGGCAGTCGCAGCGGTGAAGCCCTGGCCGCCTACGTCAGGGCCTCGACCCTGGACTGCCTCAACACCCTGTATTCCCTGACCGGCGCCGACGCCGGGGCGGTCTTCAAGGAATCGCAGATGGTGGCCGTCGCCAACGCTTTCAAGAGCGCGGTGTGGAACTACCGTGGCGACGACTCCACCGGCGCTTGGCAGCTCAGCCGCTTCCTGACCGCCGGCTACTACGTCCAGTACAACAACGCCGCCGCCGTCGGCTCATACGGTCCGACCCTGGCCACGGCCGTCGAGGGCGGCCTCGACGCGTTCTTCGCCGAGCCGCGGTCCACCGACATCAGCGCGGCCAACGGCGACATCCTGGGCAATGTCATCACTCTGTCCGACAGCGCCGACGAGCAGGCCCGCTACCTGTCCGTCTACAAGCGGGTGCTGACCGGCTACACCAGTGCTTACGACGCCTTCCCGAGCATGGAAGCGGCCGTGAACGCGGTGTTCACGCCGATCTACCGCGGTCACTTCTTCCCGGCCTACATCGCGGCGGTCACCGCCGACCCGAGCCTGATCGACGCCCTGAACACCTTCGCGCTGAACCATACGGCGCTGCTCAGCGGAGCGAACTACGCGCTGGACACCAACGCCGCCGCCGAGGCCGTGCGCTTCCTCGACACGCCGGCGCTCCAGGCCAAGGTCCACCCGATCGCCGCCAACCTGATCAGCACGTCGCCGCTCGCGGGGCCGAACGGGCCGATATGGCTGCGGGTCGCGACCGTCGTGAACTACGTCGACGGCGCGGAATGCGGCGCGTTCAAGGTCTGCGACTACCTGACCACGCTCAAGTCCGCCAAGATGCCGACGACCTACGCCTGCGGCACCACGCACACGATCCTCGCGCAGGCGATGACCGCCGCCGACCTGAACGCGGCGTGCACGAGCCTGCAGAATCAGGACGCGTTCTACCACGACGTGACCAAGGATCCCGGGCCGATCCCCGGCCAGTACGAGACCAACGTGCGGCTCGCGGTGTTCGCCACCAAGTGGGACTACACGATGTACTCGAACGCCTTGTTCGGGAACGACACCGACAACGGGGGTGAGACGCTCAGCGGCGACATCACCGACCCGGACAACCAGCCGGTCTCGGTGATGTACGTGAAGTTCGTCGGCGACGGGTTCCCGGCGAACGTGTGGAACCTGAACCACGAGTACACGCACCTGCTGCAGGGTGCCTATGACATGAAGGGCGACTTCGGCACGCAGATCTCCGTTCCGGACATCTGGTGGATCGAGGGCCAGGCGGAGTACGTCTCCTACGCCTACCGCGGCATCAACGACACCCAGGCGATCAACGAGGCGAGTCAGCACTCGTTCCCGCTGAGCACCCTGTTCCAGACCACGTACGACAACACCACCGGCACCCGCACCTACGACTGGGGCTACCTGGCCGTCCGGTACATGCTCGAGAAGCACCCGGCCGACGTCCAGGCCATGCTCGCCAAGTTCCGGGTCGGCGACTACCAGGGCGGCTACGCCGTCTACAACTCCATCGGCACCCGGTACGACGCCGACTTCGACGCCTGGCTCGACGCCTGCTCGGCCGGCGCCTGTCTGGCGCCGGGCGCGCCGACCTCGGCCTTCACCGCGCAGCCGGACGGCCTGAAGGTGCACCTGGCCGACGTCTCCACCGACACCGGCAGCCCGATCACCTTCGAGCGCTGGAGCTACGGCGACGGCACCATCTCCTCCACCGACGGCCCGACGCCGACCAAGACCTACAGCGCCCCGGGCACCTACACGATCGCGCTGACCGTCACCGACGCCAAGGGCCTGAGCTCTACCTGGGCCCAGAGCGTCACCGTGAGCGGCCCGGCCGCGCCGCCGCCGTGCCCCGAGGCGAATCCTCAGGCCATGGACCGCAACTGCTCCCGTAGCGGGCAGGCCGCGAACACCGGCGACTACGACCACCTCTGGATCTACCTGCCCGCCGGCAAGGTGACGCTGCACGTCACGACCACCGGCGGCACCGGCAACGCAGACCTCTACTACGCCGCCGACACGTGGGCGACGAAGCAGCACCACTCCGCCGCCTCCACCGGTGCCGGCAACGACCAGAGCATCACGGTCACCAACAAGACCGCCGGCTACCGGTACATCAGCCTGTACGCCGCACAGGCGTTCAGCGGCGTGACCGTCAGCACGCAGTACTGACCCACGGTGCGCGCCGCGGATCGACACGCGGCAGATCGACGCGCGCGGCCGCCGTCCCCGCAGCACCGGGGACGGCGGCCGCGCCGTGCGGCCTCCGGCCTTCCGAAGGGACGTCAGAGCTCTGATCGAGGATGCCCGGGCCGCCGGGGTGCGCCACCACGGCCGGCCCGGTGCCGTGCACGCGGTAGCGCAGGGTCAGGCCGTCGGCGTCCATGGAGTGTGCGCCCTGGTCCAGCGGGCCGGAGGCGGAAAGGTCGGTCATGGTGACTCCCAAGCGTGATCGTGACTCGTCACCTGAGAAGACGTCGGTATCGAGCCGGAGTTCGATCACGTATCAGTGAGCCGCCTCACACGGTCAGATCCAGCCGCGCCATGTCGCCCGCCATCCGAGCTGTGCCCGGCTGCGGGCCCCGGCCAGCGTCATCAGCTCGTGGACCCGCCGCTCGACGCTGCGCGGGCTCAGACCCAGCAGCCGATCCGCCGCCGCGTCGACGAGCAGCAGCCGCAGCAGGTGCCGGGCGTCGGCGTCGGGGTAGCGGCCGCAGCGCGGCGGCCGGTCGCCGAACATGTACGACTCGGTCAGGTCGGCCGCGTCGACCGGACTGCTGGCGCCCGCCAGCCCGGCCAGGGCGGCGTGCCGTCCCAGCTGCATCCGGTTCCCGGACCCGGACCAGTCCATCAGCTCCCGGATCCGGCGCTGGACGGTCCGTTCGCTCACACCCAGCCGATGCGCGTTCGCGCGGTCGGTCATGCCGGAGACCAGATTGTCCAAGGTCCCCGCGTATTCCGGCTCCAAATGCCGGGACCAGGTCGCCGAATCGTGCATCGGGCCTTCCGTCCGTAGGAATCTCCCTTCTCCTCGTAGACCCCCTGGACCCCCCGCGAGGTTGCATCCCCGTCGTGTCGTATTACCGACACATCAGAGGGCTGACACCGGTGGTGGATCCACGCTAGTAACTGGGTTGACCGTATTCCCGGACTTCGGAGGACTCACCCGTGAGATCACGCCGATCCCGATCCGCCTCGACGCTCGCCGTGCTGGTCACGGCCGCCGCGCTCTGCTCCCCGGCGGCCGCGGACGCGAGCGCGCCGACCGCCGCCGACGCGGCCACGCCCACCGTGACACCCGTGACGCCGGCCGGCTCGGGGGCCGTCCCCGTCGTCCTGCCGACCGGCGACCGCGTCGTCGTGCACACCGGCGCGAGCGCCGGGGTCGCCATCGAGAAGGGCGCCGGCGCCTCCGACGCCTTCGCCACCTTCACCGTCGGCGGCGACCATTACGTCGTCCCGTCCGAAGCCGTACCGTATCTGGGCCACGGCCTGGATCTGTCGCTGTTCGACACCACCAGGCTCGCCCCGATGCCCAGCACCGAGGGCCATCACATCCCGGTGGTGCTGCGCTACGCCGCGGGCGTGACGCCGACCGCGCCGGCCGGCGTCACGTTCACCTCGGTCAGCGGGCAGACGGCGACGGGGTATCTGACCCCTGACTCCGGCCGGGCGTTCGCGCAGGCGCTGCGGGACGCGATCAAGGCGGATCTGGCGGCGGGCAGGCCGGCCGGCACCGGGGCGCTGTTCGGCGGTCTGACGTCGATGGCCGAGGCCGGCGCCTCGACGCCGGTCCAGCCGCACTATCCGCTGCACATCCTGCAGGTGAACACCCTGGACGACACCGGCGCGGCCGCGAACATGCCGATCATCCTGGTGAACACCGACGACGCGCGCGCCTTCGCGGCGGAGACGTTCTCGTACCAGGGTGTCGCCAAGGTCGCGGTCCCGGCCGGGCACTACGCCGCGCTCGCCTTCACCTTCGCGTTCGACCCGCAGGCGAACACCGCGAAGATGGACCTCGTCACCTCCGACGGCATCACCGTGCCGGACAGCGGGACGGTGCCGGCGGCCACGGTCGACGCGCGCACCGCGACCAGTCCCATCAGCTTCACGACGCAGAAGCCCGCGACGACGCAGTCCCTCGACGTCCAGGTGATCCGGAAGAGCGCGACCGGTATCGGCGTCGGGCTGGGAGTGTCCGGCAGCGGGAACATCGCCGCTTTCGTCACGCCGACGCCGAAGCCGGCGGTCGGGAGCCTGGCCTACTCGCTCGGCTGGGTCGGGGCGGGCCCGGCATCGGACGCCGACTCGTACCGGTACAACCTCGAAGAGGTCTCGGACCGCATCGACGCCAACCAGAGCTACACCCCGGCCGACAGCTCGCTGGCGACGCTGAAGCACACCGTCAACCTCGATCCCCACTACGGCACCGCGCAGGCGTTGCTGGGCAGCGGCTACGTCACGCCCGACGGCTACCAGATGGCCGAGCTGCCGGTCCCGAACGGCGCGGTCACCGAGTACGTGACCGGCGGCGGCACGTGGGCGAGCGAGATGGCGCTGCCGTTGATCTTCGACCCGAACAACCCGGTCTTCGCGTTCGGGATCCTCGACGACGACGCCCGGAAGTACGACGCCGGCGAGACCGTGGCCCGCACCTGGGGCCACGCGCCGATGGTGCCGAACTTCGGGCAGCACCGGGCCGGCGCCCTGGACCCCATGGGCTGCCAGGCGTGCTCCGGAGCCGGGAACGTCGGCGTGTTGCTGGGGATGCTCGGGGACGGCAACAAGGACACCACCGGGCTGGACTTCAGCGCGGCCGGGACGGGGCAGCTGTACTGGAACGGGCAGCTGCTCTCCTCGGACACGAACCGGCTGGGCTACCTGCTGCAGAACGTGCCGGCCGGGCCGGCGAAGCTGCGCATGGTCCTGGACTTCGATCGGACGGCCAGCGGGATCACGCAGTCCACGAAGACGCACACCGACGTGACGATCCCGATCTCCGGCAAGGACGACCCGTCGATGAAACTGCCGGCGGGCACGGACTGCGCCGCGGCCGACGTCTCCGGCGACCCCACGGCACCGTGCCAGGTGCTGCCGGCGCTGACGCTGAACTACCAGCTCAACTCCCTGACGAACCGCAACGGCTCGCAATCCCCGGTGCAGAACCTGGTGCTGCACGTGGGCCACATGTCCTACGGCGACGTCGGCTCTCGGGCCGGGATCGACTCGGCGAAGGTGTCCGTGTCCTTCGACGACGGCGCGACCTGGCAGGACGTGGCGACCCACGGCGGCGGCGGGACCTACGCCGCGCACTGGTCGAACCCGGCGCCCGGGGGCCACGTCGAGCTGCGGGTGACCGCGACCGACTGCCTCGGCGGGTCGATCACCCAGACCGTGACCGACCCCTACACCGTCGGCTGACGCCGCGAACGCCATGAGGAGCCTGATGAACACGAGAAGTCCGAGGACCGCCGGCCGGCTGCGCCTGATGACGGTGCTGGCCGCGGCGGGCGCGCTGATGGCCGGTTTCACCACCACCGCCAGCGCCACTCCGACCGCCGGTCACGGGAAGGGCAACGTCACGAAGGTGTGCGGCACGGCGAAGGCGCACCAGGCGCGGTGCCTCGCCGAGCTGCGGACCGATGTGCACGGCGGCAAGGGCGTCCGCGGGGCCGCCGCCGGTATGGCCGGGGCCGCCGCCGCGCTGCCGCAGGGCCTGAGCCCGGCCGATCTGCGGGCCGCGTACCACCTGCCGGCCACCGGCGGCGCGAACCAGACCGTCGCCATCGCGGACGTCGGCGACGACGCCGCCGCCGAGGCGGACCTCGCGGTCTACCGGAGCACGTACGGCCTGCCGGCCTGCACCACGGCCAACGGCTGCTTCCACAAGGTGAACCAGCGCGGCGCGGCGACCCCGCTGCCCCCGGACCAGGGCTGGGGCGTGGAGATCGCCCTGGACCTGGACATGGTCTCCGCGGCCTGCCCGCAGTGCAAGATCCTGCTCGTCGAGGCCGACTCGGCCTCGTTCGACGACCTCGGCGCCTCGGTCGACGAGGCCGTCGCGCTGGGCGCCGGCGAGGTGTCGAACAGCTACGGCGGCGACGAAGGCGGCGACGTGTTGTCGTCCGCGGTGCACTACGCGCACCCGGGTACGGCGATCGTCGCCTCCAGCGGCGACTACGGCTACGGAATCCCGAGCGCCCCCGCGGTGTTCCCGAGCGTGGTCGCCGTCGGCGGCACCTCGCTGACGAAGGCGGCGAACACCCGCGGCTGGACCGAGTCGGCGTGGTCCGGTGCCGGCAGCGGCTGCTCGGCCTGGATCGACAAGCCGGCCTGGCAGCACGACGCCAACTGCCCCGGCCGCATGGTCGCCGACGTGGCCGCCGACGCCGACCCGCAGACCGGCCCGGCCGTCTACGGCACGGTCGACGGCCTGACCGGCTGGGGCGTCGTCGGCGGCACCAGCGCCTCCTCGCCCTACATAGCGGGCGTGATCGCGCTGGCCGGCCACCCGCAGAAGTTCGCGGACGCCTCCGCGTTCTACACCGACCACAGCGGCCTGTTCGACGTGACGAGCGGCACCAACGCCGAGCGGATGGACTGCGGCGGCGACTACCAGTGCAACGGGGTCGCCGGGTATGACGGCCCCACGGGCTGGGGGACGCCGAACGGCATAGGCGCGTTCTGATTCAGTGCGGTTGACCGGTGGCCCGTCTCTTCGGAGGCGGGCCATCTCTCAGTACGGCAGCAACCGCCCCGACGGCGTCCGCAGGTCCAGCTCCGGCAGGTCCCGCAGACGCCGCCCCGACGTCTTGCGGATCCGCACCCGGCGGCGGCCGGCGGCCACGGTGCGCGTGCCGGGCTCCGTGGTGCGGCGGGTGGCGCCGCGGTTGTCCGTGTGACCGTTCATGATCGCCTCCTAGGCGGTGGGTCGCGGGACGCTGGTGTCAAGTATCGACACCGTCATGGAGTCCGGGTGGAGGCCGCGCCGAGAGCGTCGAGGGTGGTGATGCGCGGGATCGGGGACGCCAGGAACCAGAGCACTGACAAACTGCCCCCGACGGCTGCAGTCAGGAACGTGGCGCGCAAGCCGGCGTGGGCGGCGAGCAGGCCGCCGATCAGGGCCGCCAGAGGGCGGACGCCGTAATTGACGCTGCTGTAGACGCCCGAGACGCGGCTGCGCATACCGTCCGGGACGGCGGCGGTCAGGATCGCGTTCTGGTTGATGTCGAAGAGCATGACGCCGAGGCCGATGAAGAACTCCGCGGCGCCGATCAGGCCGACGCGCAGCACGATCGGCCCGCCGGCCAGGGCGGCCAGGGCGAACGGCGCCGGGAACAGGACCGCCCCGACGGCCACCGTGCGCCCGACGCCCAGCCGGGCGGCCACGCGGCTCGCGACGAGCGCGCCGACGAGAGAACCGGTCGCCCCGACACCGAGGGTGGCGCCGATCGTTCCGGCGGACAAGCCGAGAGTACGGGTGGCGAACAGCACGACCAGGCCGGTTCCGGCGAGAAAGGTGAAGAAGTTGATGGTCGTCGTGCCGGCCAGGCTGGCCCGCACGACCGGGTCATAGGTGACGAACGCCCAACCCTGTTTGAGCTCTCCCCGGAAGGAACGCGGCGTCTTTTCTTCGGCTCGGGCGTCCGGCGCTTCGTCCGGCACTGCGTCGGTCGCAGCGTCCGGCGTCGGATCGGCCGACCGGATCCGCCAGATGAAGGCGGCGGACGTCAGAAACGAGCCCGCGTCCGCGAGGACGGCGACCGGAGCGCTCAGGGCCTGGATGAGCGCGCCGCCCATCGCCGGGCCCGCGACGTAGGCCGCCGACTGGCTGGCGCTGAGCCGGCTGTTGGCCGCGATGTACGACTCCCGCGGCACGAGCCGCGCGAAGAAGGCCGAGTGGGTGGTGTTGAAGACCATCGAGAAGATGCCGACCAGCAGGGCGACGAGATACAGCTGGAGCAGCGTGACGTGGCCGAACAGGACCACCGCGGGAAGGCTGACCAGGACCGCGGCCCGGCCGAGGTCGGCACCGAGCATCAGGGCCCGCTTGTTCGGGTTGCGGTCCATCCACGTGCCGGCCGCGGCGCCGAAGAGCGCCGGCATCCAGCTCACGGCGGTCAGGACGCTCACGGCGAACGTCGAGGCGTGCAGTCGGGCGACGGCGATCAGGGGCAGGGCCAGCGCGGTGATCTGGTCGCCGAACTGGGAGACCGACTGGCCTGCCCAGAAGAGCATGAACCCCCGGTTGCGGCGGAGCGATGCGGCGGCGTCAGCCGGGACGGCGGGTGCCGGCGCGGCAGTCGCGGGTATCGCGGAAGCCTCACTCATCATCGCCGCTTTCCGGCAGGATGTAGCGCAGATACCGCACCGGGCGCGCACCGTCGGGCGCCTTCTCCGCGCCACGCAGGACGAACGGCGCCAGCACCATCTCCATGGCTTGGGCGATCTGAGCGGCTTCCTCGGCCGTGGCGTAGATGCGGGTGTCGTATATGCCGCCCTCGTCCTGCCACTCCGGTTCGAGCTCGGGAGCGACCTCCGACGCCCAGCGCTGCGGCAGATCTCGCGCCCGAAGGATGATCTGTTCGATCAGCGTCCGCGCCGCGTCCCGGCCCTCCGGTGTCTGGGCGACGCCGCCGAAGCGGAACCCGCTCGCGACCGCCTCCCACCGTCGCTCCCGCCGGTCCGGACCCGGCTCCGCGTCCCGGACCAGGCCGAACTCCGCCAGGTGCCGCAGGTGCCAGCTCGCCACCGACGGCGTGGCGCCGACCTGCGGCGAGAGCTGCGAAGCCGTGGCCGGCCCGTGGCGCCGCAGCCGTTCCAGCAGGGCCAGCCGCACCGGGTGGGCCAGCGCGCGCATCGCCTTGGGATCGTCGATCTCGAAGTCGCCGTACGGGTTGCCCTTCGCCATGTTCTGAGAGTGTTCTCTCACGAATTCTGAGAGTCAAGTCTCAGAGTCCGTGCGATCAGGAGACGAAGACCGCCCTAGATGGACTTGCTGCTGATCACCGAGGAGTGCGCGATCTTCCACACGCCGCCGTCCTGGACCAGCGTGAAGCTCGTACGCTCCTCGGTGGCCTGGCCGCTCTTGGGGTAGTAGTCGATCGTCGCGACGACGGTGTCGGGGGCCTTCGCCTGGACGTCGGACACCATGACGCGTTGCATGCCGTTCCAGAAGCTCTGGTATTTGTCGTAGCCGAGGGCCTTGCTCTGCTGGTAGTCCAACGTCAGCAGGGCCCACGCCTGAGGCAGGCTGCCCGGCACCAGGTTGTAGTAGTTCGTGATCGCCGCAGACAACTGGGCCGGAACGTCAGCACTCGATAATGCAGACGACGGGGACGAGGACGGGGACGATGAAGGCGGCGAGGACGACGCCGGCGACTTCGAGGCGGAGCTGCCGGGCGGCGCGGCGGCGCTCGTCGTGGGCGCGCTCGACGCCGCCGGGGTCGTCGGCGCCGACGACGCGTGCGAGGTGGACGACTGCTGGGCGGCCGGCGTCGCGGACGGGTTGTCCTTGCCACCGCCGCTCAGGGCCACGATGGCGGCGGTGATCACCGCCGCCGAGCCGACGGCGCCGCCGGCCAGCACCATCCGCTTGCGCGACTGCGACTGCGACTGCTTCTGCGCCTGTGTCAGCGAGGTCGTGCCGAGCTCTGAACCACCCGCGCTCGACAGCGCGGTCGTGGGCGAGACCTCCGGCTGCGGACCGGTGGACGCCGCCTGTCCTGGGGAAGCCACCGGACCGGTCGACGAAGCGCCCGGAAGCGCGGTCGTCGCCGTCGCGGGCGGCAGCGCGGCAGTCGGCTTCGGCGTCACGACGGGCGTCACGGGTGTCGCGGGTGTCGCGGTGCCCGCCGACGGAGATTCGGGCGCGGCGGACGACACCAGAGGCGTCGGCGTCGGCGTCGGCGCCGACGTCGGTGTCGGTGTCGGTGTCGGTGTCGGTGTCGGTGTCGGTGTCGGTGTCGGTGTCGATGGAGGTGTCGACGGCGGTGTCGATATCGACGCGGGACCGGAAGCCGGAGCGGGCGCCGGCAAGGGAACCGGCATCGCGTCAAGCGCCAGCGCCTCGGTCACATCCGCCGCCGAGGCCGCGGCGGCAGCGCCTCGCGAACCCCCGGCCGCACGCCCGCCCGCCGGCCGCGCCGGCCGCGCCTCCGCCACCGGTGGCATCGGCTCGGTTCCCAGCGCACCGAGGGCCTGCGCCACTTCCTTCATCGTCGGCCGGTCCGCCGGCTCCGGGCTGAGCATCCGCATCACGGTGTCGGTCAGCATGCCGGTGCGCCGCGGCATCCGGATCTCGTGCCGCACCACCCGCAGCAGCACCGCCATGGCGTTCACGTCGTCGCCGAACGGCGGCGTGCCCTCGACCGCGGCGTAGAGCGTGGCCCCGAGCGAGAACACGTCCGCCGGGGAGTCGACGGCGTGTCCCTGCGCCACCTCCGGCGCGGTGTAGGCCGGGGTGCCGAGGATCTCGCCGGTGGCGGTGACGGTCGCGTCGCCGGTGGCCCGGGAGATGCCGAAGTCGGTGAGCTTCACGGTGCCGTCGGAGGTCATCAGCACGTTGCCGGGCTTGATGTCCCGGTGCACGATCCCGACGGCGTGCGCCGCGGCCAGCGCCGAGGCCAGCTGCGCGCCGATCCGCGCGACCTCGCCGGGGGCCATGACGGTCCCGGTGCCGAGAATGTCCGCCAGGTTGCTGGACGGGACGTACTCCATGATCAGGTACGGCCGGCCGTCGTGCTCGGCGACGTCGAAGATGGTGACCGCGTTCGGATGCTGCAACCGGGCCGCGATCCGGCCCTCGCGCCGCGCCCGCAGGTGGGACTGCCGGACCTGTGCGCCGCTCATGCCGGTGTCCGGCCGCAGCTGCTTGACCGCGACGTCCCGGCCGAGCACCTCGTCCCGCGCCCGCCACACCACGCCCATCGCCCCGCCGCCGAGCTCGGAGATGAGGCGGTACCGGCCGGCGATCAAACCGTCCCGGTCGGTGGTCTCCCCGTCGCTCGCCGCGGTCGGCTGCCCCTCGTCGGGGTCGGCAGTCATGGCAGTTCCCTTATCTGTCCCCCCGCCAAGGCACGGGTGCGCGGCACAATGGAAGTTCAACCCTATCGTGGCGGCGCATGACTGTTCGCACGCTCAGAATCCTTTCTCCGTTGTGAGGACGGTCATGCGACGGAGCGGGGAGAAAGCGATCGGGATCCAGACGCACGCCAGGCACGCGGCGGACCCGGCCAGCGCCCACCGCAGGCCGACCGCCGCGGCCAGGGCACCGGCCGAGGCCGCGCCCAGCGCCACCGCGCCGCTGAACAGCACGCGCATCGTGCCGTTCACCCGGGCCAGCAGACCGGGCGGGGTGACCTGCTGACGGAACGTCGTCATCACGACCGCGTCGAAGCCGACCTTGAGCATCACCAGCGCCCACCCCAGGGCCGCGACGGGTCCGGGCACCGGCCGGCCCAGCAACGGCAGGGTGACGGCGAGCGGCGCGACCGCGACGCCGAGCAGCAGCACCGCGCGGCCCGCGCCGAACCGGGCGGTGAGCCGGACCGCCGACGCCGCGCCGGCCAGGCCGCCGAGGCCGCCGGCCCCGAGGAACGTCCCGAGATGGCCCTGGCTCCAGCCGAGCCGGGTCAGGGCCAGCACCGGGAGCAGGGTCATGACGCCGGCGATGCCGATGTTGACCAGGGAGCCGGCCAGCACCACGGTCCGCAGCACGGGTTGCCGGGCCACGAACGCGACGCCTTCGGCGATCTCGCGCACCAGCGGCCGGCGCGCTGCGCCGCCGGCCGGATGCTCGCGGACGGAAAGGGTGGACAGCCACCCCGCCGACCACAGATAGCCACCGGCCATGAACAGCAGGACCGTGGGCGCCGAGAGGAGCCCGGCCGCCCATCCCGCCAATGGAGGCCCGGCGATGAGCGCGGTCTGGGTGATCGTCGCCAGACGCGCGTTGGTGTGCGCGAGCCGGGCGCCGGGCGCCAGGTCCTTGACGAAGCTCTGGGTGGCCAGGTCGAAGAAGACCGTCGCCACACCCTGGACCAGCACCACGGCGACCAGCTGGGCCATCGTCAGGTGCCCGGTCCACGCCGCGAGCGGAACGGTCAGCAGCACGGCGGCGCGCACCAGGTCCGCGCCGATCATGACCGGGCGGCGCCGCACCCGGTCCAGCCACGCCCCGACCGGGAGCCCGAGCACCACGAACGGTGCCGTCAGCGCGGTCCGGAGCAGCGAGGTGCCGGAGGCTCCGGCGTGCAGCGCGGTGACGGCGGTCAGGGGCACGGCCATCTGGCCGATCTGGGCTCCCCACACGGCGACGCCGGACGCGGTGAGGTACCGGAGGCGGTCTCGCGGGGCGGCTTCGGGCCCGGCCGCTCGCGTCGCCTCTTTCACGGGGGCCGTCGGCGCGGCCCCGGTCGGCGCGGTTTCAGTCGTCTCATTCACGATCATGGCAGGCAGCCTGCGGGAACGGCGCCCTGGGCCTCAACGGATTCACGCTACTGTGAATCCTCGTGGCGACCACGCTCACCCTTTCCCTCGGCACCGCGGACCTCAGCCAGCTCCGCTGGGCCATCTCGCCGGCCTGGGAGCTGCTGGCCTCGATCCGGACGCTGACCCAGCCCGCCGCGCACGCGATCCACATGCCGTGGCTGGCCGAGCACCGCCGCGACGCCCTCCTGACCCGGCCGGGAGCCGCCGCAGCCCGCGACCTCACCGCCGGGCCGCCGCGCCTGCTGCCCGGTTTTCTGGCCCCCACCCCGCTCTCACCCCTGACCGACCTCGACGACGAACTCGACGAGGTGCGCCGCACCCCCGCCGCCGTCGTGCGGCGGGAGCTTCCCGACGTGTTCGGCGACGACCTGCCGGACAGCCTGGCGCCGATGCTGCGGGCCCCGCGGCGCGAGCTGGCCGGAGTGGTCACGGAACTGCGCGGCTACTGGCAGCGGGCCCTGGCGCCGATGTGGCCCCGAATCCGTTCCCTGCTGGAGTCCGACATCCACTACCGCGCGCGGTCGCTGACCGAGCGCGGCCCGGCCGCGATGTTCGCCGACATCCACCCCGATCTGGACTTCGACCCGGCTTCCGGCCGGCTCCGGATCGCCAACCGGTCGGCGGGCCCGCCCCACGCGCGGCGTTCGCTCGACGGGCGCGGGTTGGTCCTGGTGCCGTCGGCGTTCGCGTGGCCGCGGCTGTACGTCAAGACGTCGGAGCCGTGGGTGCCCGTCATCCGCTACCCGGTCCGCGGGATCGGCACGCTGTGGGAGCCGGCCGCCGACGCCGGCGATCTGGCCGCGGCGCTCGGCGCCACCCGGGCGTTGCTGCTCGGGCTCTTGGAGACGCCGGCCAGCACGCAGCAGCTGGCGAACCGGACCGGACTGGCTCCCGGCGGCGTGTCAGCGCAGCTGCACCGGCTGGCGCGGGCGGGTCTGGTCGCGCCGCACCGCACCGGCCGCGTCGTGCTGTATGCGAGGACGATCAAGGGCGAGGCTCTGTATCAGTGACCCGCCGTCGGCTCGTTGGGGGTTGACAGGCCCTGGGCAAGGGTGGGGTTCCGCCCGGGAAGGGACGCGACGAGGCCAAGTCAAGGACCGACCGAGGGCACTGACACGTTGTCTAGACCTGTCGGGGTTAATACGGTGCCGCTGAACAGGGCGCCTGCGGTCTCCCGCGCGCCCGTCGTCCCCTGTCATGGAAAGGAGTCCGAGTGGACATGCTTCGCTCGGCGAAACGCCGGCGGTCCTGGACCGCCGGGTTCGCGGCCCTGGCAGCCGCGGCCGCGCTGGTGTGGAGCGGCGTCACGACGACAGCCTCGGCAGCCGCCGCCCCCGCCGCTACCCCCACCCCCTCCTCCGCGACCAACTACGTGCACTCCTGCGCCGCCCCGACGCGGCCGGGGCAGATGGCGTGTCTGGCGCTGCGGCGCACCGACATCGTTCCCCATCTGGCGCCGGCCGTCGCGGTCTCCGGCTACGGCCCGTCCGATCTGGCGAGCGCGTACAACCTGCCGTCCGGCGGCGCGGGGCAGACCGTCGCCATCGTCGACGCGCAGGACGACCCGAACGCCGAGAGCGACCTGGCGGCGTACCGGTCCAACTTCGGCCTGCCGGCGTGCACCACGGCCGACGGCTGCTTCCGGAAGGTCGACCAGAACGGCGGGAGCGACTACCCGTCGCCGGACACCGGCTGGGCCGGGGAGATCTCCCTGGACCTGGACATGGTCTCGGCGACCTGTCCGCAGTGCCACATCCTGCTGGTGGAGGCCAGCACCGCGGACATGACCAACCTGGGCACCGCGGTGAACACCGCCGTGTCGCTGGGTGCGAAGTTCGTGTCGAACAGCTATGGCGGCTCGGAGGAGTCGGCGGACACGTCCTATGACGCCTCCTACTTCAACCACCCGGGTGTGGCCATCACGGTCAGCACCGGCGACTCGGCCTACGGCGCGGAATACCCGGCGACCTCGCAGTACGTGACGGCGGTCGGCGGCACCCGGCTGAGCCAGGGCGGCGGCAGCCGCGGCTGGACCGAGACCGTGTGGCACACCAGCTCGTCCGAGGGCACCGGCTCAGGGTGCTCCTCGTACGACCCGAAGCCGTCGTGGCAGCACGACACCGGCTGCTCGCGCCGGATGGAGGCGGACGTCTCGGCGGTCGCCGACCCGGCCACCGGTGTGGCGGTGTACCAGACCTACGGCGGCAGCGGCTGGTCGGTGTACGGCGGCACCTCGGCCTCGTCCCCGATCATCGCCTCGGTGTGGGCCCTGGCCGGCGCGCCCAACGCGGGCGACCGCACGGCGCAGTACCCGTACAACCACACCGGCAGCTTCAACGACGTGACCAGCGGCGACAACGGCAGCTGCTCGCCGTCCTACTTCTGCACCGCCGGCACCGGCTACGACGGCCCGACCGGCTGGGGCACGCCGAACGGCACGAGCGGCTTCAGCGCGGGCTCGTCCACCGAGACGGTGACGGTGACGAGCCCGGGCAACCAGAACGGCACGGTCGGCTCCACGGCGTCGCTGCAGATCTCCGCCACGGACTCGACCGGCAAGGCCCTGACGTACTCGGCCTCCGGCCTGCCGCCGGGCTTGGCGATCGGCTCCAGCGGGCTGATCTCCGGAACGCCGACCACCGCGGGGACGTATTCCGTGACGGTGACCGCGTCCTCCGGCACCGCCAGCGGCTCGACCAGCTTCACCTGGACGATCACCGGCGGCGGCAGCGACACGGTGACCGTCGCGAACCCCGACGACCAGAGCTCCGCGGCCGGATCCGCGGTCTCCCTGCAGATCAAGGCCACGGACTCGGCCGGCAAGACGCTGACCTACTCCGCGACCGGCCTGCCGCCGGGCTTGGCGATCGGCTCCAGCGGGCTGATCTCCGGAACGCCGACCACCGCGGGGACGTATTCCGTGACGGTGACCGCGTCTTCCGGCACCGCCAGCGGCTCGACCAGCTTCACCTGGACGATCACCGGCTCGTCCGGCGGCTGCGGCAGCCTGACGCCGTGGAACGCGACGACGTCGTACGTGCCGGGCGACGTGGTGTCCTACAACGGGCACAAGTACACGTCGACCTGGTACTCGACCGGCGCCACCCCGGGTGCGCCGCAGTCGTGGGCCGTGTGGACGGACAACGGGGCCTGCTGACGGGGCAGGGTTCTGATTCCGGGGGCGTCGTCAAGCGGCGGCGCTCCCGGAGTCCGCTATTCGCGTTCGGCGCTTGCGGTTGCGCGGCCGGGTGGCCGCGGTCGGGAGCAGCGCGATGTGCCGTGGTCGATCACGATCGCGGCGTCAGGACGGCGAGCATGAGAGCCGTCAGCTTCGGCACCGTCTCGGGCTGCCGGGCCAGGCGGCGGCTGCGGACCGAGTCGTTGACGACCGCGAACGCCGCCTGGACCCGGATCCCGGCTTCCGCCTCGCCGCGACCGGGCAGCGCGGCCCCGACCAGAACCGTCCACCGCTGGACATAGGCGGCGACCAGCCGCCGGATCTCGACGCGGTCCCGGCGCGGCAGATTGTGCACCTCGGCATGGAAGGCCAAGACGAGGCTGCGCTCGGCGACGACGGTCTCCACATAAGAACGGGCCCGCATCGCGAGCTGGTCGTCGGCCGAACCGGGCCCCGCAGGGGCGTCGAGGGCGGCTTGCAGGCGATCCCTGAGGCGCCGGACCACGGCCCGCAGGAGGTCGGTCTTGCCCGCGAAGTGCTTGTAGACGCTGGGCCCTGCGATTCCCGCGGCGGCCCCGACGTCCTCCATGGTCACCCGGTGATAGCCGGACTGCTGGAAAAGGCGGACGGCATGGGCCACCAGCTCTTCGCGCCGGGTGGCGGGAGGCGGGGTCGCTGAAGGCTCAGTCGGTGGCGACCCGCCGGGCTCGGGCAGCTGCGCCCGCAAGACGTCCGCGGCGACAGCCGCCAGGAGATCTTCCAGGGCCCGCCGGCCAAGGCGGACCCGGTGATCGGAGATGCTGCCCAGCACGCTCAGCGCGGCCCCCACGACCAACCGCGCCTCGGCCGCGCCGAGCTCGGGCCGCACACGGCGCAACTCGCCGATCGTCGCGACCAGCCCGGCGCTCATCCGCCTCGTCAGCTCCACGGCGTCCGCCGCCGCGAGATGCCGGAACTCCCGCCGCCACAGCACGCCGAACTCGGGGTTGCGGACGACGAAGGCGGCCATGGCGCGCACGACGGCGTCGAGGCGCTCACCGGCGGTGGCCGATTCCAGCCCCCCGAGCGCCACGGCGCCGATCGTGTCGATCTCGTCGAACCCGGCCCGCATCAGCTCGGCGAGGATCGCGTCCTTGCCCGCGAAGTGGCGGTAGATCGCCGGTCCGGACACCCCCGCCGCCGCGGCGATGTCCCGGACCGTCACATTGGGATAGCCGTCGCGGGCGAACAATCCGCCCGCGACCGTCGTCAGTTGCCGTCGCCGCGCGGCGCTGCGACTCGTCACCGCCGGCCGGTGCGCTAGTTCTCGGACTCGCCGGAGTCCGCGGCGGGCTCGGCCGTCTCCGCGCCGGCCGGTCCGGCCTCGATCGGCGCAGCCGCGACGACCGCCTTCGGCTTCCGCTTCAGGAACGCGATCACCAGCAGCACCACCCCGATCGCGACCAGCGCCACCGGCACGACCACCTTGATCACCAACAGCTGCGTCGAGGCGGTGTCCGCCTTGTCGACCAGATACTGCTGCGACTCCGGCGTGAGCGTCAGATCGGTGCTCAGCACCGGAATCAGCGGGATCGGCGGCTGGCCGGGCAGGGCCACGTTCAGGATCACCTTCTGCTGCAGGTGCTGCATGATCGGGAAGCCGACCTCCTTGTCCGCGGCGCCGTCGGCGGTGGTCACCGCCGTGTAGGACAACGGGATCTGGTCCGGAAGCGCGGCCAGCGCCTCCGGCGTCAGCAGCGCCTTCGTCTCCTTCGGCAGGATCGGGAGCGGCGAACTCGCCAGCGCCTGCGCCACGGTCTTGGGCAACGCCGTCGGCAGCGTCGCCAGCAGCGTCTTGTCCTTCACCGGGTTCGCCGCGGACTGGGAGTGGAAGCTGAGCGCGCCGCGGCCCTTGACCTCGGTGTCACCGGTGTAGGTGAAGTCTGACGAGGTCTGCGTCGTGGGGTCGTAGTACCTGTACGGGTGATGGGCGCTGGGCGACATCGGCCACCCGATCGGGATCCCGGAGGCCGGATCGGCGGTCTTGCCCGCGGGCGCCGGGCCGGCCTCGAGCGTCTTGCGGTCCAGCGCGTAGACGTGGTCGTCCGGCATCGGCGGCATGCCCGTGATCTTCAGAGTCTGGTCGTCACCGACGATCGCGGTGTTCCCGGACGTGGAGGTGACGTGGATGCGCCGGTCCAGCGCCAGCGGCACGCCGTTCTTGAGCGCCCCCAGCAGATCGCCCTTGGCCACCGCGGTCTGGTCGATCAGCGAAGCCGTCCCGGAGTAGTGCACGGTCAGGTCCGTGTTGGACGGCAGCTTGCTCACCATCGGCCCCGCCACCGGTTCGAAGACCGCGCCGAGCGCGACGACGACGATGCCGGAAACGCCGAGTACGACGGCGGAACGGCGGAACACCATGGGGACTCCTTGGGACGCTGGGAGGGGCTGGGAGCCGGGGTCGGGGCGCCGGACTGGCAGCGACCGTATCAGGGATGGTTAACGGTGCCTAGCCTGTCGACCAGTGCTGATACTAGGATCTTGGATGTCAAGCAGAGGGCGATGGAGGGGAGCCGGTCGACGATGCGACGGACCACCGACGGCAGTGCCGGGGACGCCGACTACGGGACCATCGGCCCGGGTTACAGCGGCTACCGCAGGCCGGAGCCGCGGATCGCGGCCCTGATCGAGGCGGCGCTCGCCGGCTCGCGGACGGTGCTCAACATCGGTGCCGGGGCGGGTTCGTACGAGTCGACACTGTTCGAGATGACCGCGGTCGAGCCGTCGGAGTCGATGCGGGCGCAGCGTCCCGCGCACCTGCCCGCGGCGGTCGACGCCGTCGCCGAGAATCTGCCGTTCCCGGACGGCGCCTTCGACGGGGCGATGACGACGTTCAGTGAGATGCTGCTCGATCCGGCGGCGCGGAAGGCATGTTCGGCGTGGAGCTTCGTGGATGCCGAGGTCTGCGAGGAGTACACCGGACACTTGCGGCGTGACCTGGAGTCCGGGGCGTGGGACGAGAAGCACGGGAGACTTCGTCAACAGCCTTATTTTCAGGGGTCGCTGGTGCTGGTTCGGGCGGTGCCCGGGGCATAGCGCGTCGCGTGTCGCGGCTCGCCCGCCTGTCTCACTCGGCGCTGTCGGGATACACCCGCGTCTCCGTCGCCTTCAACGCCGCCCACACCTGCGACCCGGGTTCCAGGCGGAGCGCCGCCGCCGCGGCCGGGGTGATGTCGGCGGTCGTGTCCAGCGGTCCGGACAGTTGGATCCGGAGATGGTCGCCATGGCGTTGCAGCCCGGCGACGGTCGCGGACCACACGTTGCGCGGGCTGCCGTCCGGACGCTCGGGGTGCAGGGCCAGCGCGGTCGGGGGGAACGCGACGAACGCGGGGCCTTCGCAGGGTTCGGAGGTGGTGAGGGTGAAACCGCCGGGCAGCGTGACGATGTCGCGGCGGGCCTGGCCGCGGAACAGGTTCAGGCCGACGAGGCGGGCGACGTAATCGGTGCGGGGGCGGGCCGTGATGGTGGCGGCGTCGCCTTCCTGGACCACGCGGCCCGCCTCCAGGATGACGAGGCGGTCGGCCAGGATCAAGGCGTCCAGCGGGTCGTGGGTGACGATCAGGGTCGCGCCGGGGTGGTCGGCGAGGTGGTGGTGCAGGTGCGCGCGGGTGTCCATGCGCGTGCCGGCGTCCAGCGCCGAGAGCGGCTCGTCCAGCAGGAGCAGGTCGGGGCCGACCGCCAGGGCCCGGGCGAGGGCGACGCGCTGGGCCTGGCCCCCGGACAGCTGCCGGGGCTTCGCGTGCGCGTGGTCGGCGAGGCCGACGCGAGCCAGCCAGTCGGCGGCGATGCTGCGGGAGTGGGAGCGCGAGGCGCCGTGGCAGCGCGGGCCGAAGGCGACGTTGTCGAGGGCTGACAGGTGGGGGAAGAGCAGGTAGTCCTGGAAGACGACACCGACGTCGCGCTGGTCGGCGGGGACGAACGTCCGCGTGGCGGCGTCGTCGAGGCGCTTGCCGCGCAGGGTCACGTGCCCGCCGGAGACGGGGAGGAGGCCGGCGAGGGCGCGGAGAGCCGTGCTCTTGCCGGCGCCGTTCGGGCCGAGGAGAGCCACGACTTCGCCGGGGGCGATGGTCAGGGAAGCGTCGAGGCGAAAGGTGTCGCGGTCGACGACGAGGTGGGCGTCCAGCATCGGTCTCATGGCGCGGCGATCCACCGGTCACGCAGGCAGGCGAGAATCGTGACGGACACCGCGAGCAGGATCAGGCTGAGCACGATCGCCGAGGGGAGGTCCTGCTCCAAGGCGAGGTAGACGGCCAGCGGCATGGTCTGCGTACGGCCGGGGAAGTTGCCGGCGAACGTGATGGTCGCACCGAACTCGCCGAGCGCTCGGGCCCAGCAGAGCACCGCACCGGCCACCACTCCAGGCGCGATCAGCGGGAGGGTCACGCGGCGGAACACGGTCCAGCGGCCGGCGCCGAGGGTGGCCGCCGCTTCTTCGTAGCGGACGTCCGCACCGCGCAGTGCGCCTTCGACGGCGATCACCAGGAACGGCATGGCGACGAAGGCTTCGGCGACGACCACTCCGGCGGTCGTGAAGGGCAGCGTGATGCCGAATGCCGACTCGAGCCAGGGACCGAGGAGCCCGCGTCGGCCGAAGGCCAGCAACAACGCCACCCCGCCGACCACCGGCGGCAGCACCAGCGGCACCGTCACCACGGCTCTGACGAGGGCACGGCCGGGGAACTCGACGCGCGCGAGCAGCCAGGCGAGCGGCACACCGAAGAGCACACAGAGCGCGGTCGCGACAGTGGCGGAGAAGAGGGAGAGCTTCAGCGCGTCCAGGATGCCCGGTGCCCCGAGGCGGGAGAACAGGGTGGACCAGGGTGTGCGGGCCAGCAGCCCGGCCAGCGGCAGGACGAGGAAGGCCAGGCCGGCCGCGGCCGGAAGCAGGAGGCCGAGCGGGACGCCGGCGCCGACTCGGGTGCGGGACCGTGTCCGGGCTCGGGCCCGGGCTCCGGTTCCGGCTCCGCCTCGGATCCGCCCCCGCGATCGCCGCGACGGCCGGAGGGGCTCAGGGCCTCCGGCCGTCGCGGGTTCCGGTGCAGACCCGGTCATGGCGCGTCGCTACGGCTTCTGGAAGCCCGCCGCGGTCAGCACCGACATCTCCGGGGCGGACTGGACGAACGCCACGAAGGCTTGGGCGGCGGCGAGGTTGGACGAGTGGGCGAGCGCGGCGATCGGGTAGTCGTTGACGGCCTGCGCGGACTCGGGGAACTCCACGCCCTCGGCCTTGTCCGCGACCGACAGCGCGTCGGTGCGGTAGACCAGCGCGGCGTCGGCCTCACCGAGGGTGAGCTTGGCCAGCGTCGACTTCACGTCGGCCTCCAGACTGACCGGGGTCAGCTTCACGTTCGCGGCGGTGAGCGCCTTGTTCGCCGCCGCGCCGCACGGCACCTGCGCGGCGCACTCGACGACCTTCACCCCGGGCTTAGTCAGGTCGGCCAAGGAGGCGATGTGCTTCGGGTTGCCCTTGGGCACCGCGATGACCAGCTGGTTGCGGACGAAGGTGGCGGCGGTGCCGGAGACGTCCCCGGCGTCGGAGACCTGCTTCATGTTGGCCGGGGCGGCCGAGGCGAAGACGTCGGCGGGGGCACCCTGGATGATCTGCTGCGCCAGGGTGGAGCTGGCGCCGAAGCTGAAAGTCACCTTGACACCGGGGTTGGCGGCCTCGAAGTCCTTGCCGATCCGGGTGAACGTCCCGGTCAGCGAGGCCGCGGCGAGGACGGTGAGTCTGCCGGTGAGCTTGCCGGTTTCACCGGTGGCCGAGGTGGCCGCGCCACCGGCGGTCGAGGACCCCGTCGAACCGCCCGCCGTCGTCGGCGACGCGGAAGGCTTCGAGCTGTCGCTGCCGCAAGCGGCGCCACCGAGCAGGACGGCCGCAGCCGTCACAGCGGCTGCCATAGTCCGGTTCCGCACTACAAACCCCTCCCCTTGCCGCCGCCCGACGGCGACGAACGCTCGACGACGACCGTCGTCGACTTGATCACCGCGACCGCCGTCGACCCGACCTCCAGACCCAGCTCCTCGACCGCCTCCCGGCTCATCAGCGACACGATCCGGAACGGCCCGGCCTGGATGTCCACCTGCGCCATCACCGTGTCCTTGACGATGGCGGTGACGATCCCCCGCAGCCGGTTCCGCGCCGAGGACAGCTCCGAGCGCTCCTCCGGTCCCTCTCCGAGCGAACGCGCGAAGGCGGCGAGCTCGGCGCCGGCGATGACCCGGTGGCCGGCGTCGTCACGCTCGGCACTCAGCTTGCCCGCGTCCGCCCAGCGGCGGACGGTGTCCACGCTGACGCCGAGGAGCTCGGCGGCCTCGCCGATGCGGTAGACGGTCACGGGGCTCAGCGTAGCGCGCAAATGCGAGGGGACATGAGCCGGAAACCTTGCAGATCAATAACGAAGCGCCGAAATCAGGCCGCAAGCGCTTCAGCGCACCTGAAGGTCGAGCCGGCCTGGATCACCGAGCGCATGGCGGCGGCCACGAGCATCGCTCGCGGCCGCCGCCCTCGTCGCGGTATCGCTACTGCTTCACAGGCCACTTCCTCGGGGCCTGATCAGAATGCAGTGCGGCCCCGGAGCACGGGCCGAGGCTGCCCGCCGGGCAGGTCGTCGAGCTGTTCGTCGCGGTCTCGATCCCGATCGTGCCCTGGGAGTACTCGATCGGGACGGTCTCGCCCTTGCCCTCGTCGGGCCACGAAGTCGGGATGGTCACCATGATCACGCCGGGGTTCTCGTCCACGGCCGCGGCGGACAGGTCCGCGCCGTAGAGCTGCGCGTCGGTGAAGTTCGCGCCCTGGAGGCAAGCCTTGTTCATGTGCACCGACTCGCCGTTCGGCGACGTGATCAGCTTGGTGCCCGTGAAGTCGGCGTTGACCAGGCAGGCGTAATCGAAGTTCACGCCCTCGCACTGGTTGTCGGCGACGCTGCGGAAGGCCGCTCCCTCCAGATACGCACCGGAGAAGTCGGTGTCCTGCACGATCGCCTTGGACAGGCTGGCGCTCTGCCCGTACAGATACACTCCGCTGAGAGACGTGCCTGTGAGATTGGCGCCGCTCAGGTTCACGTCCTCCATCTGCGAGCCGGTCAGGACGGCCGCCCGGTCGCTCGCGTCGTACTTCTGGAGCTGGGCGCCGTCCATCTTCGCCAGCTTGAAGTTGCAGTAGGACAGCGTGGCGCCGCAGAGGTTGGTGTCGGACAGGATCGCGTCGGCGAGGTTGTGTGAGGAGAGCTCCCAGCCCTGCATCAGCGAGGACTGGGCGTTCAGCCCGGTCAGATCCTTGGGACGGTTCAGGATCTTCGCCTCGATGAGGTTCATGAACGACCAGTTCAACCCGAGGGTCGAGTAGTCGACGACGGCCTGGCTGAGGTTCGTGAGGTGGTTCGCGTCGTCGGACCACGTCGGCGGGGACGAGAAGGTCGCGGGCCGCAGGTCGCAGCCGTGGAAGTTCGTCCCCTTCAGGATCGCGCCGGTGAAGTCCACATCCTTCAGGTCCATCCCCGAGAGGTCGGAGTCCAGTAGCTCGCAGGAGAAGCGGGCGCCGTGGATGGTCTTGGACACGGTGAAGTCGACGGCGGACAGGTCGGCCTTCTTGTCGGCACTGTCGGAGAACGTGGTCTGGGACAGGTTCGTCCCGTTGAAGTGCACGCCGGGCAGCGTGGCGCCGCTGAAGACCATCCCGGTCAGGTCGAGGTTCTCGAAGTGCGCGTTGGTGAGGTCGGTGTCGGTGAAGACCGTCCCGTGCAAGGACTTGACGCCCCGGAAGTCGGCGCCGGACAGGTTGCTGCCGGTGAAGTCGATCCCGCTCAGGTCGACACCGGTGAAGACGGCGCCGGCCAGAGTCATACCGGTCAGGTTGGCGCCCGCGACAGTGTGGACGTTGCGGAAGTCGGCCGTCGAAAGGTCGCTGCCCCGGAAATCCGCCTTCGACAGATCCGCTCCGGGGAACTTCGCCCCGACCATCGAGATACCGGTGTAGTCCTCGCCGGAGATGTCCACCCACGAGTAGTCAGCGCCCTGAGGCACGACGTTGTTCAGCCAGGTCCGGGCGTGGCTCGCCGACGGCACGTCGACCCGCGCCGAGTAGACGTAGCTCGTCGGCGGCTGGTTCGCCGTCGTCCAGCCCCAGTACTGGCCGCCGGAGGTGTACGCCCACAAGCCGAACAGGCCGTTCTTCGGGCCTTCGGCCGCGGCGAAGTCGGTCGTCTTCTCGCCGTAGTCGTCCTTGAAGAGGAACTTCACCGCCTTCTGCTGTGCGGTCGGCGAGGTGTTGCCCACACCATTCGCCTTGTAGGCGTTCCCGCTGTACGGCACCGGCGACAGGTAGCAGTCCGCCAGTCCGGACGGCTGCGTCGGTTCGGCGGTGTCGCTTTGGAGCGCGCAGTAGACGTATTCGAACCCGTTGTAGGTCCCGCCCACGCGATACAGCAGCAGCGCGGTGCCGGAGCCGAGGGTTCCGTCGATCCGCAGGACGTAGTCGTGGACGTCGTCTCGCACCCTCCACTTGCCGCGGAAGGGAGTGGCGGCGCTCATCGCTCGGCCTCGTGGTGGTGGCGCGAGTGGTGGCTGCCCTCGACGGCGCTCGGCGGCGGACCCGCGGGCGCCGGCGGCAGCCACTTGCTGACCGAGGGCTGCACCCGGTAGTCGGCGTCCACGATCGTCTCGTAATTCAGGGTGTAGAGACTGCGCAGCAGATCCACGGTGAACCGCGCGGCGGTCACGTTCTGCGTGGAGACCAGCAGGGTCCCATCCGGGTTGAACAGGTCGACCCAGTACTGCTTCGGACTGCTGCCGTCGCCGGTGTAGGAGAGGACGTAGATGAAGCCCTTGGACTCGACGGCCAGGTCCTGCAGTGTCGTGGAAGGTCGGCTGACCAGCGCCATCGTGGGGATGGTCTCGGTGCTGTCCGGGTCGTCGGGATCGTAGTCCGGGTTCTTGAAGTAGTTGACGGGGTTGCCGAAGGTGTCGAACGCCTGCACCCGCTGGTTCCCGGCCTCCAGGACCAGCACGCGGCCGTCCAAGGCCGTGCAGATCGCCACCGGCTCATAGACCAGGCCGTCGCGGTCGCCCTGGCCGGCGGCCTGAGTGGCCATCGGGGCGGTGTCGTCGGTCACCGGCTGGTCGAGCACATTCAGGATGAAGATCTTGTGGGTCGCGTTGTTGACGCCGACCATGAAGCCCTGCGGGTGCAGCATGCAGCGGTCCATCGGCAGCGGGAAGCGGCCGTAGCTCTGGTTGTTCCCGACGTCGAATTCCGGAGCGCTGGCGTGGGTGAGCGCGAGCCTGCGCAGGTGCAGGCCGCCGCCGGGGTTGGTGTCGGGGTCGAAGGTGCCGCGGGTCGGGTCCAGGAAGAAGTTCGGGCCGGTGCCGTCGTCGGCGCTGGCCAGGTCGTAGTCGATCAGCGGCTGGCCGGTGAAGCCGACCTTCGGGTAGGACAGGCCCTGCGACGGGTGCTGCATGACCGACAGGTTCTGCAGAGTCCACATCGCATAGTTCTGCGGAGGCTGGTCCGGGGTGTCGGGCGGCAGGTTCAGCCCGGTGGCCTGCCAGCAGTAGCCGATCATCTCCGGCGACTGCGCGACCGTGATCCCGGCCAGGTACTGCACCACCATGCCCTTCGAGGAGTACGGCGGCGGAGTGGTGAGCGTCGCCGTCGGCGGCTTGCCGGGCATGGCCTGCCACCCGAGCTGGTTGGAGCCATCGGTCAGCAGGACGATCTTCTCGTCGTGCGCGTACACGCTGGTGGCGCCGAGCGGGACCTCGTTGGTCTGCACGTACACGTCGAACGCCAGCCGCCCGGAGTCGACGACGGTGTCGACCCAGTCGCTGTTGCCCTGCCCGGACTGCCAGTTGTCGTCGGAGTAGAAGGCGACGACCACCTTGATGTCGCCGCCGGAGGGGATCGCCGGGAACGTGACGGTGATCGGGTCGCTGAGGGTCTGCGGCGGCAGGTAGTCGGTGACGACGGCGGCCGTGGCCCCGGTGTCGTAGGTGACCGTGACCGTGTAGTGGTCGTGATACTCCGGGAAGATGTTGACGCTCGGGTCCGGCTTCAACGTCACGTCCAGCTCGACCGAGCGCGACAAGTCGGTTTCGTAGCAGAACGGCGACTGCAGCACCTCGACCGTGGTCTGCGCCAGCTGCGCGGCGGTCACCGCGGCGTTGAGCACGTCCAGGGCGGTGTCGATGAACGGGATCGCCTGCTCGATCTCGGCCTCCGCGACCTGCTTGTAGACCCACTTGCCGAGCGAGGTCGCCGGGTCCAGGAACATCGGGCCGAACTTCTCGGCCAGACCCGAGGCCGCGGCGCCGGGGTCCTGCGCGGTGGCGATGTAGGCCGCGGTCGGGCCGGCCACCAGGAAGGACCCGGCCGCGCAGGTCGCGAGCAGCACGTCGGTGTCGGCCATGATGGACTTCACGGTGTTCGAGTTCATGACCGCGGCCGTGGCCCACATCAGGAACACCGGCAGCGCCAGCTCGGCCATACACGTCATCGTCAGGCCGATCGGCGCGACCGCCGCGTTGTAGGCGCCGGTGCCGAGCCCGCCCCACAGGAAGCGCACCGTGGCGACCTCGTCCCACACCGGGACCGAGATCCGGACCGGCTTGTCGGGGATCGGGACGCCGAACACCGTGGCCACCGGCTGCACCAGCTTGACGAACTTGGTCTGCGGGTCCGGCTCGAAGGCGCCGCGCAGGAACTCGGGGATCTGGTCGACCCAGTCGTCCGGCGGGTCGAGCACGCCGCCGTCGTCGCCGATGTACTGCACGCAGGCGGACAGATGCCGCAGCCAGTTGTTGGTGCACTCGATGGACAGCGTCCCGTAGCCGGTCGCGTCGGACATCTGCAGCGGCGCGGTGCCCGGCGTCTTGCCGCCGTTCGGGTCCGGGTACTGGAACCCGGCGGCGATCGGGCCCGCCTCGCCGTCGAGGGCGACGCTGATGTCGTAGCTCAGGCCGCTGACACCCGTGTTCAGCGAGCACGACGCGGCCGCCACGGCCGGCGTGACGATGCCCGGCGCGGTCGGCGCGAAGGTCACCGAATACAGCGCCTGACAGGTGTCGGGGTCGGTGCCGTTCGGGACCAGGACGCCGGTGAGGAACCCGTTCGGGTACTTCTGGGAGCTGATCACGATCGACAGCTGGCCCTGCGCGATCCGGTCCGGCAGGTCACCGGGATCGGTGCCGGTGCCGGCGTAGGGCAGCGGGATCGCGTCGTTGATCGACCACAGGCCGGTGCCGGTCCACGTGGTGGTGGCCGGCGGGGCCGTGTACCGGATGCTGGAGCTGTCGATGCTCAGACCGTTGGACGGCGTCAGGTTCTTCGCCGACCAGTTCCCGGCGGCGGCGCCGGCGCCCAGTTCGAAGGATCCGCGCGGGATGTGCTCGCCGCTGTCCGGCTGCTGCGCGTTCGGCGGCGGGCCGTCGTCGGTGGCGTTGTAGGTCGAGGACGTGAAGCCGTAGCGCGGCCGCCAGACCACGTTCTCCAGCTCGGTGTCGTTCTGGGTGTCGGCGAGCACCTGCTGCAACGGGCCGGTGGTCAGCGCCTGGACGGTGGCCGAGGGCACGGTGCTGTCGGCGCCGGGCGAACCCGCGATCGGCGTGGTGACCAGCCAGTCGTCGCCCTCGCTCTGGATCTCCAGCACCAAGTCATCGGTGGCCAGGCAGGCGGTGGTGATGCAGTCGACGAGGTACTGCGGCGTGCTGCCGCCGTCGGTGGTGTCGAGGTTGATCAGGTTCTGGTGGTGGTAGAGCAGGGTCACCGCGGCGTCGAGCGCTGTGTAGAAGTTGTCGACGTGCTTGGGGAAGGTGGGGATGCCGTCCCCGCCGTCGGCACTGCCGAGCACCTCCTCGCACTGCTCCCAGGTCACGCCGTGCCGGGCGAGCTTGGGGTGCACGGTGCGCGGCAGCTCGACCCCGCGCTTGCGGGCCACCTCGACGCGGTGCCGCCAGTAGCGTGCGCTCCCGCGGCGCCGGCCCTCGGCCGGGATGTGCACCGCCATGTGCACGACGCGGTCGACGAGCTCGCCGCCGACGCGCTTCTTGACGCTGACCGCGTTGATCCCGATCGCGTCGGTGTAGAGGTCGGCGGCGACGAAGTGCGTCAGATGCCGGTCCGGGATCAGCCGCAGCACCGGGTCCGCGGCCCGGGCCTCGGCCCGGGTGTGGGCGGTGTGCCGCTTGAGCGGCAGCCGGTGGGCACCGTGCCGGAACGTGTACTCCCGCTCCGGGTGACCCAGGTGGGACAGGTCGTAGTGCAGGACTCTGTGCTCCGTGGGACGCATGTGCGAACCCTCACTTTCCGTTGACCGCGCTGAGAGGACGGGTGTCGGAAAGGACCGCATCCGGAAATACGCACGCCGGAGAACCGAGCGGCCTGGGTGTCGGCCGGCTCGGGTGGCGTGAACGAACGGATCCCCCGCCGCCCGGTCTACCAGCCGTGCCAGAGGGCTGCAATGCTCGTGGTTTGACGGTTCCGCCACCTAGGTGACAGCTTTTCGTATTCGCCGCGAGGAAGCCGAACAGCCAGGTCAGCGCCGGTCGACGCCGGCCTGGACCAGCCAGGCGGCGGTCAGGCTCCGGCGCTCCGCGCCTTCTGGCGGGCGTAGTAGGCCCGGGCCCGATTGCGGTCGCCGCAATCCTTGGTGTCGCACCAGCGACGGTTCCGGCGCGGTGACGTGTCGAGGTAGACCCAGCCGCACTTTGCGTCTTCGCACTGGTGGAGACGGTCCAGGTCTTCGCGCCGGGTCAAGTCGACGAGCCCTCGGACGATCCGGTGGCGGAGCAGGCCGAGGCCCGCCTCCCGGTCGCGCCACTGCCACCCGTGGTCCGCGCGGACCAGATCGGCCGCGGCGATGGCCGTTCGGTACATTCCCGCAAGATCCGCCGCGGCCGCGTGATCGTCCTCGAAGAGAGCGGCGTAGACCCGCTCGCGCGCGGTGACGACCTGCTGCCGCTCGCGCTCGGCCCGCGCCCCGTCGCGCTCGGCGAGATCGCGCACCGTCGCAGCCTCGTCCTCGGTGATCAGACCGGACTCGAGGCACCAGTCGACGACGTCGGCATAACTCTTCAGCCGCTCATTACGGTCGGGACCCCCGAGGCGCCAGTCGACGGTGTTGACCAGGTCGAGCATGCCGTCGCCGGCGATGTGGCCGAACTTCACGCCCAGCTCCTCTCATGACTGAAACCAGTATTGCATGTGAGAAGATCGCCCTGGCATGCTCATTCCCAACAAGCCGATCACCCATGAGAAAACCGCCAGGAGGCCGATCGTGCCCGCCACCCCCCGCGGAGCGTTCACGGCGCTGTGGGCGTCCCAAGCGTCCTCGAACCTCGCCGACGGGCTGCTGCAGGCCGCGGCACCACTGCTCGTCGCCACCCTGACCCGCGATCCGCTCGTGGTGGCGGGCATGACGGTGGTGCAGTTCCTGCCCTGGCTGGTCGCGACCCTGCCCGCCGGCGCGATCGCCGACCGGGTGGACCGCCGCCGGGTCCTGACCGCCGGCAACTGGCTGCGGGCAGCCGGATTCGCCCTGCTCGCCGCATCCCTGACGAACGGCTGGCGCCACGTCGGACTCCTCTACGCCGCCGTGTTCCTGGCCGGCTGCGCCGAGACCCTGGTCGACAACGCCGCCCTGACCATCCCGCCCCGCCTGCTCCCCCGCGAGCAGCTCGAACGCGCCAACGGCCGCTTGTTCGCGACGCAGTCCGTCATCCACACGTTCATCGGCCCACCGGCCGGCGCCGCGCTGTTCGCGTTCGCGGCGTCAGCAGCCTTCTACACCGGGGCCGCCGGCTTCGCCCTGGCCGGCCTGACAGCGATGCTGCTGCCCGCCCTGCACCCCACCGGCGCGGACCAGCCGCGCCACCACGCGACACCGACCACGATCACCCAGGACATCCGCGCCGGATGGACCCGCTTCTGGCATCACGACCTGCTGCGCCGCGTGGCGTTCATCTCGGCGGCGATCAACTTCTTCAGCTCGGCGACCGGCGGACTGCTCGTCCTGCTGATCACCGGCCCCTATGGGATACCCATGTCGCGGTACGGACTGTTCATCGGCGTCCCCGCCGCCGGCGCGATCGCCGGTTCGCTGCTCGCCGAACACGTCGTGCCACGCATCGGCGGCGGCCCCACCACCTGGCTCGCCGCGCTCGCACCGGCCGGCGGCTACGCCGTCCTCGCATGGGGGCACAGCGCGGCACTCGCCCTGGCGGCGATGTTCTGCGCCGCGGTCGCCGCCTCGCTGAACCAGATCGTCGTCAGCACCCTGCGTCAGGCGGTGGTACCCGACGAGCTCCTGGGGCGTGTCACGGCCGCTTATCGGCTGGTGGTACTGGGTGTCGTGCCGTTCGGAGCCCTCACCGGGGGACTGCTCGGACGCGGGTTCGGGGTGCGGGCCACGTTCGGCGTGGCCGCGGTCGGGCTGGCGCTCGCCGCCGTTCCGCTCGCTTCCCGGGTCAGCACGCAGGCCCTGCGGGATGCCGAGATGGAGCGCGCGGACTCTTCTTGGGGGAGCCAGACGGTCACAGCCCCTCGGAGCGCATGACTCGGGATTCGGACCGAGGGGCGCACGACCACCGGCCGCTCCGGCCTTTCACCTCCGTGGGCGTCACCGCGCACGCGAAGGCTGGTGGTCCGCCTCCCGCACCTGAGCGCCGAAGACTCACTCAACGCCCTCCCAGGCCCCACTAGCCCCTCCGTGCGACCCGAACCCCACTCAACCTGCGCCATCGTCCTTCCCGTGACAGACTTTGAGCAGTCGGTTAAACCGCTCGCTCAAGAACCGGGCGGCCGGCCACCGGGACGCTCCCGGTCACCGAAAGGCGGCGCATCACCATGGCGCGATTGCAGGACCACCTCCCCGTCGACCACCGCCTCGGCCAGGTCTATCGCTGGGGCGCGATTCTCTCGGCCGTGACATTGCTCGTGTTCGGCGTGCTGGGGCTGCTTGACGACATCCCGTTCTTCAGCACGGCGGGGCACCGGGTGATGGGCCTCTCCAGCAACGGCCTGTTATCCGTCCTGTCGATCCTGGTGGCCTCGCTCCTGCTGGTCGCGGCCCGGATCGGCGGCAACTTCGCGTCGACCGTGAACATGGTGATGGGCATCGTGTTCATCGTCGCCGGGTTGCTGGGGCTGGCGGTGATGGAGACGCACGCCAACATCCTGGCGTTCGGGTTGTCGAACGTGTTCTTCAGCTTCGTGGTGGGTCTGATCATGATGACGTTCGGCATGTACGGCCGCGTCAGCCTGTACCTGCCCTACGACAACCCCTACTACCGAGCCCGCCATCCTCACTCCTCGCGCTGATCCTCGTCTTCGGCCGCATGACGGAGCAGGTTGCGCATCATCCCGCCGAAGACGACGGCGTGAAACGGGGCGACGGCCCACCAATACACATGGCCGAACAGCCCGTGCGGATAGAACAGCGCACGCTGGCTGTAGCGGGTCCGGCCGTCGGCCGTCGCCTCGACGCGCATCTCCAGCCACGCCAAACCGGGCAGCTTCATCTCGGCACGGAGCCGCAGCAGGCTGCCCCGGGTGATGGCCTCGACGCGCCAGAAGTCCAGCGTGTCGCCCAGCCGCAGCGAGTGCGGGTCCCGGCGTCCGCGCCGCAGGCCGATGCCGCCGACCATCCGGTCCAGCCAGCCGCGCGCGGCCCAGGCCAGGGGGAAGGAGTACCAGCCCGTCTCTCCGCCGATGGCCTCGACGGCTCGCCACACCCGCTCCGGCGGGATGTCGACCTCGGTCTGGCGGATGTCGCGGTACAGGCTGCCGCCGGCCCAGGACGGGTCGGTCGGCAGCGGGTCGCTCGGCGCGCCGCGGACCGAGGCCGACGACCACCGGGTCGTCACGTTCGCCTCCTGCACGCGGGTCCGCGCCAGCCGGACGGCCTCGTCGAAGCCGATCAGCCCCTCCGGCGGGTCGGGGACCAGGTCCCGGATGCTCCGGTCCCGGCACACCACCTCGTGCCGGAGCGACTCCACCAGGGGGCGGGCGATGGACGCCGGGACGGGCGTCACCGCGCCGACCCAGTGGCTCGACAGGCCGGTGGTCAGGACCGGGACCGGGATGATCAGCCGTCGTGGCAGCCCGGCCACCTGCGCGTAGCGCAGCATCATGGCGCGGTAGTCCAGGATGTCCGGCCCACCGATGTCGTACACGCCGCCGGAGCCCACGGCCTCGGACGATGCCGTGGCCGCGCCGACCAGATAGCGCAGCACGTCGCGCACCGCGATGGGCTGGATCCGGGTCCGGACCCACCGCGGGGTGATCATCACGGGCAGGCGCTCGGTGAGGTAGCGCAGCATCTCGAACGACGCGGACCCGGAGCCGATCACGACCGCGGCCCGCAGTTCGACGGTGGGCACGCCGCTGTCCCGCAGCACGCGCCCCACCCGCAGCCGCGACCGCAGGTGTGCGGAGAGCTCAGCGGGCGGCGTGCCCTCCGGGGCCATGCCGCCCAGATAGACGATCCTGCCGATCCCGGCTTCCTTCGCCGCGCTGGCGAAGCTGCGCGCCGCGATCTCCTCGGTCTGCTCGAACCCGGCACCGGTGGCCAGGGAGTGGATCAGGTAGAAGGCGACGTCGCCGTCGGCGAGCGCCGGTCCCAATGTCTGCGGCTTCAGCACATCGCCGCGCACCCGCTCCACCCGGTCGGCCCACGGGTAGTCCCGCAGCCGGTCCGGATCGCGCGCCAGGCACCGCACGGCGAACCCCGCGTCCAGCAGTTCGGGGACCAGCCGCCCGCCGATGTACCCGGTCGCGCCCGTCACCACCGCCAATGGTTTCATGACCCTCTGACCCCGTCCTGATGGCAATATGCGACGATTGCGAATCATATCCGCATTCGCAGATGGAGGCCCGATGTCCGACGCCGAGCTGACCGACCCCGACGGCATGGGCTTCTGGAGCGAGCGCCACCTGTGCACCCTGGCGACCGTCCGGAAGAACGGCACGCCGCACCTGGTGCCGGTGGGCGCCACCTACGATCCGGAGACCGGCCTGGCCCGCATCATCACCAGTTCGACCAGCGCCAAAGCCCGCCGCATCGCCGCGGAGGGCCCGGTGCCGGCCGCCGTGACGCAGGTGGACGGCCGCCGCTGGACGACCCTGGAGGGCCTGGCCCGGGTCAATCGGGACCCGGACGCCGTCGCCGACGCGGTCCGCCGGTACGCGAAGCGCTACCGCCAGCCGGGCGAGAACCCGCTGCGCGTGGTCATCGAGATCGAGGTGCACCGGGTGCTCGGTTCGGTGAAGGTGCCGCTGCCGGAGCGGGTGACGGGCGACCGGCCTCCCGCTCACCGCTGATTCGACGCGGCCTCGGCCAATCCGATCGGCCGCCGGCTCCGAATGCATGACATCCAGACGTCATGCAGGAGGTTTCGGTGGCCGGTACCACGAGACGGCACGCCAGCGACCGGGAGCAGGTCGCGGTCATCGGATCCGGCATCGCCGGCCTGACCGCGGCCTGGCTGTTGCAGCGCCGCTACGACGTGCTGCTGTTCGAGGCCGACGGCCGGCCGGGCGGCCACGCCCACACCCACGAGGTCACCGACCGCACCGGACGCCTGCTGTCCGTCGACAGCGGCTTCATCGTGCACAACCGCCGCACCTACCCGCACCTCATCCGGCTGTTCGACGAGCTCGGCGTGGCCACGCAGCCCACCGACATGTCGATGAGCGTGCGGTGCGAGGGCTGCGGCCTGGAGTACGCCGGCGCCAAGGGTCCGCGCGGGCTGTTCGCCGCACCCGCGCAGGCGCTGCGCCCGCCGTTCCTCCGGATGCTGCTGGAGGTGCGCCGTTTCCATCACGACGCGCGCGCCCTGCTGGCCGGGACTCCCCGACCGTCGGCGGCATCCGGGGGAACATTGCGGGATTTCCTCGACGCCGGAGGCTACTCCCGCTTCTTCACCGACCACTTCATCCTGCCGCTGGTGTCCGCGGTGTGGTCGTCCGGCCGCGAGACCGCCGAGCGGTATCCGGCGGCGTACTTGTTCGAGTTCCTCAACCACCACGGGATGCTGGCCGTCACCGGATCCCCACGGTGGCGCACGGTCAGCGGCGGGTCGAAGACGTATGTGGACCGCGCGGTGAAGAACCTGCACGCCGTGCACCTGAGCACGCCGGTCCGGGCGGTGCACCGCACGGGAGAGGGCGTCCTGGTGCGCGACGACGCCGACGAGGTGCACACCGTTTCGCGCGTCGTCGTCGCCACGCACTCGGACCAGGCGCTGCGACTCCTCGCCGACGCCGGCCCGGCCGAGCGGGAGGTGCTGGGAGCGATCGGCTACACGACGAACGAAACGGTGCTGCACACGGACGCTCGCCTGCTGCCCTCAGCGCGTCGGGCACGCGGTTCGTGGAACTACCTGCTGCCGTCGTGCGCGCGGAGCGACGCGCGCCGGGGAAGCACGACGGCAACGGGTGGTTCCACGAAGCCCGCCGTTCCGGATCGGGCGGTCGTGACCTACGCGATGAACCGTCTCCACCGGTTCGACTCCCCCACCGAATATCTCGTCACGATGAACGCCGCGGATCGCATCGACCCCGCCGCCGTGATCGAACGCATGGTGTACGAGCATCCGGTTTACACACCGGAGTCGGTGGCGGCGCAGGCCCGGCTGCCGGAACTGACGACGGCGACCACCGCCTTCGCCGGCGCCTACCACGGCTGGGGTTTCCACGAGGACGGCTGCGCCTCGGGTGTCGCGGCCGCCGCGGCCTTCGGGGTGACGTGGTGAACGCGCCGGCTTTGTACGAGTGCCGGATCCGGCATGTGCGGCACGGTCCGGTCGCGAACGACTTCACGTACAGCTCGTATTTGTGGCTGGTCGACCTCGACGCCATGCCGCGGTTGCCCGGGCCGTTGCGGACGCTCGCCGGGTTCCGGGCCGCCGATCACTTCACAGGTGACGAGGGCTCGATCCGGGCCGGCGTGGAGCGCTTCCTGGCCGAGCGCGGAGTCAGCGTCGGCGACGGCAGGATCCTGATGCTCACCGCGGCCCGGGTCTTCGGGTACGTGTTCAACCCGCTCACCGTCTACTGGTGCCATGACGCCGACGATCGTCCGGTGTGTGTCATCGCCGAGGTCCACAACACGTACGGCCAGCGCCATGCCTACCTGCTGTTCCCCGACGCCGAGGGCCGGGCCCGGACCGCGAAGGACTTCTACGTCTCCCCCTTCCTGCCGGTCGAGGGCGGGGTCTATCAGATGCGGCTGCCGGAGCCGGGTGAGCGGCTGAGCCTGGCGGTGCGGCTGGACGTGCCGGGCGCCGCGCCGTTCGTCGCGAGCGTGCACGGCGTGCGGAGCGCAGGCACCGCCGCGGGGCTCGTGCGCATGGCGGCGCGTCATCCGCTGGCGCCGTGGGCCGTGGCGGCGCGGATCCGGCGGCAGGGCGTCGGGTTGTTCTTGCGCGGGCTGCGGGTCGTGCCCCGCGGCGGCGAGGCCAACTTGAGGAGGCGGTAAGCGTGCACGGTGATTCCGGCTGGTCGTTTCCAGCGACGTCGGCACTGGACGCCGCAGTCCTGCTCGCGCTGTTCAGCGGCGTCTTCCTGGTCGGGTGGGCGCGCGCCCGCCACCGGTATGTCGACGCCGTCTGGGGCAGCGCCTTCGCGCTCGTCGCCGTCGTGACATTGACGCTGTCCGGCGGCCACGGCGATACGGCGCGGAAAGTTCTGCTGACCGCTTGCACCGTCATCTGGGGTCTGCGGTTGTCGGTGCACATCGCGTGGCGGGGCCGCGGGGCGCCCGAGGACCCGCGGTATGCGGCGATGCTCTCGCGAGCCGGCGGCAACCCGGCATGGGCCGCATACACGCGCGTGTACCTGCTTCAGGCCCTCCTGGTCTGGTTCATCTCGCTGCCGGTGCAGGCCGGGATGTTCGCCTCGGGGCGATCGGCCGTGGGCACCGTGCTGCTCGCCGCCGGTTTCGGCCTCTGGCTTCTCGGCCTCGGCTTCGAGTCCGTCGGCGACTGGCAGCTGGCCCGCTTCAAGGCCGACCCGGCCAACCGCGGCCGTCTGATGGCCTCCGGCCTGTGGCGCTACACCCGGCATCCGAACTACTTCGGCGACGCCTGCGTGTGGTGGGGGCTGTTCCTGATCGCCGCGGGCGCGTGGCCCGCCGCGCTGACCGTGGCGTCGCCGGTGCTGATGACGTGGCTGCTGGTCGCCGGCAGCGGCAAGCCCCTGGTGGAGGCGCACCTGTCAGAGACGCGCCCCGGGTACGCCGACTACGCCGCCAGGACCAGCTCCTTTCTGCCCCGGCGGCCCAAAGCAAAGGACTGAACGAACGCCCGCGCGCCTGGCCGTCCCGACTCTACGATGGGCCTCTCGTTCCGACGAACAGGGGTAATCATGAACAATTCGATCATCGATCCGACGACCGCCGCCATCGCGGGGGCCGCCGCCGAATACGGCTCGGACGTGCTGGCCGCCACCACTCCGAGCGGCGCGGACGACGCCCTGCGCCTGGCCCGCAACCTGGTCGCCCGGCTCCGGATCAGCCCCGACCACGGTGCCGCGATCGTCGCGGCCGTCGGCGGCGCCATAGCCGACGGGGACGCGGGCGACGGGGGCGAGGCGTTACACGCCGCCGTCACCGCGGCCCTCACTCAGGACCAGGACCTGGCCTCCGACCTGGCGATGATGCTGAGTGAGTCCGGGGCCTAGCCGGACGCCGGCGGGCCGGGCTCCGAGGCTTCGGTGCCCGGCCCGCCGGCCGGCTCCCCCGCGGCGCGCGGGCTCAGCTCGCCGGGGGCGTCAGCACGTCCCGGGCAGATCCGGATCGGTCGGGATCCCGTCCCTCAGACCACTGTGATCACGACCGAGTGCCATCCGGTGGAGCCGCTGGGGAAGGTGTCAGTACGCTGCTCGGTCTGGACCGCGCCGGTGCCGTCGGTCGCGCGGACCTCGATCCGGTGCGGGCCCGCGGCGAGGGTCAGGTCGCCGGTCCACTGACGCCACGTGTCCGGGCCGTCGGACGCGGCCAGGCCGGCCGGCCGCCAGGGGCCGCCGTCGGCGCGGATCTCGACGGCGTCGACGCCGCGGTGCGTGGCCCAGGCGACGCCCGCGACGGTCACCGTTCCGGCCGCGACGCGGGCGAAGGGCCGGGGCACGTCGATCCGGGAGGCGGTCTTCACCGGCCCGAGCCGGGCCCAGCCGCGCCGGACCCAGTAGGCGTCGTAGTCGGCGAACGTGGTGAGTTCGAGGTCCACCAGCCACTTGGTCGCCGATACGTAGCCGTAGAAGCCGGGGATCAGCATCCGGCAGGGGAAGCCGTGGGCGACCGGCAGCGGTTCCCCGTTCATGGCCACGGCCAGCAGCCCGGTGCGGCCGTCGAGCACCGACTCCACCGGGGCGCCGATGGTCATGCCGTCGACCGAGCGACCGACCAGCTGGTCCGCGCCGCGCCGGACCCCGGCCTCGCGCAGCAGGTCGGCGAGCGAGGCGCCGATCCAGCGCGCGGTGCCGACGAGGGAACCGCCGACCTCGTTCGACACGCAGGACAGCGTCTGGTCGTGCTCGATCAGGGGCCGGGCCAGCAGGTCGGCGAAGGTCAGCTCCAGGGGGTGGTCGACCATGCCGCGGATCCGCAGCCGCCAGGCGTCCGGGTCGACCTGCGGCAGGACCAGGGCGGTGTCGACGCGGTAGAAGTCGGGGTTCGCTGTGATGAAGCCGGACAAGCCGGCGACGTCCGGGTGGACGCCGGCCGGAAGCGGCGGCGCGGGGACGGCCGGGGCGGGGATCCGCACGCGGGACCGTTTCAGGGTCACGTCATACCGCTTGTCCACCGCGACCCGCCCGGCCAGTCCGGTCACCGCGGCCGCTCCGGCGGTCCCCGCGGCGAGGGTCAGGAAGCCCCGGCGATCACGGGCCCACGGCGGGAGGAACGCGTCGACGGGACCCGGGCCGACGTCCTGCGCCCTCGATGACGGAGCCGCCATCCCCGCGGCCCGCGCACTGGCCGCCATCAGCGTCATCACCGCCGCCCCCGCGAGCGCCGCGAGCACCGACGGCCACACGTCCTGGAAGCTTCCCGTCGGCCTCGACAGCGCCGCCCATGCTCCGACCAGTCCGAACAACGCCACCAGTACGAGCCCGTAGGCCAGGCGCCGCAGGGCGAGGACCCCGGCGACGACGGCGATCACGGCCAGCGTCGTGTAGATGCCGATGAGCAGGACGAGCTTGTCGTTCGTCCCGAAGTTCCGGATGGCGAACTCCTTCAGCGGGGTCGGCGTCAGGTCGATCGCCGCCGAGCCCACGGCGATCGCCGGCGCGGTCCGGGGCCCGGTCAGCACCGCGGCCAGTTCGCCGACGGCGACCGCCGCCGCGGCGGTGACCATCCCGACGACCGCGCCGGGCGCCGCCCGCCGCGCCGCGCCTCCCACTGCCCGGAACGCATGGAGCACCGCCGTGCCGAAACGCCTCATGTCCGCTATTCGGCACGCCGCCGTCCCGGGATCGCCCGATCGCCGCGCCGAGGGCCGCGTTTTCACCCGCAAGTACGAGCGCGACGATCCGAGCCGGCCATCCGATTCGTCGCCCGAACCGGTGGCCCGAACCGGTGGCCCGAACCGGTGGCCCGCCGGACCAATCCGAAAGCCCCCGGTGCGTCGAACCCCCTACGTGAGGAAAGACCTGGAAGACTCGGTCCGGCATCCCGCCGCCGTGGGCATCGACCACTGGAGACGACAGCCAATGCTCGGACGTTCCAGCTCGAAGGACGCCGCCGGCCGGCCCGCGCCCACCCTGGAGTCCTGTCTGCACCGGGTGGCGCTCGGCGACCGCGACGCCTTCGACGCCGTCTACGAGCAGCTGGCCGGGCCGGTCTTCGGCGTGGCACGCCGGGTGCTGCGCGATCCGGCGCAGGCCGAGGAGGTGGCGCAGGAGGTGCTGGTGGAGATCTGGCGCACCGCCGGCCGCTACGATCCGGCGCGCGGCTCGGTCCGGGCCTGGGCGCTGACGATGGCGCACGGCCGCGCCGTGGACCGGGTCCGCTCCGTCGACGCCGGCGCCCGTCGCGAGGCGCGGGTGGCCGAGATGATGACCGAGGCCCCGTACGACGACGTGGTCGAGACCGTCGAGGCGCACCTGGACCGGCAACGGGTCCGGCACTGTCTGGAGACCCTCACCGAGCTCCAGCGGCAGTCGGTGACACTGGCCTACTACGGTGGCTACACCTATGCGCAGGTGGCACGGCTGCTGGAGACGCCGCTGGGCACCGTGAAGACCCGTATGCGCGACGGCCTGGCCCGGCTGCGCGACTGCCTGGGGGTGGGAGGATGACCACGATGGACCCGGAAGTCCACGCGCTGACCGGCGCGTATGTCAGCCACGCCCTGGAGCCGGCCGAGCGGGAGGCGTTCGAAGGGCACCTCGAACAGTGCCCCACCTGCCGCCAGGAGGTCGCCGAGCTGCGCGAGACCGCGGCGCTGCTGGCCTCGGCTGCCTCCGAGCCGCCGCCGGCACGCCTGAAGGCCGCGGTCGACGCGCGGATCGCGGTGACCCGGCAGCTCCCGCCGATCGTCGAGCGCTCCGCCGCGGAGGCTGAGCCCGCCGCCGGGACCGCGGTCCGCGGCGGCACCCGCCGCCGCTGGCTCACCGGCCTGGGCTGGGGTCTGGCCACCGGCCTGGCCGCCACGGTCGCCGTCCTCGGTGTCCGCGTCGCCGACCAGCAGAACCAGCTCGACCAGGCGCACCAGCGAGACACCACGATCGCCGCGCTGCTCGCCGCCCCGGACACCCGCACCGGCTCGGTGACCGTCACCACCGGCGGCAAGGGCATGGTCCTGGTGTCCCGCAGCCACGACGAGGCCGCGATCACCCTCACCGGCCTCACCAGGCTGCCGTCGGGGCAGGCGTATCAGTTGTGGATGATGGGGCCCTCCGGCGCCCGCTCCGGAGGGCTGCTGCCCACCGGATCCGGCGGCACCTCCGGATCGGTGCTCGCCCACGACCTCGGCGACGCGCGGACGATCGGGCTGACCGTGGAGCCGTCCGGCGGCTCGGCACAGCCCACGACCGCACCGATAATGCTGCTGCCGATGCCCGCGTAACCCCTTCCCGATCGCCGGATCGGTTCTACCATCAGAGGTCTGTCAACTCTGCGGCGAGGGGAATCCGGCATGGACCACGGTGGCGCACACGGACGGCGCGTGTTCCTTCGAGCCGTGGGGATCGGAGCCGCAGTCGTCGGCTTCGACGCGGGTTCGCGAGCGTGGGCCACGGAGAGCGACACGGCCGAGGCAGCCGATGGGTTACCCCGGCTGGACGGGACGCTGCTCACCGATCCGGCGGCCCTCGCCCCCTACGCCGAGGACTTCGGCCACCTCGTCACCGGCCGGACACCCCGCGCCGTCCTCCTTCCCGGCTCGGTCGCGGACATCGCCGCCATGATCCGCTTCTGCGGCCCCCGCGGCATCGAGGTCGCGCCGCGCGGACAGGGCCACCAGGGCTACGGGCAGGCGCAGGTCGAGGCCGGATTGGTGATCGACATGGGGCCCCTGAACGCGATCACGGTCGACCCCGGCGGCCGCACGGTCAGCGTCCAGGCCGGGGCGGTCTGGAGCGCGGTCCTGACCGCGTGCCTGGCGCACGGACTGACACCGCCGGTGTTCACCGACTACATCGAGCTCTCCGTCGGCGGCACGCTGTCCCTCGGCGGGCTGGGCGGCGCGGCGCACCACCACGGCGCGCAGGTCGACACGGTCGTCGAGCTCGACGTCGTGACCGGTACCGGCGACGTCGTGACCTGCTCGCCGACCCGCCACGCCGACCTGTTCCACGCCGCGCGCGCCGGACTGGGCCAGGTCGGGGTCATCACGCGCGCGGTGCTGACACTCGTGCCGGCGCACGCCGGCGTGCGCAAGTACACGCTCACCTACACCACGCTCTCCGCCTTCGTCGCGGCCCAGCGGCGGACGGTGCGCGACGGCCGGTTCGACTGGCTGGAGGGCGCGGTGGCCGCGGCGGCCGGCGGCGGCTGGCAGTTCCAGCTCGAAGGCGCCGTCTACTTCGACGCGACGGCACCGGACGACCAGGCGTTGATCGGCGACCTCGGTGGCGAGGGCTCTCCGCGGATCGAGGAGTTCGATTATCAGGGCTTCGTCGACGACCTCGCCCCGGCGATCGCCTACCTGAAGTCGACCGGTGAGTGGTACGACCCGCACCCGTGGTTCGAGATGTTCCTGTCCGACGAGGCCGTGGAGTCCTCCGTCGGGGCGACGCTGGCCACGCTGACGCCCGCCGACATCGGCGCGAGCGGACTCATCCTGCTGTATCCGGTGCCGACGGCCCGGCTGCGGGCGCCGATGCTGCGCGTGCCGGACTCGGAGCTGGCGTTCCTGTTCGCGGTGCTGCGGACGGCGGCGCCGGACGCCGACGCGCGGTCGGCGGCGGAGATGCTGGCGGCCAACCGCGCCCTGCTCCTCAAGGGCCAGGCGGTCGGCGGGACGGTGTATCCGGGAGGGGCGATTCCGATGACCGGCGACGACTGGCGTCTCCAGTACGGGGATCAGTGGTCTGTCTTCCAGGCCGCGAAGCGGCGCTTCGACCCGCACGGCATCCTCACCCCGGGTCAGGAGATCTTCCCGCGCGGGTAGCGGGCATCAGGAGTCCGTCACCCGGTCGGCGTAGGCGCCGGTCCGCGGGCCGTGCGCCCGCCGAGCGCGGGTGGTGATGCTGGGACCGTGAAGATGTCGCGCCAGGAAGCACTCGCGCAGAGCCGGTACCGCCATCCGAGCCGCGCGAGCCTCAAGGCCGAGACGGCCCGCAACGCGCGCCGCGACCGCCACCGCAAGGCCACGCTCACGGTGGGCACGCTGTCCGCGGCGGCGGCCGGGCTCGTCACCGCTTATCGGATGGTGCGCGGCCCGGCGCGCTGACGGCGCCGGGCCGCGACCGGCTGGGGCCACGTCCCGCCCGGCCTCAGCCGATGCCGGTCACCTGCAGCGCGGTCGTCCAGTTCGTCTTGATCGCCGACCGCGCCGAGGCCAGGGTTATCCGGCCGGCGCAGACCGCGTTCTTCAGCTTCGTCTCCACGCCGTCCTTGGTGCTGGAGTTCGGGGTGCCGTAGTGCGGTTCGGGCCACAGGTTGGCCGGGTCGCGCGGGTCGCCGCCGAGTTCCAGCGGCACCAGGTGGTCCTCTTCGTAGTCGGCCATGGAGGTGTCGCTGTAGCCGTAGTCGATGATGCCCTGTGCCTTGAGCGCGTTGGTGTAGGACGTCGGCGGCCGGACGGTGGTGGTCCAGCCGGAGACGCAGATCGTGGAGCCGATCGTGGACTGGGTGACGTTCGGGTTGTAGGCGCCGGGGGTGCAGGCGGAGTCCGGAAGCGGCAGGAAGGCGTGCGAGCAGGTGCCGGCGTGGGCGGTGGCCGCCGAGGACAGGATCAGGCCACTGACAGCCAGGGCGAACGCGGAACCGGCGGCGCCGGTGCGGGACAGCATGCGCATGGAGGTCTCCTGCGGATAGGGGCCCGGGTCGCTCGCCCGGGATCGCCTGTCATGACAGCACCGCACCCATCACCCGCAAAGGGGTCAGCGGGTGAACATTTCTCAGCGTTTTACGATCCGCGCGGCTGATCGGCGAGGGGACTCGAAGCGGACCCGGACCTCAGACCGCGTCTCAGGGCTCGACGATCGTCGGCTAGGATGCGGCTGCTCGGTTCGACCGGTTGTCCGGGGCAGGGTGGAGGTCGCGCATGTCGGATCCGGAGGCGCTCGGCGGCGATCTGGTCTCCCCTGGCTGGGTACCCCCGGTGCCGGACACCGGGGTGGCGACCCCCGCGCGGATGTACGCCTACTATCTCGGCGGCAAGGACCACTTCCGGGCCGACCGCGAGGCCGCCGAGCAGGTGCTGGAGTCCATGCCCCAGGCGCGGGAGTTCGCGCGCGCCAACCGCCGGTTCCTCACCCGTGCCGTACGGCACCTGGCCGAGGACGGCATCTCCCAGTTCCTGGACATCGGCATCGGGCTGCCGGCCCCGGGCGGCACCGCGCAGACCGCGCTGGCCGTGCACCCGGACGCGCGGATCGTCGGCGTCGACAACGACCCGATCGTGCTGGCGCACGCCCGCGCCCGCCCCGCCGGCGACGACCCGGCCCCGGCGGTGGTCGTGGCCGGCGACGTGCGGCGGCCGGAGGCGATCGTGGAGCACCCGGAGATCCGCGCGCGCCTGGACTTCGACCGGCCGGTGGCGGTCCTGCTGGTCGCGGTGCTGCACTTCGTCGAGGACGCCGACGAGCCGGCCGAAGCGGTCCGCACCCTGATGGACGCCGTCGCACCCGGCAGCGCGCTGGTGATCTCGCACGTCACCGGCGACTTCGACTTCGCGCCGATGGACGCCGCGGCGAAGGCGTACGACAAGTCGACCGCGCGTGTGGCCCTGCGCTCGCTGAAGGAGGTCACCGGCTTCTTCGACGGGCTGGAGGTCATGGAACCGGGCGTCGTGCTGGTTCAGCGCTGGCGGCCCGACGGCCCGGTCCCGGACGACGCCGACCGGATCTGGCTGTACGCGGGCGCGGCGCGCAAGCCCTGAGCCACCCAGGAACTCCCCGGACCGCGTGAATAAATGGTCTGAGTATCTCCGGCGCAGGACAGCGGCCGCTATGGTGCAGGGGGTAACAGGAGAGTGAGGACACCCCACCATGGCGGGCTTCGACCCCGGACCCATCCGCCGCCTCGTCGAGCGGATCTGCACCGACCCGGACCTGCGGCTCCTGACCGCTGAAGGTCTGATAGCGCGTCCGGTCCAGCCGCCCGTGTTCGAGTCGCTCCCGCATCCGGAGAAGGTGTGCCAGGCCGCTGTGAAGGTGGTCGCCGACGGCGGGACGGCGTTCTACGTGTCCCTGTGCGACGTGTCAGTGGTCTGCGACGCGGCGGCCGGCGAGCCGGCCGAACGGGCCGCCGCCTAGGGCGCGTGCCGGACCCGGAAGCGGGCCGGCTCCACCGGATCGCGGTCGACGACCTGGATCGGCGCCCACGCCCACTGCCAGACGCCGATGCCGGGCACGCGGGAGAACCGGATCAGGCCGCGCGTGCCCTCGACGGCGAGATGCGGCCACGACGCGGCGACGCGCGCCCGGTCGGTGCCGTGCGCACGCAGCGCTTCGGCGAGCACCGCGATGGTGTCGTAGCCCTCGAAGGCGACGAAGGAGGGGGCTTCGGCGAGCTGCTCGCGCAGGGCGGTCCCGACGCGTGCGCCGAGCGGGCCGAACCGGTCCGGCAGGTAGCGCAGGAACGGGATGCCGGCGGCGTCGGCGCCCAGCTGCGCCGCCCACTCCGCGAGTTCGGGCTGCCCGGCCGGGGCGCCGATCAGGATCCCGGCGACGCGCCGATCACCGCGGACCGCCCTGACGATCGACACCGCGGGCTCGGGGTAGCCGGCCAGCAGGAGAAGGGCGGTCGCACCGTTCTCGGCGAGTTCGTCGCCCACGGCTTCGGGAGTGAGGGTGCTCAGGTCGAGGTCGATGACGGTGCCGCCGTGGGCCGCGAGGTGTTCTCGCAGGATACGGGTCCCGGAGGCCCAGTAGACGTTCGCCTGCGCCGCCACGGCGATCCGGCTGTGGCCCTCTTTCAGGAGGAAGTCCGCGTAGATCCGCCAGCCGCGGGACTGGGCCGGGGGGATGCGCGCGACCCAGTCCGTCGGTCCCTCGGTGAGCGCGTCGAGGACCGCCGACGAGCAGAGGAACGGCACGCCGAGGGCGTCGGCGCGGGCGGCGGCGGTGCGGGCGACGACGCTGTGGTACTCCCCCGCCAGCGCCACGACACCCAGGCCGGCCAGCTCGTCGACGGCCGTCTCAGCCTTCCGCGGATCCGCCGCGGTGTCCCGGACGATCAGCTCCAGCGGCTTGCCGGCGATCCCGCCGTCCGCGTTGACCTCCCGCGCGGCCAGCTCGAGCCCGGCGAGCAGGTGCCGGCCCGACTCGGCCCAGCCGGGCCGGGACAGCGGGACGAGAACGCCGATCTGGACGGAAGCGGACACGGCTATCACCTCGGCGGGTCACGATGATCAAGGCTACGCAGCCTACCTTCGAACACGGATTCTGATCTAGTCGCCCTCGGTCCCCACCGACCGCAGGGTCTCGGCCAGGTTCCGGTCCAGCGTGCCCCCCAGCCGGGCACGGTGTTCCTCGAACACCCGGCCCCAGGCCAGGGCGCGGCCCAGAAGGCCGACACGGCGTGCGAGGGTGACGGCGCGGCGCAGCTCGGCCGGGGACGGACCGGCGTCGGTCCACGGTTCGAGGTACGCGTCGCGCAGGCGGGTGAGGTCGGTGTCCGGGCCGAAACGGTCGCGGACCACGCCGAAGGTGACGCGCAGGCTGGCGAAGGGGTGGCCGACGATGGCGTCGCCCCAGTCGAAGAAGCGGTAGCCGCCGGAGGCGTCGGGGCCGAGGATCTGGTTGTCGTGCAGGTCCGCGTGGTCGAGACCGTCCGGGATGCCGAGGGAGGCGAGTTCGGCGCACCAGGCGGCGTAGCGCGGCAGGCGGGCCCTGAGCTCGGCGTGTTCGCCGTCGGCGAGGGAGACGGCGCCGATCAGCTCCTCGACCAGCTTCGGCAGGGCGGCGGTGGGGCAGCGTGGGATGCCGAGCGCGGCGATGGCCTCTGTGTGCGGGAGGAGGTCGCGCTGGAACGCCGCGTACTGTCCGACCGCGGCTTCCCAGTCCCGGATCGAGGCGGCGGGATCGTGGTCCAGGTAGGTGCGGAAAACCGTGCCGCCGTGCGGTTGCAGGGACCAGCCACGTTCGGCGTCGAGAGCGAGAGGGGCGACGACACGGTCGGGATGGTGCTCGGCGAGGAGGCGGAGCAGGGACGGCTCATAGGCCGAGGCCGGCGGGTTCGCTTTGAACCAGAGCACGTCGCTGTCGGCCAGGGGGATCCGGAAGATCACGGACCACGGCCGGACCCGGACCCACCAGCCGTCCGGCGCGGCCCGCCGCCCGAGCTCGGCCAGCCGCTCCTGGACCCACGCCAGCGCCCGGGCCCGCCACGCGGGGTCCTCCCAAGGCGTCAGGGGATCCCACTTCCGGTCGACTTCGGCGACGCTCAACGCGTCGGACACATCAGGCATGGGCCCGACCGTAGCCGCTGCCGCGGGGTTTCGCCCCCGGGTTTCGCGGCCAGGAAGTACCAAGTGATTGCCAACATGGTAGTAGCCCTGCTCTCCGCCGCCGCGGTCATCGGGCCACCGACTCCACCACCGACGATCACCTGGGGCCCCTGCCCCCAGCCGGAAGCGGCTCGCTACGGGGCGCGATGCGGGACCCTGACAGTCCCCGTCGACTGGGCCGACCCCGCCGGCCCGACGATCGGCCTGGCCCTGCTCCGCATCCCGGCCACCGGCACGGCCACGGGCACCGTCGTCGCCGACTCCGAGGACCTGACCGGCTTCGGCGGCTCGCAGATCTCCTTCTTCCTCCAGCACGGCTCGAACTACCTGTCGCGCCTGCCCCGCACCCACGCCACGAAGGACATCGTGGTCTTCGACCCACGCGGGCTGGGCGCAAGCGCCCCGCTGGCCTGCACCGTCCCCGGCCACGACCCGAAGGTCTCCAGCTTCCCCGTCTCCCGGCCCGGATACGCCGACCTGCTCGCCCACAACACCGCCGTGGCCGCCGCCTGCCACGGGACACCGCGCCTGCCCGCCCACATGGGCCTCCACGACCAGGTCCGCGACCTCGACGCCCTGCGCACCGCACTCGGCAGCCCCCACCTCGACTGGCTGGGCCAGGTGGCCGGCGGCGAACTCGGCGCCGCCTACGCCGCCACCTTCCCCGCCACCACCGGACGGATCGTCCTGGACTCCTCGGTCGACCCCTACCGCTCGGCCGCCGACCGGGCCCGCGACGCCGCCACCGCCGAGGAGACAGCGTTCGCACACTTCACCGCTTGGTGCGCCCAGGCCGGCCCCGACGCCTGCGCCCTGTCCGGCCGAGACCCGGGCCAGGTCCTGGACCAGGCGGTCGCCCTCGCCGATGCCGGTGGCGTGTCTGACGGCTCCCCGCACAACCCATCCACCGAGCCCCGCTCCCTGACCGGCGCCGAGGTCCGCATCGCGGTCGGACAGTTCCTGGTCGGCTACCCCTTCGCCTGGACCGGACTGTCGCACGGCATCGCCGACGCGGCCGCCGGCGACGGATCGACACTGGCGGCCATCGCGGCGATGACGTACGCAGACCCTGACTACACGGCCAGCCGCGCCCAGACCTGCACCGACTCCCTCGCGCCGGGCGGTGTCCGTCTACGTTCCCTGAGCCGCGAGGTCGCGCGCATCGCCCCGCACACCGGCGGGGTGTCGCTGGCCTGGGAGGCGATGGCCGGCTGCGTCGGCTGGAGCATCGCCGCCGTCCCGCCGCCGCCCGGGCCCGCGAAGCCGGCCTCGACCGTCCTGGTCACCGCGACGACCGGTGACCCGATCAGCCCGGCGCCCTGGTCCCTGGACGTGGCCGCGCACCTCGTGGGAAGCAGGACCCTGATCGCGAACGTCGACGGCCACGGCGCGTTCGACAACTCGCCTTGTGCCGCGTCCGCGATCGACGCGTATCTGGCCGACGGGACGCTGCCGGCGTCGGGGACCGTCTGCCGGTAGGAGCTGTTCGGGGTTCGGATCATGTGGCTGGGGTGAGGAGCTTCAGTCACATGATCGAGCCTCGGAGGTGGAGCCCGGCCTCGTAGCTCTGCGGGGCCTGTCATACCGGACCGCCGCCGATCGCGCGAGGAAGGACACCGGCGAGGAGCACGACCGCGCAACGACGGCCGCTGTCGCCCACCACTCCCGGCAAAACGCGACCACGGCGAGCGGGACGAGAGAGAGCGCTGCGACATCGGGAGTGAACACACAACGGTAAGCCCAACGCCGGATCCGGCTGACAGCGCCGATCGGGGCAGTGGCCACCTGATCGAGCGACTCCATGGGATAACAACCTGGTGGTCTCCACGTTCCACATGCGTACCCTTACCCTGTCGCAGGTAGTGGGGTGCCTAAGGAACGGGGAGCACATGCAGCGGACCATCGGCAACGGCCGGTACGCCCTCGTGCAGCCGGTGGCATCCGGTGGCATGGGCACGGTGTGGAAGGGCTTCGACACCACGCTGCACCGCACGGTCGCCATCAAGGAGGTCTCCTTGGAGCTGATCGCGCCGAAGCACCTGGACGAATACATCACGCGCGCCGTCAACGAGGGCCGCAACGCCGCGAGGCTCGCCGACCACCCGAACATCGTCACCGTCTACGACGTGGTCATTGAGAACGGTGTGCCCTGGACGGTGATGCAGTACGTCGAGGGCGAGTCCCTGGCGCAGGCGGCGGCTGTCCCGGATGTCGTCCAGGTGGCACGGCAGCTGCTGGAGGCTGTGGCGTTCGCGCACGCCGCCGGCATCGTCCACCGCGACATCAAGCCGGCCAACATCATGGTCCGGGCGGCGGACGGCCGGGTCCTGCTCACCGACTTCGGCATCGCCAAGGACCTGGCGGCCGGGGACCAGTCGCTGACGGTCGCCGGCGGCGTCCTCGGGACAGCTTCGTACATGGCCCCGGAGCGGCTTCAGGGCCGGGATGCCGGTCCCGCCTCAGACATGTGGAGTCTGGGCGTAGTGCTGTTCGAGGTGGTCGAGAGATACAACCCCTTCGCCGAGGACACTCGGTCCGAGACGATCGCCGCGGTCCTCACGGCGCGACTGCCCGAAATGCGCCGGTGCCGGCCGGACGACACCATCGGACAGCTCATCAGAGCCCTGACGATGAATGATCCCGCGCAGCGGCCCGACGCCCGGACGGCACTCGGCATGATCGAGGCCGCTTCCCATTCCGGCCCGGCACCGGCCGCCCAGACCGGCGGCAAGGGGCCGGTCGGCATATCCGCACCCTGGCATGACACGGTCACCGCGCCGATAGTCGCCCCCGGATCCGCCGACGAGCGCGAGGGGCGTGCCGACCGGCCACGTCGTCGATGGATGGCCGTCACCGGCGTCCTGGTACTCATTGCTGCTGGGCTCGGGGTGAGCATTCCCGTCGTGTTCACCCACCACCACGGCAGCAGCAAAGGCACCACCGACGGTGCTGCTTGCGGCCCCGGCGCAGCCGGCGTGGGGGCATCCCCGGTAGATCTGACACCGGGTGCGCCGGGATCCAGCGCGCCGCCTGCGACCACGCCGCATCCCCCGACCGCGACGTTCCCCGCCGATCAGGCCAAGGTACAGGTCGGACAGCCCGTCCAGTTCCGGTGGACGGGTGCGAGCAAGATCTCCGAGGTCGCCATCAGCTTCAACAACGGGGACTTCAAGTTCTATCCGTGGGCGCCCGAAAGCTCCTTCTGCTTCACTCCGACCACGGCGGGTGTCTACACCTGGATGGTGGCGAGCGCCTCCTCGGCGAATGGCATCGCGAGCAGCTGGAGCGAGCAGCGTGGGCTGATCGCCGAACCCGACGCCGCAGCGACAGCCAACCCGTTGTCGGACGCCCCTCATCCCCCGACGCCCGTATCACCCACGGACCAGACGACAATCACCGTCGGGCAGCCCGTGACCTTTACATGGACGACAACCGGCTTCAAGTCAGCTCTGTGGCTGGAAACCCCCGACGGCCACCGTACGCAGAATTCCTGGCAGACCTCGACGACTTACACGTTCACTCCGACCGTGCCCGGCGTCTATCTGTGGATGGTGACCGCAGCAGCCGACCACACCGGTGCCACGCCGAGTGGATTCAGCGAAGAACGCATGCTGGTGGTGAAACCGTCCTAGTGCCGTATCAGGCAACGTTCGCCCTGTGTTCGACGTGAGATATGGTCCTCGGCCATGGGCGAGTTGATATTGATACGGCATGGCGAGACCGCGTGGAGCCGGACCGGCCAGCATGCTGGCCGCACCGACCTGCCGCTGACCGAGGCGGGCGAGGACGCGGCCCGTGCGCTCGTGTCTCGGCTGGCAGGACGGGAGTTCGTAGCCGTCTTCAGCAGCCCGCTGACGCGCGCCGTGCGGACTGCGGAGCTGGCGGGGCTGGGCCACGCTGAGCCTGACGCTGACCTGATCGAGTGGGACTACGGCCGGTACGAGGGGCTGACCGCCGAGCAGATTCAGGAGCTCACGCCTGGCTGGGAGTTGTGGCGCGACGGCGTCGAGGCCGGCGAGGACCTCGGGCACGTGACGGTACGGGCTGACGCCTTCCTCGACCGGGTCCGGCCGCTGCTGGACAAGGGCGACGTCGCCGTCGTCGCGCACGGCCACCTATCACGTATCCTCACCGCGCGCTGGCTCGGGCTCGACGCGTCAGGCGCGCGGCAGTTCGGGCACCCGCATCCGGGAACGATCAACACGCTGGGTTATGAGCACGGGCTGCCGGTCGTGCTCGGGTGGAACGTGCCGTAGCGGCGGCTGTCCAAGTCCCGTCCGAGAATGCTGCCATTGCTATGTCAGGCGGCGTTCGCTTGGGCGACGACCTGGCGTAGGCGTTCGTCGGCGGGGTGGCTGTTCCGCCAGATGATGTAGCGGCGGACCATACTGGCCTGCGCCTTGTGGCCGGGGTGGTCCGTTCCGTCGAGAGCGAAGTAGCGCAGCGCGGTGAACTGCGCTTCTATGCGGTTCAGCCAGGAGCTGTCGGTCGGTGCATAGGCGGTCTCGACGTTGTTCGCCGCCGCCCAGTCTCCGACCCGGCGGTCCTTCTTCGTGGCCAGATGCGGGCTGTAGTTGTCACAGATGATCGCTGTCCGGGTGTCGAGCGGGTGCAGGGAGCGCAGGTAGCGGCAAGACTCCAGGACTGCATGCGCTTCTTGCGCGACTTGACGTGCCCGAACAGTTTGTCGTCGATCAGATTGTAGGCGGCGAACAGGTGCCGGACGCCGTCGTAGCCAACCGGGACCTGCTGCGTCGGCGCGGGATCCCCGCCACCATCCCGATCAAGACAGACCAAGCCGCCCGCCGCCGCGAACGCGGATCGGCACGCGGACGACCCCCAGCCTTCGATCCCGAACGCTACAAGCAGCGCCACGCAGCGGAATGCGGAATCAACCGGCTCAAGGGCCACCGCGCCGTCGCGACCCGATACGACAGACTCGCTTGCCGCTACCAGGCCACCGTCACCATCGCAGCCATCAACGGCTGGCTATGACCGACTTCCCGGTCAGGGTCTTGGTGGTCCGTCGCGAGCTGCCAGCTCGTTCCGGGTCATGAAATCCTTGGCCGCACAGATGTAATCCGGCCTCGTAGCTTTGCGGGGTCTTGTCGAAGCGAGTGGCGATGCAGCGCCAGTGCCGCAGCCGGTTGATGCAGCCGCGACAACCGTGCCGCTCGGTAGCCGATCAGCCTTGTCGTGTGCATCGGATGCCCTCTCTGATTGGTCTATACCTTTCGAAGTCTGGCACCCGGATCCGGACATGTCGGCAAAGGGCGAGTAAAACCTCTGCACAACGCGGCGCGGCGCCCGGCCGATGATCCGGCCGGGCGCCCCGCCTCACCTCACCTCGCGTCGCCTCGCCTTGGCTCGACGAACTGGTACCGCTGTCAGCCGTCCGAGTCCGACGAGGGGATGAACGCGCCCGGCACCTGGTCCGGAGCGTAGATCTTGTCCTCGCCCGGGTAGGGCTTCGTCCAGCCGCTGGCCTCGTACCACGTGAAGTGGTTCATCTGCTGCGGGTTGGCGTAGTCCGGCTGGGCGTTCCCGCCGGTGGTGTGCTGCTGGGCCAGCCACGCCTGCCACTGGTCCGCCACGGCCTTCTCGCCGGCCGGGACGGCCGGCGAGGCGGCCGCGGTGGTGGTGGCCGGGGCGGCCGTGGTGGTGGCGCCCGCGGCCGCCGGGGCCGGGGTGTCCACGCCGCAGGTCGGCGGGACCTTCACGCCGCCGGTCAGCGACGTCTGGTTCGGCAGCGCCGTGAACGGGGTGTAGTCCGGCGTGTTCGTGAACGCGGTCGTCATCGGGGTGGCCGCGGCGTCCATCTGGTTCATCGGGTGGATGCCGAGGATCTGCTCGATGGTGCGGATCATCGTGATCTGCGAGTAGTAGCGGCTGTCCACCACGCCGTGCTGGGCGTAGGGGCTGATGATCTGGATCGGCGCGCGGTGGCCGTCGACGTGGTCCAGGCCGGCCTGGGAGTCGTCCTCGACGACGAAGATCGCCGAGTCCTTCCAGTACGGGCTGTGGGTGATGGTGTCGACGATCTGGCCGACCGCGAGGTCGTTGTCGGCGACCTGGGCGGCGGGGCTGGCCGGGCCGCCGGTGTGGTCGCTGGACAGCCAGAACATGTTCAGGTTGGCCGGGCCGTTCTTCTCGAAGTCCTGCTTCCAGATCTGGGCGCGGTAGATGTCCGGCACCGAGGTGTCGAACTTCGGGAACCCGGGCACCGAGACGTTGTTCAGCGACGGGATCGGCGAGGAGGACACCAGCGGGTACTGGGTCGTGGCGCCGGGGGTCGAGGCCATGGTCTTGGCGTCGCAGTACAGGTTCTGCCAGGTCGCGTCCGCGGGCTTGTCCAGGAACTGGTGGAACTCGCCGAAGTCGCGCACCGACTGGCCCGCGGCCTGGGCGCCGGACCACAGGGTGCCCGAGCTCTGGTGGCCCAGCGCGTCGTCCTCGGTGTCGTAGCTGCGCTGGTACTCGCCGGCCGAGGACTCGGTGTACTCGGGGTTGTCCGCCTGCATCAGCCAGTTGTGGCCCTCGGCGGAGTTGGTGCCGGTGTCGTAGGTGTTGTCGTAGAGCCCGAACTGCTGCGCCAGCGCGTGCTGGTTCGGGGTCACGGCCTGGCCGAACTGGGTCAGCGTCGAGTCGCCGTTGCCGCGCGGGTCGTCGCCGAACACCTGGTCGTAGGTCCGGTTCTCCTTGACGATCAGGAACACGTGCTTGATCGTCGACGGGTCGCCGATCCGGGCCGGGACCGGCACCGGGGTCTTGGCGCCCTTGCCCTTGGCGTAGGTCACCGAGTTGTCGGTCCAGCCGTTGTACTGGAAGACCTTGTCGGTGTACGCCTTGATGGCGCGGTCGTCCGGCAGCGTGAACTTCTGCAGGCTGGACGTGGTGTCGTGGGTACCGTGGCCGGCCGCCACCACCGGGCGCAGCGCGTCGACGCCGCGGGTGTTGGACACCAGCACCTGGTCGCCGACCGTGGTGATCTCGGTCGGGAAGTAGTCGGTCGGCAGCAGGCCGACGTACCGGGCCGGCTGCTGCGCCGAGGTGAAGCGGTAGACGGCGACCGCGTTGGCCCGGCCCAGGGTGACCAGCAGGCGGCCGTCCTTGGTCAGGGTGACCGCGTCCGGCTCGTACCCGACCGCGGCCTGGGGCCAGGGCTGGGTCTGGATGGTCTGGACCACCTTGTCCTGGGCGGTGTCGATGACCGAGACCGAGTTGCTGTTGGTGTTGGTCACGAACACCGTGGAGCCCGCGGCGTAGACGGCGGTCGGGTGCAGGCCGACGTCGATGCTGCCGACGGCGGCGGCCGCGTCGGCGGTGTCGATGACGCTGACCGTGCCGGTCGTGGTGGCGCCGGTGTCCGGGCTGGCCGGCACCTGGGTGCCGTACGAGTTCAGCGTCGCGTCGCCGGCGACGGCGGTGCGGCCGCCCTCGTTGCTCACGTAGAGCTTGCCGCCGACCAGGAGCACGCCGCGCGGCGCCACTCCGGTGTTCCAGCTCTGCGTCACCGTGTTCGACGCCAGGTCGATGGCGACGACCCGGTTCTGGCCGTTGACGGCCACGTAGACCCGGGAGCCGTCGGCGGAGAACGCCGCGCCGGCGGTCAGCGCGTGCGCGCCGCCCTGAGCCGGGATCGCGATGGTGACCGGGTTGGCCAGCGTGCCGTCGGCGTTCACCGTGAACCTGGTGACGCCGTCCTGCCGGCCCAGGATCAGGGTCTTGCCGTCCGGCGAGTAGGCCGGACCGGCCTGGCCGACGTCGTTGCCGTCGATCTTCAGCGTGGCGGCGGCGTTCTTGCCGATCACCTGCTGGACCTGCCAGCTGCGCAGGTCGACGATCACCATGGCGACGCCGCCGTCGGCGACCATCGCCGCCACGTGCGTGCCGTCCGGGCTGACCACCGAGGACATGATCTTGCCCTGGTTGATCACCAGGCGGGTGCCGATCGGGTTGATGTACTGGTCGCTGGAGATGACCTGGCCCTTGGCGGTCAACTCGCCGACGTGCTGGGTGCCGAGCTGCCGGGTGGAGGCGGAGCCGATGCTGGCGCCGGTGAAGACCAGCGTGACCGTGGCCACGCCCGCCTTGGCCAGCCGTCCCCTGCCACCGTACACCGCGGTCTGGGCGAGGCCCCGGCCGGCGGACTTTCTGCGGCGTTGCACTTGCATGGAGGCGTTCCTTCTTGTTGTGGGTTGGGACCTAGTGCGAAGGAAGAAGGTCGACGTTGCCGTCGAACTGCCACAACGGGTTAGGGGCGTCCCCGTCGGGGGTGTGCAGCAGGAAGTAGCCGTTCACTTCCTTGGGTCCGTCGCCGTCGGCGATGTAGCGGCCGTTCGCGGTGACGTCGAGCTGGTAGACGGCGGAGCCGGTGATCGCGACTCCCGGGACGTGCCAGGTCACGGTGCAGCGCCAGTCGTTGCCGGGCCCGTCGGGCGCGGCCAGGCCGTCGCCCTTGTTACAGGCCGCGGTGGTGTGCAACTGCGCCTCGGTGACCGGCGGCCGGTGCAGTTCCTGTTCCTGCAGCCGGTACAGATGGGCGAACTCGACCGCCAGCGAGCTCTGAAGCTTCTCCTGGGTGATGCCGGAGCCGGTGGTCCCGGAAGCGGCGGCGACCACGCCGACCGTCACCGCGAACAGCGCGGCCAGCGGCGCGACGCCGAGGGTCAGCACCCGGCGCCCGGCGTTGTCGACGGTGAGGTTGGTGAAGTCGCGGCGCAGGAACAACAGGTACGCCAGCACGGTCGCGACGACCGCCCAGACCAGGCTGACGGCGATGCCGATCAGCAGTGGGCTGAGTTGCTGCGGATCGGTGAACAGCCCGTTCCAGGCGATGAAGGCGTAGCCCGGCAGGGCCAGGCGCACCGGCACCGGCAGGGGCAGCATCTGTGCGAGCTGCATCGCCAGCGCGGCGACCACCGGCAGCAGCAACCCCATCGGCGAGCGGCCCAGGGCGACCGACCCGAGCAGGCCGATGGCGGCCAGCGCCAGCGTCGGCGCGACCACGCAGGCCCAGGCCAGCAGCACCTTCCCGGCGGCGTCACCGCCGGACAGCGGATGGCCGTCCAGGCCGATCAGGGTCTTGTTCCCGACGGCCAGCAGACCGCCGGCGACGCCCGAGGCGGCCAGCGCCACGACCAGCAGCAGGATGACGGTGACCGAGGCCAGCGCCTTCGCCGCGAAGATCCGCCGCGGCGAGCGCACGGCCACCAGCAGGTGGCGCCAGGTGCCGAGCCGATCCTCGGCCGCGAAGACGTCGCCGGCGACCAGTGAGGTCAGCAGCGGCAGCGCCCACGTGCCGGCGAAGCCGAGGGTCACCAGCGGACCGGCCCAGCCGGAGGCGTGCGCCCACCGGCCGAACAGGGTGTCCGAGGGCAGCGTGCTCTGCTGCTTGATGCCGAAGACCGCGACGCCGGGACCGAGGAGGCAGGCCAGGACCAGGAGGCGGACCCGCCAGGGCGAGAAGAGCTTGACCAGCTCGAAGCGGTAGGCGCGGGAGACGGCGACCGGGCGGGCCGGTGCGGGCTCGGCGGCGACGGGGGTCTGGTCGAGGGTCGCGGTCATGAGGCGGCCTGCTCCTTGGTTCGCTCCGGCTGGTGGGCCCGCTCCTGCTCGGGCTGCTCGGTGAGGGCCAGGAACGCGGCCTCCAGCGGCGAGACCACAGGGGCGAGTTCGCGCACTGCGACGCCGTCGCGCACGAGCCGCACCACGAGCTCGTCCAGCGCGGGGACGAGGGCGCGGACCACGACCACCTCAGGGTCCTGTCGCATCCCGGTTCCCGAGGGCTCGACGACGGTCACACCGGGCGTTCCTTGAGCGGTTCGGCGGGCGGCCCGCGGATCGGGGGTGCGGACCCGGTAGTCGAGTTCGCGGTTCTCCGCGGAGAGCTTGGCCAGCGGCCCGGAGAAGACGACACGGCCGGTGGCGAGGATCGTCACCTCCGAGCACAGGGCTTCGAGATCGTCCATACGGTGACTGGACAGCACGACCGTGGCACCCTCGGCGGCCAGGCGGTTGAGAACGCCGTGCACATGCTTCTTGCCGGCCGGATCCAATCCGTTCGAAGGCTCGTCGAGGATCAGCAGCCGTGGCTTGGTGAGCAGCGCGGCGGCCAGCCCGAGCCGCTGCCGCATCCCGAGCGAGAATCCGCGGACCTTGTCGTCGGCGACCTCGGTCAGCCCGACTTGCTCAAGCGCTTCATCGACGCCCGCCGCCCGCACGTCGCGGGAGCGGAGTCCGGCCAGCGCGGTCAGGTTGCCCCGAGCGGTGAGCGAGGGGTACAGCCCCGGGCCGTCCACGAAGCCCGCGATGCCGTCCGGCGCCGCGAGCGCCCGCCCGACCGGCGTCCCGAGGATCTCCAACCGGCCCTCGTCGGCGACCGCCAGCCCCAGAAGCAGACCGAGCAGCGTCGTCTTCCCCGCCCCGTTCGGCCCGACCAGCCCGTGGATCTGGCCCCGCGCCACGTCGAGGTCGACGTTGTCGAGTGCGACGACGTCCCCGAAGCACTTGGTGATCCCTTGTCCCCGTACCGCGGCGGTCGTCTCCATGCGCTCCTCTTTCGGTCAGCCTTGAGGAACGTAGGCAGATGACGTGACGTCCGCGCCTTCGGAGGTTGAACCCTTAGGGAACGGAAGAGGACTGGCTTAACGGCTGACGACCGCGAACTCGACTCTCAACGCAAAGCGGTCCGCAACGTAGGAGCTGACCGTGTACTCGACCGGATCACCGTTCTGATCGCGGACGGACCGGGTCTCGACGAGCATCGGCGTGTCGGGGGTGACGCCCAGTTCGGCGGCGTCGTCGCCGGCGATGCGCGCGGTGAGGACCGAGGAGCCGAGAGTCGGCTGGACCCCCAGGCGACGCAGGGCGTTGTGCAGCGACCCGGTTTCCAGGTCGGTGGTGAGCAGCGCGTCCAGCCGCGGCGGGAACGTGGCGTGTTCGACGGCCATCGGCAGGTCGTCGAACAGCCGAATCCGGCTGATGGCGACCACCTCCGCCGGCTGCGGCGCGCCGTCCGGCCACAAGGCGGCGGCTTCGTGCGGCGAGGCGGGGCGCACGTGGGCCAGCAACACGCGGGACCGGGGCGTGCGCCCGGCGGCCACGGCTTGGTCGTGGAAGCTGAGCAGGGTGCCGACCGGCCTCTCGGCGGCGGCTTTGCGCACGAAGCTGCCGCGGCCCGGCACCCGCTCCAGCAGGCCGTCACGTTCCAGGCGCGCCAAGGCGGCGCGCACTGTCATCCGGGAGACGCCGAACTCCTCGGCCAGGCGCGGTTCGGAGGGGAACGGGTCGCCGTCGACGGCGGCGTCCAAGCGGCGGCGCAGGTGCCTCTCGATGCGCTCGTACAGCGGTTGCGAGGCTGCCATGACCAGCTCCATCCCCCATCTGTATAGACTGTATAGACAGATCCATTCTACCCCCGAGGAGAGCCCATGGCCGCCGCGACGATCGACGTCCCGCGCTGGACCGGCCCGCTGCCCACCCGCGACCAGGTGGCGAAGATGATCGACCATTCGCTGCTGCGGCCCGAGCTGACCCCGGCCGACGTGGCGGCGGGTCTGGCGGTCGCCCTGGAGCACCGGACGGCGTCCGTGTGCGTGCGCCCCGCCGACGTGGCGGCGGCCGCGGCGGCGCTGCGCGGCAGCGACGTGGCCGTCGGCACGGTCGTCGGCTTCCCGCACGGCGGCGGCACCACCGCGACGAAGGTCTTCGAGACCGGGGACCTGGTCTCGTCGGGCGCGCAGGAGATCGACATGGTGATCGACATCGGCCGGCTGCGCGGGGGTGACGTCGCCTTCACCCAGGACGAGATCGCCGCCGTCGTCCACGCCGCGCAAGGACGTCCGGTGAAGGTCATCTTCGAGAACTGTTACCTGACGGACCAGGAGAAGGTCGCCGGTTACCAGGCCGCGGAGGCAGCCGGCGCGGCGTTCGTCAAGACCAGCACCGGGTTCGCCGGCGGTGGGGCGACCGCCGCCGACATCGCCCTGATGCGGCGCACGGTTTCCCGCGCGGTGCAGGTCAAGGCCGCCGGGGGCGTACGCACCCTGGACGCCTTGCTGGCGCTGCACCACCTCGGCGCGACCCGCTTCGGGGCCACGACCACCGCGTCGATCCTGGCGGACCTGGAGCGCCGACTCGCCGGCGAAGGCGGAAATCGCTGGACGCCATGACTTCGGTCCGGAATGCTTTCCCACGCGCCTCTCGGTGCGCAGGAAACGGATACTTCGTAACTATAACGTCCCTAAGGTAGGGCAAGGCTGGACCGCTTCGGCGCTCCGGCCCGGGCCTGAGAGCTTCGGCTCGTGCTAACCAGGCGAAAGCCCAGGAGCGGAATCCGTCTCCGAACCGTCCCCTCGCGGGACATCCGGTCTCGAGAGGCGCGTGCTCATTCCTCCAGGCCGATTGTGGCGAGCGCCGCGTCCATCGCCTCGGGGGTCCGGGCGGCGATGCTGAGCTCGTAGTCGGAGCCGAACAAGTCGCCGTCCTTCCATTGCCGCAGGATCACGTCGCGACCGCCGCGCAGGCGCCCGCCGCCGGCGTCGTGCCAGAACAGCAGGCCCAGTTCGGGGAACGAGGACTCCAGAACCGAGCGCTGCCGCTCCGTCAGCGCGCCGATGTCCTTGACGCGATGCCGGGCGACGGCGGCGTGGTCGAACAGGCTCGGGTCGACGGCGTTCGGTTCGTCCTCGAGCTTGCCCAGCAGGTACTGCGACGAGAACGGAAGGCGTGTCAGGACGAAGGCCAGGGCCCACTCGGTGACGGAGCGCGCCACCCGCAGCTGGTTCTCGGGGTCGTCGGGCCCCTCGGCGAGGTCCTCGATGAGCTCCCCGGTCAGGCGGGAGGAATTCAGGACGTAGACCGGCGGGTCGTCGTCGGCGGCCGCCTCGGACTCGCGGTACCCCCAGGAGAAGCAGGCCTCGTATTCGCTCATGAACTCGCCGTGGAACGGGGGGATCGACGCCTCGGCGATGCCGTGTTTCCGCAACCTGAACACGTCGCGCGCGGTGGGCCAACGGCATGGACGGTCCATGGGATGCGTCCAGTACAGCCGCGGCGCCTGCCGGAACGAGTTCTCCGCCATGGCGAAGTACTCGTTGACGGCCGCCGGCACGACCGCGGCGTAGCCGTGGTCGTCGTCGGCCTCGTCGAAGCCCTCGAACTCGTCGTAGAGGTCTTCGAAGGTCTCGGTCACGGGTTCGGTACGCGGCGTCCACACGTTCCCGGCCCCGACGAATCCCCACTCCCGCTGCACGTCCCGAAGCAGATCCCACCGCGCCGCACGATCCGGACAAGCGGCCAGGCGATCAGCGAACCCCGTGTAGTCGATCACCTCGGCATGCTATCGAGCGGTGAAGCTCCCGGGATCTCCGACGCCGCTGACAGGTTGGGCCGCGTTTTCCAGACGAACGCGGCCGCCGAGGCCGCGAAACGGGGGTCGCGAATGGCCGGCGTTCCGGCTCGACGCGGCGGTGCGCGCACAGCCGCATCGCTCTCGGCGGCGGTGGTGGTTCTGATGGCTTCCGGTTGTTCAGACCGGTTCGTCGGCGGGGTCTGAGTTCCCGTCCAGTGCTTCCGGCCCTGGCCGACAGCGCCGGACCAGGCAGCGCCATCCGGCCACGGACGTCTGGAACCGCCGGGACTCATCTGGCCGGAGCAGGATTCACCCCACCTCCCGCACCCGCTTCTCGACGCGCGCCACCTCCGCGTCCCGCAGCCTCCGGTGGATCCCCAGCGACGCCCGCAGTACCGGCCGTGCCAGCTCCGGCCTTCCCTGCCGCCAGTGACACATACCGATGCCCTCCAATGCCCTGGCCTCCTCCAGCGGGGCGCCGATGGCTTCGGCCAGGGCCAGCGCTCGCGCGTGGTGCGTGCGGGCGCGTTCCGGATCGCCGTCGGCGGCGGCACCGGCGCCGCCGGCTTCCTCCGCGTCCCCGGCCAGGAGCAAGAAGCCGAGCATGTTGTGGGCCTCCGCCTGCCCCGCCCGGTCATCGAGCTCGGTGAACATCTCCAGCGCCCGCGTCATGTGCCCACGCGCCTCCCCGAGCCTGCCGAGCGTCCGGTCGACCTCGCCCCAGTGCAGCAGCACCCGCGCCTCGCCGGGACGGCTGCCCACCGCGCGGCACACCACCAGCGACTCGGCGAGCAGCGCGGTGGCGGCGGCCGGATCGCCGGTGGCCAGCCGGACGCACGCCAGGTGCAGCAACGCGGTCGCGGTGGCCAGCGGAGTGGAGTCGGCGCGCAACAGGTCGACGGCGGTGGTCAGGGCCTCCTCGGCGGCCGAGTAGCGGCCGGTGATGCGTTGCACGTAGGCCATGTCGATCAGGGAGTTGGCCTGGCCGAGCGGGCTGTCGATCGCCTTGAACAGATCGATGGCGCGCAGGTGCATCTCCTCGGCGGCGAAGTAGCGGCCCATCGACTGGTTCAGGTCGCCGAGGTGGGCCAGAGCCGTGGCCTGGCCGGGTCGGTGGTCCACCTCGCGGTAGAGGCGCAGGGCCGTGCCGAGGTTGTCGGTGGCGGCCGCGTACTCGCCGAGCATCTGCTGGATGTGCGCGCGGGTGACGAGGGTCTTCGCCCGGCCGGTCCTGTCCCCCAGGCGCTCGTACAGCGCGTGCGCCTCCTCCAGGTCCGCCTCGGCGGCCGTGTACTCGCCCAGGACCCGCCGGACGTCGCCGAGCTCGGCCAGCGCCCAGGCCTGCGCCGCCGGCTCGTCCAGCGCCTGGTACATCTCCCGGGCCCGCATCAGGTCCTTCTGGCTGTCACGGAAGGCGCCGGTGTAGCGCCGCAGGACGCCGGCCCGCAGCAGCGTCGCGGCCTCGCCGCGGACGTCGCCGATCCGCCGTGCCGCCGTCAGCGCCAGCCGGTTGAGGGTCCAGGCCGGTCCCCACTGGCTGCGTCCGCGGAAGAACTCGTGGAACACGGTCGCCAACGCGACCGTCTCCGCCGGGTGGTCGGCGGCGGCGGTCTCGGCCAGCGCCACGATGTTGGCCGCCTCGGCGCTGAACCAGGCCACTGCTTCGTGCTCGTCGCACAGGGGCGGGGCGCAGCCGGGGTGGTCGCCGGGGAGCTGCGGGCGGTCGCCGTGGCCGCCGGGGACGAGGATCCGGTCGGCGGCGACGGCCGTGATCAGATAGTGGTGCAGCAGGCGCCGGACGGCGCTGTCCCGCACGTCCGGCTCGTCCGCGGCGGCCAGGCCGCGGGCGTGCTCCCGGATCAGGTCGTGCATGCGGTAGCGGCCGCGGACCGGCTCCTCGACCAGATGCCGCTCCTCCAGGTCGCGCAGGGCCCGCCAGGCGTCGGCGGGCTCCAAGCCGCTCAGCGCCGCGGCGGCGTAGGGCTCGATGTCGTCGCCCGGCGGCAGCCCGAGCAGCCGGAACAGGCGCTGCCGCTCGGGTGCCAGGTCGCGGTAGGAACAGTCGAACGCCGCCGACACCGAGACGTCCTCGGCGCTGAGCGCGGTCATCCGCCGCCGGTTGGCCGCCGCCAGGTCGGCGACCAGATCCGCGGCGCTGCACGCCGGGTAGTGCCGCAGGCGCGAGGCCATCAGGCGCACCGCCAGCGGCAGCCGCCCGCACAGCCGCACCACCTCGCGCACGTCCGGATCCTCGGCGTCGACCCCGGGGCGCGCGGCCCGCGTCGCGAACAGCCGGGCCGCGTCGGCGGCGCTGAGCACGTCGAGGGTGACCGGCACGGCGTCGTCGAGCGCCATCAGCCGCCGCCGGCTCGTCAGCAGCACCAGACAGCCGCCGGCCCCGGCGCCGGGCAGCAGCGGACGCACCTGCTCGCTGCTCACGGCGTCGTCGAGCAGCAGCAGCATCCGCTTGCCGACCAGCCGCGCACGCCACAGCCCGGCGCGCGCCGCCGGATCGGCCGGGATCCGTTCGGGCGGCACGCCGACCTGGAGCAGCAGCGCGGCCGCGGCGTCGGCGGGCGCGATGGGCTGCGCGCCGGGCGTGTGGCCCTGGAACGTGAGATAGACCTGCCCGTCCGGGTAGTGCGGCGCGAGGCGGTGCGCCAGGTGGACGGCGAACGCGCTCTTGCCGACACCGGGCATGCCGTCGACGCTGAAGATCAGCGGGGAGGCGGAGGGGGTCGTCTCCCGCACCGCCGTGAGCAGCCGCGCGGTCTCCGCGTCGCGTCCGGTGAAGCCGGAGACGTCGCGGGGCAGGTGCGCCGGCACGGGCGGTTCTTCGGTGGCTTCGCCCACAGGCCCGGCGACAGTGTTCTGCGAGCCGACCGTTCCCGGGCCTCCGCTCCCGGGACTGGGGCTCGCAGCATCTTGATCCGCGAGTTCCGGCTCCGGTTCGCCCGGCGGGCCGGCGTTCGCGGCGGCTTCCGGGGTGAGGGGATCCTCCGGCTCGGGGCCTTCCGCCTCCCCTTTCGCCTCCCCTCTCGCGCCACCGTCAGCGTCACAGTCAGCGTCACAGTCGGCGGCCAGAATCCGCCGCTGCATCTCCCGCGCCACCGCCGACGGCTCGATCCCCAACTCGTCGACCAGCGCGCGCCGCAGCCGCCGGAAGACGTCCAGCGCCTCGGCACGGCCCCCGGCCCGGTGCAACGCCTCCATCAGTTGGACGTGGAGCCCCTCGCGCAGCGGGTGTTCGCTGGCGGCCTTGGTCAGCCGGGACACCAGCCCTTCCTGCCGCCCCGACCTCAGCGCCGCGTCGAAGTACCACTCCAGCGTCTCCAGCCGGATCTCGACCAGCTCCCGCACCGCCGGCCCGAGCAGCTCCACCGGCGTGTCGGCCAGCGGCGTCCCCCGCCACAGCACCAGGGCCTCCGCGGTCCACCGGCTCACCGCGGGCCAGTCGTCGGCCTGCCGCGCCCGGCGCGCGTACCCGGCCAGCCGCGTGAACACCGCGGCGTCCAGTTCCCCTTCGGCGACCCGGATGCGGTAGGCCGAGCCGACGGCGTCGATGCGGGCGGCGCAGTCCTCCCCGCCCGCCCCGTCCTGCGGCGCTTGTCCGCTCTCCGCCGCGTCCAGCAGCCGCCGCAGCCGCGCCACATGGTTCTGCAACGACGCGGTCGCGCTGGCCGGCGGCCGGTCGCCCCACAGCGCCTGCCGCAGCGTCCCGGGCGGCACCGCCTCCCCGGCGTGGAACAGCAGCACGGCCAGCAGCGCCCGCAGCTTCGCCCCCGGAACGTCGACACGACGCCCCTCGGCGTGCACTTCGATGGGACCGAGAACGCCGAATCGCAACACTCTGACTACTCCTGGAGAACGAGGAGGGGACTGCTGCACCGAGTCGGCGGCCGTCACACGCGCCGAGCAGATGTTCGATGTTAGCTTCTGAAAACGTCTTGAGGCCGGTCGGCGGATCCGGTCGGTGGAAGGAGGGGGCCTTCCGGAGGGAAGGCGCCCTCTTCATTCGCCCGGCCCGTGACCGGTCACTGTTCGCTGATGCTCACAGACCCGGCACGATGGTGGTGGCGGGGTCGCCGCCCCCGACCGCGGGCGCCGACGGGTCGGGCGGGATGATCTGCAGCGCGGTGTCCCACGACGCCGGCTTGTAACTGAGCTTGTAGTAGTTCTTCGTGACTCCCCTGATGTCGAAGGTGGTCCAGTCCTTGGAGGTGGTCGTTCCGTCCTTGTACGTGTAGTACGTGCGGTAGTTCGTTCTCCAGCCCGCGGGCGAGAAGCCGATGTATTCATCGGGTTTGGTCGGTTCGACGTTGACGGTCAGGCTCTTCGTCGTGGTGGACGAGTCCGTGTCGCTCCACTGGAGGTTGCCGTTGACGCTGACCTTGAAGATCTTGCCGTCGGCGTTGAAGCCCGCCCCCATCATCTTCGCGAACGTGTGGCTCAGACTCTCCGATGTCGCGACGCCCTCGCTGTAAGGGGTGTTGGTGTTGTTCATGAACATCCCCCAGACGGTGGTCGTATCCGTCTCAGCACCTTCGCTGAGGACCACGGTCAGCCGGCTGACCAGGTCCTTGTTGCCGCTGGTGTCGTCCGGAGGCTGGACCTTGTCCTGCTCGTCGCCCGAGAGGACCCGCCGCGGCAGCTCTTCGCAGCCGTCGCAGTAGTGGCGCGGTCTGTCCTCGTCCATCCACCGGTCCCCGGGGAAGTTGTTCCCCGACCCGCTCGTGTCGTGCCACGTCGGGATCACCTGCGGGTTCGACCCCGGATCGTCCCACCAGCTGTCCCGCATCGAGCTGTCCGCCGAGTCCGACCAGTCGCTGCCGTCGCCGACCGGCGCCAGCATCAGGCCGCTGGGATCGCTGTCGGCCGTCGGCCGGTTGTCGGCGTAGGCGTAGCCGGTCATCGACTGCGGGTCGTTGGAGTCGAGCTTCGGGTCGGCGCTGATGAAGCGCCCGGTGGTCGGGTCGTACTCGCGGGCGCCGACGTCGACCAGGCCGGTGCCGGTGCTGACCGCCTTGTTCAGGAACCCGTGGTTGTCCGGCCAGGCGCCGCCGGAGACGGTGCCGCGCTGGTTGCCGTAGGGGTCCAGGGAGCGGCGGGTCAGGGCGAGCGTGGTGGTGTTGACCGCCAGTTGCTGGGTGCCGTGCTGGTCGCCGGTCAGGTAGTCGGTGCCGGCGGCGGTGCCGTCGGAGACCGCCACCAGCGTCGCACCCAGCTGGTAGTAGCGCTTGGTGGTCAGCGTGCCGGTCGCGGTGTCGCGGGTCACCTCCTGGCCGGGCAGGTACAGGGTCACCGAGGCCGGGTCGCGGCGGAGCAGCTCCGAGCCGGAGGCGGTGTAGACCCAGGAGGTGATACCGGTCGGGGTCGTGGCCTTGACCGGCTTGCCCTCCTCGTTCCAGTCCAGCGTCTGCTGTCCGGAGGGGAGGACGCGGGTGAGGGTGTTGCCCGCCTTGTCGTAGGTGTAGGAGGTCGGTCCGGCGGCGTCGCCGGAGGTCGAGGTCAGGGTGTGGCCGCCGTTGGTGGTGTTGTAGGTATAGGCGGTGGTCCGGTCCGACCCGGTGGCGCCGGGCAGCAGGTGCGAGGTCTGCGACGCACGGTCGCCCGCCCCGTCGAACGTCCACGTGGTCCAGTACGCGTCGGGCCCGCCGACGACGGCGTTGCCCTGCACCGCCGGGTCCTTCGTGCAGTCGGCCGCCGCGCTGGTCCAGGCCTGGCCCAGCCGCTCCAAGGCGTCGTAGCCGAAGCACTGCGCGTCCACCGGGCTGCTGCCGGCCGGGCCGCGGGTGTCGACGACGGAGGTCAGGTGCCCGTAGTCGTCGAACCCGTACTTGGTGTCGTCCAGCTGCGGCACCGGCAGCTGCGCGCTCAGAGCCGCCTCGACGACCCGCAGCGACTGCTGGTCGTAGGTCAGGCCCAGGTACGCGTTGTTCGTGGCCCCGCCGTACGTGATCTGCGACGGGTTCCCGTACCCGAACAGCGCCTGCGTGGCGACGACCGACGTGCCGCGCACGCCGATCGGGTTCCCCAGGTTGTCGTAGCTGTTCGTCACGGTCTCCCCGGGCATGCCCGAGACGACCGCCGGAGTCACCGTCAGGTTGAGCCCGGTGCTGCTGTAGGTGTAGCGGGTGAGGTAGTTCTTGCCGAGCCCGGTCTCCGTCGTCGGGATCGACGTGACCTGCCCCAGCGCGTTGCCCTGGCCGTCATAGGAGCTCACGCCGGTGACGTAGTTCCCCTGCGCGGTGTACCGGGTCTCGTTCGTCTCCTTGCCCGCCTGCAGAGTGTCGTACAGCCACGACGCCAGCTTCGTCCCCGAGGTGGAACCGGCGTACTCCGCCGTCCGCCGGCCGACCGCGTCATACGTGTACGCCAGCGTCTGCCCGCGCGCATCCGTGGTCGACAGGACCTGCCCCGCGTTGTCGTACACCGTGCTGGTTCGCCCGGCGTCGGGAGTCGTGTTCGCGATCTGGTGGCCGAGCGTGTCCAGCGTGAACGTCCACGTCCCGCCGCCCGACGTCATGCTCAGCGGCCGCCCGAAGGCGTCGTTCGTGTACTTCGTCGCCTGCGCGACGCCGCCGCTGACCACGGTGCCGGAGACCGTCGGCTGGCTCGTGTACTGATCCAGCTCCTGGGTGTGCCCGCGCACATCGGTGACCACTGTCTGCGTGGTGCCGCCGGTCGGCGCGAACACCGTGACCCGGTCACCGCCGTAGACCGTCGAACCGGACTTCACCTTCACGTTGCCCCGGTACGTGGTCGTGGCCGTGACCCGGCCGCTCCCGTCGTGCCCGGTGACCGTGCGGCTGTCCACGGCCGACGGCTGCACCTGGCGGCGCGTCGTGCTCGGCACGTCCTGGATGAGGTAGTGGTCGTAGGAGTCGACGGTCCAGCCGTGGCCGTCGTAGAACGTGTCGGAGACCTGCGAACCGCCGCCCGCCGCCGCCTTCTGTGTCTGGACCGTGCGGCCCAGACCGTCGTACAGCTGCGCCGAGGTCACGTAGTTCGTGCCGGTCCCGTAGTCCACCAACTGGTTCGTGATGACGGCCTGCGGCGACTTGGCCTGGATCGCGTACGTGAACGTCAGGTTCGGCGTCGCCTGCCCCTGCGTCCGCCCCGGCTGCCACACCTGCGTGGTCCGGCCGAGCGGGTCGTAGGTCGCGCTGCTGACGTGGCCGGCGATGTCGGTCACGGACGCGGTCGTGCCCCGGCCCGGGTTGAGGACCGTCGTCGTCTTCTGCCCCAGGGGGTTGGTGACGACCTTCTGCGTGAGCACACCGCCGCCGGCCGGGGTGTAGGCCGTGGACGTGGTACGGCCCAGGGCGTCCGCGACGGTCAGCACCCGGCCGAGGGCGTCGTACGTCGTCGTCGCGGAGGTGAAGAACGCGCCGTTGTTCAGCTGGTCGGCGCGCGTCGGGTCGCCCGCCCCCGGCAGCGCGCCCAGGGTGGAGGAGCCGTCGAAGTACGTTCGGGAATCCGACAGCGCCGTGCCCAGCGCGGTCCCGGGCGCGGGGCACGCCTGCTGCGCGGTGACCGTCTCCGAGACGCGGTTCCGCACCCAGGTGGTCGTGTTGTCCGCGTACGCCGTGGTCGTGCACAGCTCCGGGACGCCGTCGCCGCTGTCGTCGACGCTGATGACGCGGCCCACGGCGTCGTACCCGCTCACGCGGGTCGCGGTGCGCACGCCTCCGGCCGCCAGGTCGGCGATGGTGCGGGCCTTCACCGGGCGCACGACGGTGGCGGTCAGGGCGGGCAGGCCGCTGCGGGCCCGCGTCGCCGTGGTCGCCAGCACCGACGGAGTGGTCAGGGTGCGGCTCAGGCGCGCGCCGCCGTCACCGTTGTACTGCGTCTTCTCGTATTCGGATCCCGCGAGGGCGTTGTCGTCGGTGAGCGTCTCGTTCAGCGAGTTCGTGACGCTGACGCTGCGCTTGCCGTTGCCGGGCAGGGTGTCGCCGTCCATGCCGCGCAGGAACTTGGTCGCGGTGTCGGTGAGCTGTTCGCCGTTGGACGGGTTGCCGGTCTTGATGTGCACCTCGCCGTAGCCGCGGAACTGGCCCCAGGTGCGGTTCTCGGGCTTGACGACCTCGTTGTCGTCGTAGTGCCAGGCCGGATCGCCGGTGTAGGTGTAGAACGTCTTCTTGACCGGGGTCAGGCCGTTCGGGTCCTGCTCGTCCACCTCGGAGACGACGTACTTCGCGAAGTAGTCGAGGATCGGGTCGGAGTAGTGCGGCGGGGACCAGTAGGTCGGCATGCACATCGACGTGTTCTGCGACGGGTCCTGCGGGAAGGACGCCTGGGCGCAGGTGGTGTTGTAGTACACGTTCACGACGCCGCCCATGTCGGTCGACACGGAGGTCAGCCGCCAGTGCGGCATGCCGGACAGGCCGTTGACGTTCGGCACCCGGTTCACCATGGCCTGGCCGTAGAACGTGGTCGGCAGCGGGGCGGCCAGCGCGGTGCCGGCGGCGTCATAGCCGGTGCGGCTGACGCCCGAGAGCCACAGTTCGGGATCGGCGTCGGAGGGGAAGGCCTGAGCGAGGTCGTAGGAATCGACCTTGACCGAGGCCCCGGCGGCGTTCCGGTACTGGGTCGTGATGTTCGCCAGGCGCTTGGTGGACCAGAAGGTGGGGGCGTGCGTGGAACACGTGGCGCCGGCGGCGCACAGCTGGTCGACCGGGACGTCCGGCCACTTGGTCGGGTTCGCCGCCATCTGCGCGGGGTCGCACGTGAACGAGGCGTCCGGGGTGCAGCGCTCGGCGACGGTGAACACGATCTGGCCGGCGGCGGGGTCGCCGTAGACGGAACCGCCGGACACGCGCAGGCCGTAGTCGATGCGAGTGAGGGTGCCGCCGCGGGTGTAGGCGGTGCCGGTGGTGGCGCCGTTCGCCCCGTAGTAGTTGGTCTCGGGGGTGTACGTGTACAGCATCGCGTTGCCGTGCACGTCCTCGACGTAGTCGAGGTTCCAGCGCCACCCCTGGGTGCAGGAGGAGGATCCGAACCCTGAGGACGAGTAGCACGGGTCGCCGGAGTGCGCGCCGTAGACCGGAACGGTCCAGGTGGAGTTGGTGGCGTTCTGCGCGCCCGCGCCGGGGCCGCCGTTCCGGCCGAAGAAGTACTGGGTGCCGTCGGGCGTCGTGACCTTGAAGTACTCCCCGTCGCGGGCACCGTTCGACGCCCCGGTGAGCAGTTCGACGCGGTCGCCGGACTCGTTCTGCTCGTGCAGCGTGTGGGTGCCGTCGTCGTAGACGAGGACGGTGGAGCGGCCGCCGAGGCTCATGGTCAGGATCTGCCCGGCCCAGCACTGGTCGCCGGTCTGCGAGGCGACCGGCAGATCGGTCAGCGACGAGCAGGTGCGGTAGGTCCGCTCGACGAAGCCGGGCGAGTAGTCCCAGCCCTCACCGATCCACGAGGACTGGTTGTTGGTGGTGCCGGTCCGCCCGTCCACCACGTTGGACGAGTAGGACAGTGCGACCTGCGGCGCCACACCGCCCGCGACGGCGGGCACGGCGACGGGGTAGGTCCAGGTGAAGCCGCCGGTCGAGCCGCCGGCCGCCCAGGTGCCGGTCGGGCTTAGCGAGGTGGCGGTGAAGGAGCCGCCGGGGCCGGAGGCCTGGGTGGTCGCGGCGAGCAGGGTCGTGGAGGCGGTGAGGGGGAGGCTCGCGGTCAGGGTGTGGCGACCGGTGTCGTTGGCTGTTCCGGGCACCGGGGTCTGAGTACGGCACTCGGGCCGGTCGGGGGTGGTCAGCGCGCACTCCGGCAGCCGGACCAGCGTCAGCCTGCTGCCGAAGTCGGCACCGGCGGCGGTGCGGAAGGCGGAGTAGTCGACGGTGGCGTCGACCGGCGCCGCGGTGGCCGGTGTCATCGCCAGCAGGACACCGGTCACCCCGGCGCGGGCGGCCGCGGCGTGATCGAGCACGCGGACGTGAACCGTCGTGCCACCGGCCGGGGCCGGCCGGGCCGGCCGGCCCGCGGCGGATCCGGTGGCGGCGCGCAGGGTGAGCGGCGTCTTCGCAGGCTGATCGGGGCCCGCCGTCCGCGCGGTCGCCGAGTCGGGCGCCCCGACCGTCAGGTCGGCCGTCGCCGCCGCCGGCCACACCGGCGCCGGCACCGCGCCGCCGCCCGGCAGTCCGCCCCGGACCACCGGGGCCCGCTGCGGCACGAACGGCGTGCTGGGGATCCGGTGGTCCGGCGGCGGCTGCGGCCGCCATCCACCGCCGGGCGCCGCCTGGGCGCCGGTCTGCTGGCCGAGCACCGCCGCGAGGGCCGCGGCGGTCAGCACGGCCGCCGCCCGCACCCCGCGGGAATGTGCGGGCCGACTTCCTGGAGAAATCACGAGAGTTTCCCGATCGTTGGGGATAAAAAGGACACTTTCGCCACTTCGGCGAGGCCGATACTAGCTACGCGAACAGCAGCCGACAACGCCCCACAGAACGCCTTTAACACGGAAAACCCCCAGGCCCACGCCGTGATCTTGGTGATTTGTTAGAGCTTTGTTGGTGACATTTGCGCGATATTTGTTCGGCCGAATTACGCGCCGCTAGCCTGACCCCGCGCCAGCCGGACCACGGCTGGCCCGGCCTATATCCGAGGAATTTGTTGAAGATGAGACGTTCCCGCACGGGGGCGCGCGTGCGCGCCAGTCTGGGCCTGCTCGCGGCGGTCACGGCCGTCGCGGTCGCGGCTCCGTCCGCGCACGCCGCCCCGCCCTCTCCCGGGTCCGCCCACGAGTCCGCTCCCGCCTCCGCCCCGGCGTCCGCCACGGCGCCGAAGGCGCCCTCGGCGCCGAACACCAAGCCCCTCGCCCCCGACGAGCCGGCGGCCGCCGCCGCGGCGAAGTCCAGCGGCAAGGAGCAGCCGATCCTTTCGCTGACCACGGAGACCGGCCAGGTGCTGGTCAAGCCGGACGGCAGCTACCGCTACGAGACCTACGCGCGCCCGGTGCGGGTGAAACAGAACGGCGCATGGACCGCCGTCGACACGACCCTGGTCCGCCGTGCCGACGGCACCGTCGGCCCGAAGGCCGCGTCCGGCGGCGCGGTCTTCTCCGGCGGCGGCTCGGGGCCCGCGGTCACGATCGCCAAGGGGGACGAGAAGATCTCCGTCTCCTGGCCCGCTCCCCTGCCGGCGCCGGTCCTCGACGGTCCGGCCGCCACATACCCGAACGTTCTGCCCGGCGTGGACCTGGTCCTGACCGCGACCGACACCGCCTACAGCGAGGTCCTGGTCGTCCACGACGCCACCGCCGCCACGAACCCGGCGCTGAAGGCGGTGCGCCTGCGCGTCACCGGCACCGACGTGACGGTCCGCACCGACGCCGACGGAGGGCTGACCGCGCTCGATGCCCGAGGCCGGGAAGCCTTCCACGCCCCGGCGGCCACCATGTGGGACTCGACCTCGTCCGGCGAAGCCTCCGACAAGCCGTCCCCGATGAACCAGGGTTCTGGGAAGGTCGCGAAGCTGAAGACGTCGGCCGAAACCCCCAAGGCGGCCGCCGCCAAGGCGGGTTCCTCGGAGGTCGACGTCACCCTCACCGCCCCGGACGGCGCCCTCACCGGCCCCGGCGTGAAGTACCCGGTGTTCATCGACCCCTGGTTCACCGGCTGGAACAGCTACTGGATCAGCATCTCCACCAAGGGCTTCGACAGCACCTACAACAGCGGCTCGGAGACCCGGGTCGGCTACTGCGGCTGGAGCGACTGCAACAACGACGTCTTCCGGACCTACTTCGACATGAACATCGACGGGGTCCAACCGCGCAACGGCGTCAAGCCCAACCTGACGAGCGCCTGGTTCTACCTCACGCAGGACCACGTCGGCGGCTGCACCGCGCAGCCCACGACGATCAGCGAGGCCGGCTGGGTGACCGGAAGCACCACGTGGCCCGGTCCGCTGGACCGGGACCTGGACACGCAGAGCTCGGACGCCGGCGGCAACTCGTCGTGCCCGAAGTCGGCGGCCCAGATCGGGTTCAACGTGACCAGTGGCATCCAGGACGCCATCTGGTACAACTGGCCGGCCATCTCCTTCGGCCTGCACGCGCCGAACGAGGGGGACAAGAACCAGTGGAAGAAGTTCTGGAACAACCCGCACATCGACATCGACTACGACTACCCTCCGGGCGCCCCGAGCGGGCAGTACGTGTCCGGTGAGTTCACCTGCAACAACAAGACCTACGTCACGAACAACACGAACTTCACCGTCAACGCCGTGGCCTGGGACAACAACCCGAGCCCGCTGCCCCTGAAGTACTGGTTCGAGGTCCTCAACTCCAGCGGCACCAGGATCTCGTGGAACTGGAACTACGCCCCGGTGCAGACCTCCTCGGGCGCCTACGGATCCTGGCAGACCAATTACGGCACCTATCCCAACGGCGATTACAGCTTCCGCACCACCGTGGAGAACGTGCCGCAGAACGACCCGGCGCCGCCGTCCTGGGCCTACACCAACGCCGCCGGCGAGAACGACGGCAACTACACCGCCTCCATCGGCAACGCGCCGACCCACGCCTTCACCGTGCTGAACGAGGCCATGCCCTCGCCGACCGTGAAGAGCTTCGACTACCCGAAGGACACCGGCGGCAACCCGGTCTGGGGCCCGCCGCAGGGCGTGAACGGGCAGCTCGTCCTCGGTAACGCGGGCAACGGCAACACCGTCGGCTACGCCTACGCGATCGACTCCGGCGGCGCGATGGACGCCCTGACCAACGACACCTGCTCCTACGACAGCCAGCGCAGTGCCGGCGGCGCCTGGTACGGCCTGATCTCCGACAGCGGCGGCAAGGCCGCGCTCACCGTCCCGGCGGGCCTGGCCGTCGGCCACCACACGCTGTGGGTGAAGAGTTTCGACGCGGCCCACAACATGTCCGCGACCGCGACCCGGTACGAGTTCTTCATCGCCCCGAACTACAACGCCGGACCGGTGAAGTTCGAGGCCGAGGACACGGCGGCGGTGACCATCACCACCTCCGCCCCGTCCCCGGCCCCCGCCCCGGCCACCTCGGTGCAGAACTTCTCGCCCGACTCCTGGTCCGGCGGCAAGCAGGTGCTGTTGGCGGGCCGTGAGGTCGGCGACAAGTTCAGCCTCTCCTTCACCACCGGCCTGGACGCCTACTACGCGCTGGGGGTCGGACTTTCGAAGGCTACCGACTACGGCAAGCTGACGTTCGACGTCGACGGCACACCGCTGCGCGCCGACGCCGCGCCGTTCAACGGCTACGCCTCCGCGCTCGCCACGGCCCACGTCTCCCTCGGCGGAACGCGGCTCAAGCCCGGCAAGCACAAGCTGACGCTGACCGTGACCGGCACGGACCCGGCGACCGCGAACAGCTCCACCAAGCTCCAATACCAGGGCGGCGTGGACTATCTCAGCGCCACCCCGGTCAACGGCGTCGCGTTCCCCAGCTTCGCGGCGGCCATGAACAACCACGGCATCAGCGACGACACCGCCACGGCCGCGGCGGACATGGACTTCGGCGGCCGCAACCCCAACGGCGACGTCGGCGGCGCGGTCGGCTCCGGCGCCTCGCTGTCCAAGCAGGCGCTCGCCGCGGCCGGGCTGGCCCCGGGGACCGCGTTCACGCTGTCCGGCATGAACTTCACGATGCCGGACGCCGTGAAGGACGGAAGCGGCGCCACGGTCGCGGACAACGTGGTCGCGATGGGCCAGACCATCACGCTGGACCCGGCCCAGCGGATCCAGGCCGACGCGGTCGGGCTGCTGGTGGCGAGCACCTGTGGCGCGACCCCGCCCTCCGGCGCGACGATCGGCTACGCCGACGGCCTGCCCGCGCCGGACAGCCCGGCGACGTCGGGCATCCCGGACTGGATCACCGGCACGGCGCAGACCGCGGCCTACACGCTGCCGTACCGCAACACCACGAGCGGGAAGGACCCGACGCCGACCCGGCTGTACCTGCTGGTGCTGCCGGCCGACCCCGGCGGCGTGCTGGACAGCGTGACCCTGCCGTATCCGGGCCCGACGATGGTCCCGGGCACCTGCCCGGCGGCGCTGCACGTGCTGGCCGTCGGCGTGCGCCCGGCGGCCACGGCGAACCTCGCCACCAGCGCCGACACCTCCGGCGGCGGCCACCCGCTGACGCTGGCCGGCAACCTCGGGTTCAGCACCGACCGGGGCGGCGCCGCGGTGTTCTCCGGGCAGGCCGGTCAGGTCGCGAAGACCGGCGCGGCGGTCCTGGACACCACGAAGAGCTTCTCCGTCTCGGCGTGGGCCAAGCCCGCCCCGGGCGCGGTGAACGGCGTCGTGGCGACGCAGGACGGCACCACGACCGGCGCGTTCATGCTGTACGTCAGCAGCACCGGTACCTGGAAGTTCGCGATGCCGACCGCGGACGCGAGCGGCTGGAACGCCGACGCGGTCGAGTCGTCCACCCCGGCGGCCGGCAACGCCTGGGCGCACCTGGTGGCCGTGTACGACGCGGGCACCTCGACGATGGCCCTGTACGTGAACGGCACCCTCATCGGGACGCAGGCGCACGCGAACCCGTGGTCGGCCACCGGCCCGTTCGCCCTGGGCCGGGACAAGCTCAGCGGCGCGTTCAACGCGCAGTTCAGCGGTGAGATCAGCGGGGTGCGGGCTTATCAGCGGGCGTTGTCGGCCGCCGATGTCAGCTCCCTGTTCGGCGGCGGGGCGCCGTCGGGCGCGGTGGGCGTGTGGCCGCTGAACGACTTCGGGCGGGCATGGCTCGGCGCGTGGGCGGCGACGCCCACGGTCGGTGCGACGGCCTCCGGCGGCGGCTCCCTGTTCCCGGGGCAGACGGTGCGCCAGACCGTGCACCCGACGACCTACGGCAGCGGCGCGAACGCGCAGGTGCGGGTGCGCCTGACCAACCGGTTCGGCACCGCGCCGCTGACGGTCACCGCCGCGACGCCGGCCCGGGGCTGCGCGGCGGGCACCGCGGCGTCCGGGGCG
>NZ_BAAAQM010000045.1:0-86033 GCF_039531675.1 Catenulispora subtropica
CGCGGCCGGCGCCGGCCGCGGCCACGACGACATGGCCGCGGTCGTGGTCTCCACCGGCGTCGGCGGCGGCCTGATCCTCGGCGGCGCGCTGTACTACGGCGCCAGCGGCAACGCCGGGCACCTCGGCCACGCACCGGTCGTGGTCGGCGGCGAACGCTGTGCGTGCGGCGCCGCCGGCTGCCCTGAGGTCTACGCCAGCGGCCCGAACCTGGTCGCCTGGGCGCGCCGCAACGGGTGGGACGCGCCTTCACCGCGCCCCGCCACCGCGGACCTGGCCGGCCGGGCCCGCGCCAACGGCCGGAGCCTGCCCTGGAAGCACCACCCCGACGCCGACGCCCCGACGCCGGGAGACCCGCTCCCGCGGCGCCCCGACGCCGCCGCCCCGGCCGCCGCCGCGAGGGCGGGCGACCCGGTCGCCGTCGCGGCCTTCGGGCGCGGCGGGCGGGCGCTGGGCGCGATGCTCGCGGCGGCCGCGGCGTCCTGCGACGTGACGGCGATCGTGGTCGGCGGCGGTGTGGCGCGCGCCGGTGACACACTGCTGGACGCGGTGCGCAGCTCGTTCGCGGAGCACGCCGTGCTGCCTTTCGCAGCATCCTGCCAAATCCTGCCGGCCGCTCTCGACGCGGACGCGTGTCTGGTCGGAGCGGCCGCGCTGATCCATCGTCCGGACCGCTACGCCAGTGCGCGGTTCCACACGGGGGTCCCGTCGTAGTGCCGCGTTTCACGCGCTCCGGCGGAGGACCGCATCGAGGGCCTCGCCCAGCGTCGCGGCCGCGTCGGGCACGGAGCCCGTCGACCGCCACGCCACGAACCCGTCCGGCCGCACCAGCACGGCGCCGTCCGCCGCCGTGCCGTAGGCGTCGGCCCAGTCGGCACCGGGCTCGGGCGCGAGCTCGTGCCCGGGTTCGTCGCTGATCCGGTACGCGTCAAGCGGTATGCCGCGCTGGTCGGCAAGCTGGAGCGCCGCGGCGTGCCAGGCGTCACCCTCGCGCCCGGTGAGCAGCACGAGGGACTTCTCGAACAGGTCGAGAGTCGACAGACGTTCACCCGTCCGGCGTAGCCACAGGTGCGGGGCCCGGCTGCCCGGGGCGCCGTTCGACTGGAAGCTGTCCGGTACGGCCGGTGCCTCCGGGTCCGCGCCGAGGACCGCACCCGTGGGGTAGCGGTAGCCGAGGGCCACGGCCAGGACGTTCTTCTGCCGGCCGGTGCCCGGGAGCGCGTCGTAGCCCGGGTGGCGGTGCTCCGCCGAGCGGGCCGAGGCGCGCTGGCTTGTCGCGACCGCCACCGGCCGCCGCTCTTCGCCGTACGTTTCGAGCAGCGCGGGTCCGGCCCAGCCGGACAGGACCGCGGCCAGCTTCCACGCGAGGTTGTGCGCGTCCTGGATCCCGGTGTTCGAGCCGAACGCGCCGGTCGGGGACATCTCGTGGGCGGAGTCCCCGGCCAGGAACACCCGGCCGGCGCTGTACTGCTCGGCGACCCTTTCAGCCGCGTGCCAGGGCGCCTTCCCGGTGATCTCGACCTCCAGGTCGGGGACGCCGGTGGCGGTCCTGATGTGCTCGACGCAGCGCTCGTCGGTGAAGGCTTCGAGGGGCTCGCCCTTTTCGGGGTGCCAGGGGGCGTGGAACACCCACTGCTCCCTGTTGTCCACCGGCAGGAGCGCGCCTGAGGCCTGCTCGTTCGTCAAGTAGCAGGCGATGAAGCGCCGGTCGCCGACGACGTCCGCGAGGCGTTTGGCGCGGAAGGTGATGCTGACGTTGTGGAACAGGTCGCCGGCGCCGCTCTGGCCGATGCCCAGCGCCTGCCGGACGGGGCTGCGCGGGCCGTCGGCGGCGATCAGGTAGGAGGCCCGGACGGTCCGCTGCGAACCGTCCTCGCGGCTGCGCAAGACGGCGGTCACTCCGTCGGCGTCCTGCTCGAACGAGAGCAGCTCGGTGCCGAACCGCACGTCGCCGCCCAGCTCGCGGGCCTGCCGCACCAGGACCGGCTCCAGATCGTTCTGGCTGCACAGACACCACCCGGACGGGCTGAACCGGGCGAGTGCCCCACCGGGGTCGATCTCCTTGAAGAGCCACTCCTGGTGGCCTCCGGTGAGGTCCTCGGCTTGCAGGATCCCGTGGTTGTCGGCGAGGACCGAGGCGGCCTCGTGGATCAGCGGTTCCACGCCCGCCGTCCTGAACAACTCCATCGTCCGGACGTTGTTGCCGCGGCCACGGGGGTGGCTCGACGTGTCCGAGTGCTTCTCGACCAGCAGGTGCCCCACACCGAGGCGCCCGAGGAAGACGGAAGCGGAGAGCCCGACGAGCGAGCCCCCCACGACCAGTACCGGTATGCGGTCCACGGTCCGCGCGTTCATCGAAAGCTCCATGTCTCCCAGGGTCGGACACCACCGGTGATCACGCTCGGCCAGTGATCCCGCACGGCGGCATTTCGCACGGATGGCCTCCCATCGCTCGCGCCGATCTTGATGGGACACAACGATCGACCCCAGGTTTCGGGCAGCGCGATGACGGATTCTTCGGGCCCCGACAGTCTCCGAACCTTGAGGGAGAAAGCGGACCATGACAGTCCTGACGAAATCCGTTCCGCGTCGCCGCGCGGTCGCCGCGTCCCGGCTGCGCGTCGTGCTGATGTGCGACGTCGTCGACGGCGCGCAGCAGCGCTTCCTCGACGCCTACGAGCAGCTCCGCCACCAGGTGGCGGCCGTCCCCGGCCACGTCACGGACCAGCTGTGCCAGTCGATCGAGGACCCCCTGCAGTGGCTCATCACCAGCGAGTGGGAGAACGCGCACTCGTTCCTGTCCTGGGTGGACAGCCCGGCCCATCGCGAAATGGTGAAGCCCTTGCACGGATGTGTGCGCGACACCCGCTCGCTGCGCTTCACCATCATGCGCGAGACCACCGGCTCGGAGACCTTCGACGGCCCGGCTCCGGTGGCCGACGGCATCGCCCGGCACGCCCTCACGTTCACCGTGAAGCCGGGCAGCGAGAAGAAGGTGGCGGAGATCCTGGCGGGCTACACCTCCCCGGCCGCCCAGGTCGACGGGCGCACGCAGCTTCGCCGGACCACGCTGTTCATGCACGGCAACCGGGTGGTGCGGGCCGTCGAGGTGTCCGGCGACCTCGGCGCCGCCCTGCGCCACGTGGCGATGCAGCCCGAGGTCCGCGCGGTCGAGGAAGCGATCAACCCGTACCTGACGGAGGACCGCGACCTCGGCGACCCGGAGTCGGCACGCTCGTTCTTCATGCGGGCCGCACTGCCCGCGGTGCACCACGTGGCCGCCGCCACGTCCCGCGAGGTCAGCCGGCACGGCCTGATCTACCCCGTCCAGCCCGGGTGCGGCGCGGCCGTGGCCGAGCTGCTCGCCCGCCAGGACCGGCTGGCGGTGGACGACAAGACGCAGCCGCTGGAGTCCAGCACCGTCTTCCAGCGGGAGGACACGGTCGTCCGCGTGATCGACCTCGCGGCTCCGCCCGAGTCGGTGCCCGCGCTCGCGCTCGGCGTCGCCGGCCCGCGCGCGGCCGCCGTGCTCAGCCGCCTGGTCGACCTCGGAGGCCGGGAGCTGCGGGACGACGCGGCGATCGACCGGTTCCGGGGCGAGTGCGAGATGGCCCTGGTCACCGACCGCCACGCGAAGGGCGCCTGAGCCCTCCGCCGTCAGCCAGTTGTCCGCCGCCGGCCGTCCCGGCGCGGGTCAGGAATCTGCTGTCCTCGAAACGATCTGTGGAGGAATGGTCGCCATGGCCGGTTACCCGCGCATTGTGCATGTCGATGAGGTAGAGCCCAACCGCCGGCGCGGCGGGGATCTGCGGGCGATGCTCACGCCGACGGTGGTCGGGGCCACCAGCGGCTTCATGGGGTTGGCCATCGTGGCGCCGGGGGAACGCATCGGAGAGCACTACCACCCGTACTCGGAAGAGTTCGTGTACGTGGTCTGCGGCGAGCTCGAAGTCGACCTCGACGGAGTCGCCCACCCGCTGCGCCCCGACCAGGGCCTGATGATCCCGGTGAACATGCGCCACCGCTTCCGCAACGTCGGCGGCACCGAGGCGCGGATGGTGTTCCACCTCGGCCCGCTGGCCCCCCGGCCCGAACTCGGCCACGTCGACACCGAGGACGACCCGCGGGCTCTCCCCCCGGAACGAGCGGGAGTCACATCGTGACCCGGCGGGTGGCGGTGACCGGCATCGGCATCGTGGCCCCGGGCGGAACCGGGGTCCCGGCCTTCTGGGAACTGCTCACGGCCGGCCGCACGGCGACCCGCGGCATCACGCTGTTCGACCCGGCCGGCTTCCGGTCGCGGATCGCCGCCGAGTGCGACTTCGATCCCGTGGCCTGCGGGCTGGACGCCGACCAGCTGGCGACGTCCGACCGCTACGTCCAATTCGCCCTGGTGGCCGCCGACGAGGCCCTGCGCGACTCCGGCCTCGACGCCGACGCCGAGGACCCCTGGCGGATCGCGGTGTCGATGGGCACGGCGGTCGGCGGCACGACCCGGCTGGAACACGACTACACCCGGGTCAGCGCCGCGGGCACGCGCTGGGACGTCGACCACCGCCGGGCGGGCCCGCACCTGCACCGCGCGCTCTCGCCGAGCACGCTCGCGTCCGCGGTGGCCGAGCGCGTCGGCGCGCGCGGCCCCGTACAGGCCGTGTCCACCGGCTGCACCGCCGGGCTCGACGCGGTCGGGTACGCGTTCCAGGCCGTCGAGGACGGCCGCGCCGACATCTGTGTCGCCGGCGCTTCGGACTCGCCGATCTCGCCGATCACCGTCGCGTGCTTCGACGCCATCCACGCGACGTCCGAGCGCAACGACGACCCGGAGCACGCCTCCCGGCCGTTCGACGCCGACCGCGACGGCTTCGTGCTGGGGGAGGGCGGCGCCGTCCTGGTGCTGGAGGAGCTCGAGCACGCCCGGCGCCGGGGTGCCCGCATCTACTGCGAGATCGCCGGCTTCGCGACCTTCGGCAACGCGTACCACATGACCGGCCTGACCCGGGAGGGCCACGAGATGTCCGAGGCGATCGACCGAGCCTTGGCCCATGCCCGCGTCGACGGCTCCGCCATCGACTACGTCAACGCGCACGGCTCCGGGACCAAGCAGAACGACCGGCACGAGACCGCCGCGGTGAAGCGGTCGCTGGGCGCGCACGCGTACAAGACCCCCATGAGCTCGATCAAGTCGATGGTCGGTCACTCGCTGGGCGCGATCGGCGCCATCGAGCTCGTGGCGTGCACCCTGGCCCTGGCCGACGGCGTCGTGCCGCCGACCGCGAACTACGGCACGCCGGACCCGGAATGCGATCTCGACTACGTGCCGAGGACCGCCCGCTCGATGCCGCTGCGCAACGTCCTGTCGGTCGGCAGCGGCTTCGGCGGCTTCCAGTCGGCGGTGGTCCTCCGCCGCGAGGGGGTGGCGGCATGACGGCCTCCCGGACCGACCGCCGCACGGTGATCACCGGCATCGGCGTCGTGGCGCCGAACGGTGTCGGCGTCGACCAGTTCTGGAAAGCCACGAGCGAGGGTGTCAGCGTTCTGGGACCGGTCACCCGCGAGGGCTGCACCCACCTGCCGCTGCGCGTCGCCGGCGAGATCCACGGCTTCGACCCGGAGACGGCGGTCGAGGAGCGGTACCTGGTCCAGACCGACCGCTTCACCCACTACGCGATGGCCGCGGCCGACCTGGCCGTGCGGGACGCCGAGCTCGAGACCGGGAGCGGCTCACCGTTCGCGGTCGGCGTGGTGACCGCGGCGGGCTCGGGAGGCGGCGAGTTCGGACAGCGCGAACTCCAGCACCTGTGGGCGCAGGGTCCGCGGTTCGTCGGCCCGTACCAGTCCATCGCCTGGTTCTACGCGGCCAGCACCGGCCAGATCTCGATCCGAGGCGGCTACAAGGGGCCGTGCGCGGTGGTGGCCGCGGACGAGGCCGGCGGCCTGGACGCCCTCGCGCACGCCGCCCGGAACGTCCGGCGCGGGACGGAGGCGGTCGTCGTGGGCGCCACCGAGGCGCCGCTGGCCCCGTACTCGATCGTCTGTCAGCTCGGATACCCGGAGCTCAGCCTCGCCGAGGACCCGGATCGGGCCTATCTGCCGTTCAGCAGCCAGGCCCGCGGGTTCACGCCCGCCGAGGGCGGTGCGATGTTCGTCGTCGAGGACGAGGACTCCGCCCGCCGGCGGGGAGCCCGGATCCGGGCCGTCCTGGCGGGACACGCGGCCACGTTCACCGGTGCCTCCCGTTGGGAGGAGTCCCGCCACGGTCTCGCGCACGCGATCAAGGGCGCCCTGGCGGAGGCCCGCTGCGCGCCCGACGAGATCGACGTGGTCTTCGCCGACGCGCTCGGCGTGCCGGAGGCCGACCGTGCCGAGGCCCTCGCGCTCACCGACGCGTTGGGCGGCCACGGCGCCCGCGTCCCGGTGACCGCTCCCAAAGCCGGCACCGGACGGGCGTACTGCGGTGCCCCGCTGCTCGACACGGCCGCCGCGGCCGTGGCGCTGGAGCACGGGCTCGTGCCGCCCACCCCCCATGCCGTCGACGTCGACCACGACATCGACCTCGTGACCGGCCTGGCCCGGCCCGCGGAACTGCGGACGGCGCTGGTGCTGAGCCGCGGCCTGATGGGCTGCAACGCGGCCATGGTGCTGCGTCGCGGCTGACGGATCCATCCCCTTCGAAGCAAGGAGCGACACTCATGAACCCTCCGCTGACGTACGACGAGCTGGCGTCGCTGATCAAGAACCTGGTCGGCATCACCGTCGAGCCCTCGGAGCTCGCGCACCCGAACGCGACCTTCGACGCGTTCGGCGTCGACTCGCTCGGCCTGCTCGGCATCGCCGGGGAGCTGCAGAACCGCTACGGGACCCCGATCGCCCAGGGCGCCGAGATGTCCAGGACCCCCCGGGAGTTCCTCGACGCGGTCAACGAATCCGTGAAGGCAGGAGCCTGACATGCCCGGACACACCGACAACGAGATCGTCATCGCGGCCCCCGTGGACGTCGTGTGGGACATCACCAACGATCTGGAGAACTGGCCGCAGCTGTTCAGCGAGTACTCCTCGGTGGAGGTGCTGCGACGGGAGGGTGACAGCACGACCTTCCGCCTGACCATGCATCCGGACCAGAACGGCACGGTCTGGAGCTGGGTCTCCGAGCGCGACGCCGACCGCGCGGCGCTCGTGGTCAAGGCCCGGCGGGTGGAGCCCGGCCCGTTCGAGTTCATGGACATCCACTGGGAGTACGGCGAGGTGCCGGGCGGCACCAGGATGCGCTGGATCCAGGACTTCGCCATGAAGCCGACCGCCCCGGTCGACGACGCGGCCATGACCGACCACATCAACCGCAACTCGAAGACCCAGATGGCGCTCATCAAGGAAAAGGTCGAGAAGCAGGTCGAAGGGGTCCGGCGATGAGCTCGACGCACCGCGCCCTGATCGTGGCCCGGATGCGGCCCGACGCGGCCGACGACATCGCCGAGGTCTTCGAGACGTCCGACCGCGGGGAGCTCCCGCACCTGGTCGGCGTCACCGGCCGCAGCCTGTTCCAGTTCGGCGACGTCTACCTCCACCTGATCGAGGCCGAGCGCCCGCCCGGCCCGGAAGTCGCCAAGGTGGCCGGGCACCCGGAGTTCTTGGACGTCAGCCGGAAGCTGGCGGCCTTCGTCCAGGCCTACGACCCGGAGACGTGGCGGGAGCCGAAGGACGCGATGGCCCGTGAGTTCTACCGCTGGGAGCACCCCGTCGTCCCCTGAACGACAGCTGGAGGAGTACCCACCATGGTCGAAACGGACGACCGACCGGTCGCGGACATAGCCGACTGGGTACGGTGCGAACAGTGCGCCGCGCTCATCTACGGCAGACGCTTCCTGCGCGCCCTGCACGTGTGTCCGGAGTGCGGCTGGCATGCCCGGCTGACGGCGGCCCAGCGGATCGAGCAGTTGCTCGACCACGGGTCCGCCGAACCGCTCAGACATGTCGAGCCGCTGCATGACCCGCTGGAGTTCGTCGACGTCCGGCCCTACTCGGACCGGCTGCTCGACGCGCGCGCCAGTACGGGCATGCAGGAGGCGGTGCTCTGTGCCACGGGCCGCATCGAGGAGCGGCCCGTGGTGGCCGCGGTGATGGACTTCCGCTTCCTCGGCGGCAGTCTGGGCTGCGGCGTCGGAGCGCTCATCACCGAGGCGGCGCACACCAGCCTGCGCACGGGCCATCCGCTGCTTCTCGTCACGGCTTCCGGCGGTGCGCGGATGCAGGAGGGCGTCCTGTCCCTCATGCAGATGGCCAAGACCGCGCAGGCTCTGGCCGAACTCGACGAGGCGGGCATCCTCGTGGTGTCGCTGATCACCGACCCGACCTACGGGGGAGTGGCGGCGTCCTTCGCCACCCTCGCCGACGTGATCATCGCGGAGCCCGGCGCGCGGATGGGGTTCGCCGGGCCGCGGGTGATCGAGCAGACCACCGGCGAGCGGTTGCCGGAGGGATTCCAGACGGCCGAGTTCCTGCTCGAGCACGGGATGGTGGACAACGTCGTGGCGCGGTCCGCGCTGCGCTCGACGTTGGGGAAGCTGCTGGGCCTGCAACCGAGCCGGCCCCGTGCGGCCGGCTCCGCGCCGGACGGTGTCGAGTGGGACCGTATCGGGTGGGACGGTGCCGCGTCGGGTTCCGCCGACGCCGATACCGTCCTGCTGGATGCCGTCGGCCTGGACCGGGACCGGGACCGGGATCGGGACCGGGATCGGGACCGGGACCGGGACCGGGACCGGGACCGGGTCCGGGTCGACATTGCCGAGTCGACACCGAGCGCGGCCCAGCCGGGGGACACCTCCGACCGCGACTCCTGGGACACGGTCCGCCTGGCCCGCCACCCGGACCGCCCCACCACCCTCGACTATGTCAGCCATCTGTTGGAGGACTTCCACGAACTCCACGGCGACCGGCTCGCGGAGGACTGCCCGGCCATCGTCGGTGGTCCGGGACGGCTGAGCGGCCGGCCGGTGATGCTGATCGGCCATCAGAAGGGCGGTCCCGACCTGGCCGAGCGCCACCGCCGCCGGTTCGGCATGCCGGCTCCCGCCGGCTACCGCAAGGCGGCCCGGCTGATGCGCTTGGCGGCGAAGCTGGGGCTGCCGCTGGTCACCCTGATCGACACCCCGGGCGCCAACCCCGGCCAGGACGCGGAGCGGGGCGGTCAGGCGATCGCCATCGCCGAGAACCTGCGCCTGTTGTCCCGGCTGCCGGTGCCGATCGTCGCCGTCCTCATCGGCGAGGGCGGCAGCGGCGGGGCGCTCGCGCTGGCCGTCGCCGACCGGGTGCTCGTCAGCACCAACGGCATCTACTCGGTGATCAGCCCCGAGGGCTGCGCGGCGATCCTGTGGAAGGACCGCGGCGCGGCGCCGGTCGCGGCGGGCGCGCTGCGTCTGCACGCCGACGAACTGCTCAAGCTCGGGGTCGTCGACGGCATCGTGCCCGAGCCGTCGGGCGGCGCCCATCAAGACCACGCGGAAGCGGCGGCCCTCCTCGGCGCGGCCGTCAGCACAGCACTCGCCGAATTGATCCCCTGGGAGCCCGAGCGGCTGATCCAGGAACGCAAGAGCCGGTTCCACCGCTTCGGCACAGAGGCTGTGCCGCTGGCCGGAAGAGGATCACCATGACTGTGAACATCACGAAGAAGAGCTTCGAGGGGAACGGCCCGAAGGGGAACGTCCACTATCCGGGCGCCGCCCGCGGCCTCGTCGCCCCGAGCCCGGTCAACGTCGCGGCTCTGGAGTCGGTGTGCGGCAGTGTCGCCGAGCTGGCCCGGTCGTCACCGCAACCGCCGCGCAGGATCAGACTGTGCCATGGGTCGACCACGGTGGAGGTGGAGTGGGAGAACGTCCCGGCGCCGCCGCCGGCCGCCGCCCAAGCGACGTCGCCGGTGGTGGAGTCCCATCCGGGATCCGGTCCGCCGCCTGCGTCTTCGGGCCCGAACAACGGGCTCAAGTACATCTGCGCCCCGATGGTGGGCACCTTCTACCGGGCCGAGGAGCCGGGGGCGGCGCCGCTGGTGGCCGTCGGTGATCTGGTCCAGGCCGGACAGGCCGTGGGGATCTTCGAGGTGATGAAGATGCTGAGCAGGGTGGAGGCGGACGTGGCCGGACGGGTCGTCGAGATCCTGGCGGACGACGGGCAGTCGGTCGAGTTCCAGCAGCGGCTGATCGCCGTGGAGCCGGTCTCCGCTGGTGAGGGCGGCTGAATGTTCTCGACCGTACTCATCGCCAACCGGGGCGAGATCGCGCTGCGGGTCGCCCGGACGTGCCGCGAGCTCGGCATCCGCACGGTGGCGGTCTACTCCACCGTGGACCGGGACTCCGCCGTGGTCCGCTTCGCTGACGAAGCCGTGCACATCGGCCCGCCACCGTCCAAACGCAGCTACCTCCACATCCCGTCGATCATCGAGGCGGCCCTGCAGACCGGGGCGGAGGCCATCCACCCCGGGTACGGGTTCCTCTCGGAGGACCCGGACTTCGCGGAAGTGTGTGAGACGAACGGGATCACCTTCGTCGGCCCGCCCGCGAAGATCATGCGGCAGCTCGGTGACAAGGCCGTGGCCCGTGCTTTGATGGCCCAGGCCGGATTGCCCGTCCTGCCCGGCAGCCACGAGGCGTTGACCGGGCCTCTGGCGGCGCAGGAGACGGCCCGGACCGTCGGCTTCCCCGTGATCCTCAAGGCCGTGGCGGGCGGCGGCGGACGGGGGATGGCCGTGGTCCGCAACGCCGAAGACCTGTCGCGGGCCTACAGCCGGACCAGTGCCCACGCCCGCGCGGTGTTCGGTGACGAGCGGCTCTATCTGGAGCGTTTCGTCGAGGATGCCCGGCACATCGAGGTCCAGGTGCTCCGTGACACCCACGGGACGACCGTCCACCTCGGGGAACGGGACTGCTCGGTGCAGCGGCGGCACCAGAAGCTGATCGAGGAGTCCCCCGGGCCGGGCCTGCCGGAGGACGTGCGCGCCGCCATCTGCGCGGCGGCGGTACAGGGCGCCGCGGCGGTCGGCTACGTCGGTGCGGCCACCTTCGAGTTCGTCCTGACGCCCGACGACGAGTTCTATCTGATGGAGATCAACTGCCGCCTGCAGGTGGAGCATCCGGTGACCGAGATGGTCACCGGGATCGACATCGTCCGCGAGCAGCTCTTCGTGGCCGCCGGACAGCCCCTGACGATCGGCCAGGACGACGTCCGGCCGCGTGGCGTGGCGCTGGAGTGCCGCGTCAACGCCGAGGACCCGGCCCGGGAGTTCGCCCCGACGCCGGGACTGCTCAGCGAGTTCGTGCAGCCCGGCGGTCAGTTCGTCCGCGTCGACACGCATGCGTATCCGGGCTGGTACGTCGGGCCGGACTACGACTCGCTGCTCGCCAAGGCCGTCGTCTGGGCGCCGGACCGCCCGCAGGCGCTGGCCCGGATGGACCGGGTGCTGAGCGAGTTCCGGATCGACGGCTGCGGCGTGCGGACGACGATCGGCTTCCTGCGGAAGGTCCTGGCCCGGGAGGAGTTCCGGACGGCGCGGCACACCACGGGGCTGGTGGACGCGATGGCCGCGGAGGCGACGGCTCAGCCGGAGCTCGAAGAAGCCCCGGCTGAAGTCGTCACCTGATTCCCGGCGGCCCGGCTGCGGATCCTCAGCCGGGCGCCCGGATCGTCAGCCGGGCACGGTGGTCTCGAACGCGTCGAGATACGGGTTGACGGGCCGCACGTCCTCGACCTTCAGGCCGGCCTCGGTCAGCAGGGCGAGCATGCTCGCCCTGGTGTGCTTGGCCCCGCCGACGTTGAGGAGCAGGAGCAGGTCCATCGCGGTCGTGAACGACATCGACGGACTGTCGTCGACGAGGTTCTCGACCACCACGACCCGGGCGCCCGGCCGCGCGGCCGCGACCACGTTGCGCAGCGTCCTGCGGGTGCTGTCGTCGTCCCATTCGAGGATGTTCTTGATGATGTAGAGGTCGGCCTGGACGGGGACCTCGGTCCGGCAGTCGCCCGCCACGAGCCGGGTCCGGGACGCGAGCGTCCCGCCCTCGCGGAGCCGGGGGTCGACGTGGTCGACCACCTGAGGCAGGTCGAGCAGCGTGCCGTGGATCCCGGGGTACTTCTCCAGGATGCTGGCGAGCACGTGCCCCTGGCCGCCGCCGATGTCGACGACGCTCGACACGCCGGCGAGGTCGAGGAAGCCCACGAGGTCGGCCGCGGACTGCCGGCTGGAATGGGTCATGGCCTTGTCGAACACCGTGGCCGACTGGCCGGCGTCGTCGTGCAGGTAATCGAAGAACTCCTTGCCGAACAGGTCGGTGAAGACGCTGCCTCCCTTCCGCACCGCGTCGTCCAGCCGGGGCCAGGCCTGCCACGTCCACGGCTCCGTGCACCACAGGACGATGTAGCGCAGGCTGTTCGGCGCGTCCTCGCGGAGCTGCCAGGACATGTCGGTGTGGGCGTACCGGTCGTCGCCGGCTTCGGCGAAGACCCCGCGGCAGGACAGCGCCCGCAGCAGGCGGCGCAGTGATCGCGGGTCGGCCTGGACGGCGGCCGCCAGTTCGTCGACGGTCATCGCTTCGTCGCCGAGGGCGTCGGCGACCCCCAGCGAGGCGGCCGCGCGGAGCGCCGCGGCGCAGGCCGCGCCGAAGGCGAGCTCCCGAAGGCGCATGGGGGGCGGTGGGGAAGGCGGTTGCACGGTGGTCATCGGCCGTCTCTCTCGCTATGGACGGCCGGCCCGGACGAGTCCGGACGGCCGCCAGGCGAATCCATTTGCTGACAACCAGTTTCAGACAGACGGCATGATGGCGCGCGTTTCGGTGCGCTGAGTTGCCCCCTCCGGGTGACGGGCGGCGGAAGGCGGCGTCAGACTTGCTCGACGAACTCGAAGACCACCAGCGTCGGATAACGGTCGTCCAGCTTCGAAGTGGGCGCGTAGCGGTAGGTGACGTGGCCCCGGGTGATGTTCAGCAGGAACCGGTGGTCCGTGAGGGCGTGGGTCTCCCCGTCGAGCGGTCCGCCCCGGAGCACCGCCGTCGGAGGCGGGCCGTCACCGTGAGGCTCGTTCAGACGGTCCATGTCTCCATGATCGCTCAGGAGCGCCGGGGCTGCATCGCCACTCCCGGCATCATGTGCTTGACCTGCGTGGAGTCCAGCAGCCCGCCATCGCCACGTCGCTGCCGCGGGCGGAGTCCCTCACCAGCACGCGGGCGGGACGTTCATCCAAGCAGCGTCCCGGCCTCCGACCCCTGACTTATCCTGAGGCGATGACCGATCTTGACCTTCGTCCCGTCGGACGCGTGGAGTCCTCACTTCGTGATCGTGCCGACGCCCCGCGGCAGGGTGACGAGGGTGCTCCCGACGCGTGGATCGTGATCGACGCCGCGTGCGCCCCGGCGCTGGCCGGCCTTGAAGCGGGCGCCGACGTCATCGTGCTGACCTGGCTGGACCGCGCCGATCGGGCCGTGCTGGCGGTGCATCCGCGCGGTGACGTGAGCCGTCCGGTGACCGGGGTCTTCCAGACCAGGTCGCCGGACCGGCCCAATCCGATCGGGCTGCACCGGGTGCGGGTGCTCGCCGTCGAGGGAACTCGGCTGCACGTCCGGGACCTGGAGGCGCTCGACGGCACCCCGGTGCTGGACCTCAAGCCGGTGCTCGGCGACGTCGGCGATCGGTGAGGACTGTTCGCCGCTCACCCGGCTCGGCGCCGCCGCCACGTCACGGGGCCCGTCACAGGAACAGCCGAGCGAGTAGGTGAAAGGCCGAACGGCGGCCCGGACACCGAAGGCGGGCTGGACCATGGAGGTCGAGATCCGGCAGCTGGACCAGTAGCCGGACCGGACGCGCAGACTGCGCGCTCGGACGACACGCGCACCGGAGCTGGGCAACGCCGACTGCTTCAACGCGTCGAACCCGACCTACGCCACCTCCGGCGAGTCCATGGCCGGCGACTCGTTCCTGGTCGCGCCGATGTACGTCCAGCACCACGACCCGCGACGGGATCTACCTGCCGGCCGGGACCATGACCGAGTCGTTGCCCGTGACCGCTTACGTCCGGATCTCGCCGGCCACCTTCGACCCGAGCCGGTTCGCCGAGGTCGAGGCCATGAACACGAAGACGTCGGAGTACCTGGTCCCGGCCCTCAAGCAGCTGCCCGGGCTCATCCATCACTACGTGGGCCTCGCGCCGGAGGCCGTCTGATCGGTCAGCGCCGCGCCGCGCTCCGTCCCGCCCACAGGGAGCTGGCCAGGGCGACCAGGGCCACGGCGAAACCCAGCTGGAGGGCGTGGCGGATCCAGTCGACGCCGCCGGTGTGGCGGACGCCGATCCAGCCGGCGACGGCGTTGCCGAGCCAGGCGCCGCCCATACCGGCGAGCACGGTCAGCCAGATGGGGATGTCCTGCTTGCCCGACAGGATGAGGCGGGCGAGGACACCCAGGATGAGGCCCAGGATGATGATCCACAAGAGCTGGAACATCGCAGTTCCTCCACGGTGGTAGGTCCGGCGTGCTCGAACAGCTACCTCCTTGCCCTCGTTCAGCATTTCGAAGCGGAGGGACGGCCAAACGGAGGAGCGCGCCGGACGGGCCTTCGAAGCGGACGCGTCGAACGGTGTGGCGAATTGCCCTGAGCCTGGTGCATAGAAGACAGAGCCTTAAATTAGGGCCGGTATGCAACGTTCGTACACCAGCTCGGCGACCATGAAGCACTCCGCCGGACGGAAGATGCTGCATCAGGACGCGTGGCCGTGACCGTGTCCTCGAGTACGCGCTGAACCGATCATTCGGGCGATCGGCGGAGGTCGTTCACCGTAGCGAGATCATCTTGCTTCCTCGCTGCGTCAAGGTGAGCTCAACCGCTTCATCGGAGGTCACCGAAAATGTCCATCACGTCGTTCTGCTCTTCTCGTACGCGCGCCCGGTTCCGGGCCCTCGCGTTCGCCGCACTGGGCTGTGCGTTCGCCGTATCCGCGGCGCACAACGCCGCTCCCGCCGCGGCGGCGGACCGGGCCCCGGCCGCGCCCGCAGTCCCGTCGCTCAAGGGCCTGCGCTATACCGGCCAGTACACCATCGACTCCCAGTCGCAGGCCCAGGGCCTGGCCACGGTCTTCGGCCCGCACGGCCGCTCTTCGCTGTATTACAGCGGCAACACCTCGATCCCGGACTCGGTGCGTGCCGCGGGCTGGCCACACGTCGGGGACCCGGACTCCTCGGCCGGCCTCGTGTTCGACGCGTATCAGGGCACGGCGGCGGACTCGGCGAAGATGTTCCGGGTCACGCTGCCGTCTGGTGCCGCCTACAACTACGTGCATCCGCTGGCGCCCGGTGAGGAGATGAACAACTCCTTCGCGGCGGTGTCGCCGAACGGCCAGTGGATGGTCGCGGGCGAGTGGGACACGATGACCCGCCTGCTGGTCTTCCCGACGCCGGTGCTGAACCGGGCCACCGCGCCCGCCGGCGGTGAGCTGCCGCTGGCCGCGACCATCGAGCTCGACCACCCGGTGCAGGACATCCAGGGCTGCACGTTCGCCGACGCGACCCGCCTGCTGTGCGCCTCCGATGCCAACGACACGGCGCTGTGGCCGACGGTCAAGCCGCTGCTGCAGATCGACCTGCGGCACAAGCTCGACGGCACCACCGTCACCGGCCACGTCACCACGCTCGGCGCGCTCCCGCTGATCAGCGCCTGCGCCGGGCAGCCCGCGGACTTCGAGTCCGAAGGCGTCGACTTCGACCGCCGGACCGGGACGTTCCGGGTCGAGATGATCCCGCCGGCCGGATGCGACTCGCGGACCACGGTGTACGAGTACCAGGCCACTCGCCGCTGATCGACGACGACAGACGGTTCGCACTCCCCATGGAGTGCGGACCGTATGTCTGTCAGGCTCCTGTCACCCGAGTCAGTCCCGGCCGCCCGGACGCTTCACATCCAGGAAGATCGGGTTGCTGTAGAACCACATGTCCTGCCACGGGTCACCGTCGTTGTCCGGGTGCTGCACCGGACCCGCCGGGTCCACCGCGGCGCCCAGCGGTCCCACGCCGAGCCGCTTGCCGTCGCTGCCGCGCAGCCGCACGTACGAAGGCGTGTCCCGGCGCGGCAGCGGGACCTTCAGGGTGTAGGTGCCGGTGCGGCCGGTGACGTCGATGCGCTTCATGACCCGGGTGTCGGGGGCCTTCCACGAGTCGGGGTCCTTGGCCCGGCCGGCGACCGACCCGGTGATGACGTCCACGTGCGCCAGTGCCGGCAGGTCGCCGTGGAAGTTCGGGCGGGTCGCGGTGGTGATCGTGATGTACAGCGTCGCGGCGCGGCCGGGCGGCAGCGTCAGCCGGCCGCCCAGGGTGACCGGCTCGCCCGCCCCGTGCTCCGGGACCGCCCAGACGTCCAGGCCGTCGAGCAGCTGGCCGTGGTCCACCCACACCCGGCCGGCGCGCAGGCCGTCCATCACCTGCCGGTAGTCGTAGCTCTCCACACCCACGTGGGTGCGGCTGAACTGGCCCGGCCAGAAGTCGCTGCCCGGCTGCGGCACCCCGGTGTCCACCGGGAGCGGCTTGGAGCCCAGGTCGTCGAAGCCCTTGCCGGGCGGGTACTGGCCGTCGGCGTAGGTGTCGAACAGGGTGCGGTGGTTGTCGGAGTTGGAGGTGATCGACCACAGCCGGCCCTCCGACAGCAGCGCGTCCCACATGCCGCCGACCGTCGCGGTCATCCAGTCGAAGCCGCCGAACGTCCGGTAGCTCTCCGGCGGGTAGCCGGGCCAGCTCTGGTCGGACGGAGAGTTCTGATACTCGCCGCGCTGGTAGGTGCCCGGCCCGTAGACGCTCTCGCGGTACGCCACCCAGTCCGGCTCGGCGTTGGCCTGCGAGCCCGGAGCGCCCTCGAAGCCGATGAAGACCGACGGATCCGCGTCCTGCCAGGCCCGCAGCTCGTGCGGGGAGTCGATGCCCAGCCGGCTGGGGTGGTTGGCCAGCACCAGCACGTCGTCGACGAAGCCCTCGCGCTTCTTCTGCCCGAGCCAGCGGATGCCCGCGAGGGCCTTCGCCTCGTTGGCGGCGGTGGCCGGGTCGCCGGCCTTGCCGACGCTGCTGCCGGTCAGCTTGCCGTCGTAGGCCAGCTCGAACTGGGTCAGCAGCGCGACGTCGTTCGCCCCGGGCGCCACCATGACGGTGGCGTGCTCGGCGGCCGGGATGTACCACTCCAGGCCCTGGAAGATCAGGACCCGGGGGTTCTCCTTGCGGGCCTTGACGATCTCGTCGTGCTCCCGCTGGGCGCCGCCGGCCTTCGCGTGGCCGAAGTTGCTGTGCTCGGTGTAGACGATCCAGTCCAGGCCGAACTGCTCACCGCGGTTCACCGACTGCGCGAAGCCGTACTTGGCGTCGTGGCTGTAGACGGTGTGCACGTGGTGGTCACCGACCAGGTAGGCGTACTTCGGCCGGGGCGCGCCCTGCGCGTCGTAGTCCGAGTCCGTGGCCGCCGGGGACGGCGCAGCCGCCGACGCCGACTCGGCCCGTGCGGGAGACGCGGACAGGCCGGCCGCGCCGAGCGTCGACGCGCCCAGGAATCCGGCGCCGAACATCCCGGTGCGGCCCAGAAGCCCGCGCCGCGACACCCCCTGGGGGTCGAGGCGGCTCTCCGGTACCTGCGGGTCGGCCCATGCGGGCAGCTGGATCTCGGGTCGCTCGGGGTGTTCCTGTGTTGCCATGTGCGTCCTTTTGGTGCAGGTAAGGGGTGTGGGACGCGGCACACGTTACGAGGGCTAGGTGGCGGGGCGGCAACGCCGGCGCGACTTCCCCGTGGACACCGGGACGTTGACAAGCCGCTGGGGAGACCCGCACTTCCGATCCACGTCGGCGGGTCGAGCCGGCTGCGGCCCGGCGAGCCGGACGAGCGGTGCGCCCAGTTGGCGGAGTTCGCTGAGCGCTTCGGCCTGGGCATCGACTGACCGGTGGGCCCGGTCGACCAGTCGCGCAGCGGCGAGCGCCGCGTTTTCGGGTCGACCGGGCCTGTTCCATCAGGGTGCCGCTGCGGCGATCGGCGGCGTCCGACCGGTCCCATCCTCCGACAGGTAGACGTAGTGGCCGCCCACTGCCGCCAGAGCGTCGTCGGGCCAAGGGCTCATGGATGTGGTCGCGTTCAGATACGAACCGAGGACCTTCCCCGTCGTCACGTCGAGCCGCAGCAGGCGCTTGCCGGTGGCGACCGCCACCGCCCCTCCGTCCGGGGCGACCCCGAACACGCTCTCCGAGCCGGTCCTGGTGCTGCCGGCGCGTGGGTCGACGGTCCACAGCCGCTGGCCGGTCGCGAGCGAGTAACCCGAAATCCGGCCCGCGCTGGCTGCGCCCGGCACGGTCACCGGGACGACGAGCGTGTCCGCGGAGACCACGAAGGGCGGGCTCACCGCGGCCTGCAACACGGTGTCCGCCACGTCCTCGTCGGGTCCCGACACGGAAATCGCAGCCCTCTGCTTGCCCGTGGCGTCGTAGGACACGATGACGTCCTGGCCCCGGCTGCCGATCTCGTCCAAGCGCACCACCGCCGGATCCGCGGAGAGGAACTCCGGGCCCGTCTTCCATTTGCCGCTGAACGGCGGGTTCGCCTGCCACAGCTGCTTGCCGGTGGTGGTGTTCAGCGACAGCACCCTGCGGCCGGCGTCGCCGCAGTCGATGCCGACGAGCGTGGCGGTCTTCGCGGCCAGGGTGCCGGTCGCGACGCAGCCGGAGTCGATCGGCGTCTGCCAGAGCGGGTGGCCGGTGCGCAGGTCGAGGCCCTTCAGGTCGGCGTTCTCCGCGAGCACCGCGACGCCGGGGGCCGCCGAGAGGACGTCGATCGTGACGCCGGAGCCCGTGGCCTCGTCGTCGGTGACCCGGTCGGTGTGCCACAACTCCTTGCCGGTGGTCGTGTCCACGGCGACGACGCCGGCGCACTTCTCGCCGTCGAGCGCGTAGGAGAGCAGTCCGACGCCGTCGGCGACGTCGCGGCTCATCGAGCAGAGCGCGTCCTCGCCCGGGAACGGGAAGGTCCACCGGACGGCGCCGGTCGCCGCGTCGAACGCGGTCGCCCGGTCGGTGCGGACGCGCACCACGGCGCCGTCCGCGGTCGTCCAGTGCCCCTCGCTCCGGACGGTCGACGGCCGGTCCGCCGGCGCGGCCCACAGCTTGTGGAGCGTAGCGGGCGCGGGCGGTTGTTTCGGCCCGGCGGCGGAGACCTTCCATTCGCCGGTGCGCAGCCAGTGGTAGCCGGCCAGGCCCGGCGCGGTTCCCAGTACGACACCCGCGGCGAACACCGAGCACGACAGCAGGCGACGGCGCCGCCACGCCTTGCCGGCGAACGCGGCCGCGGCGCCCAGGGTGCCGATCCCGGCGAACGTCCACAAGAACGCCAGCAGGAGCACCGGTGCCATCCCCCGGGGGCACGGCCGCAGGCCGATGCCGCCGCTGCCGCACCGTCCGCCCGCCTCTCGCGCCAGGGCGCTCCAGCCGAGGACGTGGAACAGGACCGCCCAGTCCACGAGCACCCCGGCGAGCAGCAGGAAGGCCACCGCTCTCACGATGGCCTTCCAACTGATGAATTCCTTCGGGACCAGGATGTCCTTGACACCCCAGGGCTCGAAGCCCTCGGGGATCTTGTCCTGCACCACTTCGCTATCCCCCCAACCAGTCATGCCTGAGCCTTCTGAGCGTGACTGTAGCGCCAGTTCGAGCTCGTCACCCTCAGTGTTATCCGGTGGTCACCGAGGGCGCGGTGGGCCACACCACACGCCCGCGCGCGGGTCCGGTCACGACCAGGCCGACTTCGTCGCCGCAGCCCATCGAACCGATCTCCAGATGGCCGGTTTCGACCTCCTCGTCGCCGTCCTCGTCGAGGTGGTACGAACCGCTGTCGCCCTCGGGGAACGGTTGCGCGCCGCGCATACTATGGCGGCCATGGCTGAGAACCCCGTGCGTACCGCCATCGGCTATGAGTTTCCAAAAGCGGACTGGCTCGATCCGTTCGACGTCGACGAGACCCGCACGCAGTGGTTCTTCGTGAACCAGGACAGGATCAGCCGAGCCTGGGTCGCTCCGACCGGGGAGGACGCATGGTGGGGCTTCGCCAGGAGCGAACGCCTGTGGGACGTGTTCGACAACCCGCGCTCCTGTCTGTACTGCCTGGAGAAACTGGTGATCGTGTCCGGCGGGCAGGTGCTGCGTGAGTGGTCCCCGACGCCGCTCAGACAGCAGCCCGCACCGAAGAGTTGTGCCCAGCACAACGGCCTGTTCCTGCTGCACGGTCAGGAGCAACAGGTCTTTCCGGTCCACGAGGCACCCAAATACGCCACCTACGACGCGGCGCTGGCCGAAGCGCTCGCCGATCGCGAGGCCGGCCGGATCACCATGATCGCGCGTGTGAACGAAGCGCAGTCCCTGTGGTGACCGTCGAACCCGGAGTCGGTTGACACAGGGAGCCGCCACGGGTGGTCGTGATCGGGTCGGGCACTCGGACGCTTGCCGTGGGGAGCGCGGACGTCGCATGATGGGGTCGGGTCGGCCGGCGGCGCCGGATGGCCCGAGGGGACCGGCGCTCCGATGAGTACGAGCGGACCGCTACCCGGCAGCCCACACCAAGGATGTGCCGATGTCCTCCGCTTCCCAGCAATCCGACGTGCTCGCTCCCAGGCTCGACTTCGGAGGCACGACCCCCTACGACGACTACATCCGGGCGTCCGTCCTGTCCGGACTCCAGCAGACCCGCACCGAGGACCCGGGCGAGATGGCGTTCCTCGTCACCAGCCAGGTCATGGAGTTGTGGTTCGCGCTCCTGGTCCACGAGTGGCAGACCGCCGCGGCGGCGCTGCGGGACGACGACCTCCCCGCGGCGATGGACGCCCTCGGCCGCAGCCTCGACGAACTGCAGGCGCTGAACGCGTCCTGGCAGCCCCTGGCCCGGCTCACCCCGGCGCAGTTCAACGCATACCGCCCCGCGCTCGGCGACGGCTCGGGCTTCCAGTCCGCGATGTACCGGCGGCTGGAGTTCCTGCTCGGCGAGCGGTCGGTGTCGATGCTCGTGCCGCACACCGGCACGCCGGAGGCGCACGCGGAGTTGCAGAAGGCGCTGAATGAGCCGAGCCTCTACGACGAAGTGCTGCACCTGCTGCACCGCCGCGGTCATCCCGTTCCGCAGGCGGTCCTGGACCGCGACGTGACCCGGCGGCACGAGGCCGACCCGGAGGTCGAACAGATCTGGGCCGCCGTCTACGCCGACCCGGAGCGCGAGCCGGACCTGGTCGGCCTCGGCGAGGCGCTCACCGACATCGCCGAAGCCATGTGGCGATGGCGCGGCGACCATCTCATGGCGACCCGCCGGGCCATGGGCTCCAAGGTCGGCACCGGCGGATCGTCCGGGGTGGCGTGGTTGTCCAAGCGCGCCGACGTTCTTGTGTTCCCCGAGCTGTGGACGGCGCGCAGCCGGGTGTGACGGCGGCGGGACGCGGCCTCCTCCGCCCCGGAGATTCGTCGGGGCGGCAAGTCGCCGTACACATTCCGTTCACCCCTTCTTCCGCGCGCGCCGCCCTGCGGGTTCTAAGGTCGGGCGGATCTGATGGCGATCTTCGAGCGGCAGGCGGTTCGGCGTGACGGTTTCAGCGGGTACGGCGGACGTGGTGGTCGTCGGGGCGGGCATCGTCGGGTTGGCGCACGCCCTCGTCGCCGTGGACCGCGGCCTGAGCGTGGCCGTTGTGGAGCGGGACGAGCGCGCGGTGGGCGCCTCCGTGCGCAACTTCGGCCACGCCTGTGCCACGGCGCAATCCGGGCGGGCCCTGGCTTACGGCCGGGCCGCGCGCGCCACCTGGATCCGGCTGGCCGCTGAAGCAGGGTTCTGGGTCGGGCGCACCGGGACGGTGATGGTGGCCCGGAACGCCGAGGAGGCCGCGGTGCTGGCGGAGTTCGCCGAGCTGCGGGCCGGGGAAGTGCGGCTGCTCAACGCCGTCGAGGTCGCCGAGCGCGTTCCGGTCGGGCCCGGCGTCCTGGGCGGTGCGTGGCTGATGGACGACCTGCGGGTGGATCCGCGGGCGTGTGTGCCGGCGATCGCCGCCCACCTGGCGTCCCGCGGCGTGGTGTTCCACTGGGGCACCACGGTCCACGGCATCGAGCCGGGATCGGTCGGCACCAGCCGGGGCGTCCTGCGCGCCGCGACCGTGATCGTGGCCGTCGGCCACGACGTGGACCGTCACTTCCCCGACCTCGCGACGGCGCACGAGATCCGGCGCTGCGCTCTGCGCATGCTGCGGGTCGACAACCCGACCGGCGCGACGATCGGGCCCGCCGTGCAGACCGGCTATTCGATGCTGCGCTACGGCGGGTTCGCGGAGTGCCCGTCGCTACCGAAGCTGCGTGAGCGGCTGACCGCCGAGCACCCGGAGCTGATCGACGCCGGACTGAACTTGATGTTCACCCAGCGGCCGGACGGCACGCTGACCATCGGGGACACCCACGCCTACGCCACGACGCCGGAGCCGTTCGACGACGAGGCACTGGACGCCGCGGTTCTGGAACAGACGGCCGGACTGCTGGGCGTCCCGAACCTTCGGGTGCGTGAGCGCTGGCGTGGCGTGTACGCGTCGGCGCCGGAGCCGTTCCTGATCGCGGCACCGGCCGACGGGGTGCGCGTCGTGTCGGTCACCGCGGGAGTGGGGATGACGACCGCCTTCGGGCTGGCTCCCGAGGTGATGGACGGCCTGGGGATCTGATCCGCGAACCGCGTTGTCAGTTGGCGGTTCCTCCAGAGCATCGACTGAGAGGCGAGGGCCGACGGTCGCCATTCAGTGACGCAGAGTTCTGTCACAGGGGCTTGACTCTCTACGCGGACGCTCGCATAGTCCCAGGGAGGGCGACGGTCACGGCCGGTGGTGGGACGGCTTCCGTCGGTATCAGAGGTCGGCGACCTCGCCCGATGCGCGCTCCCGTACGTCCGTCTGCCGTCTGGAGGCGACATGGACCCACGCACATCCGCCCCGTCCACGAGGATCTTCCGGAGAACCGGTGCCAGGATCGCCGCGCTCGGCGCGGCGCTCGTCATGGCGCTGGCCTTCACCGCGCCCGCGCGAGCCGGGTCCGGCCCGGCCCCCGGGGCCGCCGCGGCCGCTCCCGCGGCCCGGTCGGCGACGCCGCCGATCCTGCCGTTCGGTTGCGCGGCGCCGGGTTCGGGGAAGATCCGCTGCTTCGGCAAGGGGCGGCTGGCGCCCGCCGCCACCGGTGACCCGAACAGCTCCGGGCTCCGTCCCGCGGACCTGATCGCCGCCTACAAGCTGAGCGGGACCGACGGCGCCGGGCGGACCGTGGCGATCGTCGACGCGTTCGACGATCCCAAGGCCGAAGCGGACCTCGGGGCCTACCGCAGCGCCTACGGCCTGCCGGCCTGCACCACGGCCAACGGCTGCTTCAAGAAGGTGAACCAGAGCGGGCAGGCCTCACCGCTGCCGTCGGCCGACTACGGCTGGGCTGAAGAGGAGAGCCTTGACCTCGACATGGTCTCGGCGATCTGCCCGACCTGCCACATCCTGCTCGTCGAGGCGAGCAGCGCGGACACCACGTCGCTGTCGGCCGCCGAGGACGCCGCCGCGGCCACGTCCGGGGTCGTGGCCGTCTCCAACAGCTGGGGTGGTTCGGAGGACAGCACCACGACGGCCGCGGACCCGCACTTCAACCACGCCGGCGTGGCCATCACGGCCAGCTCCGGCGACAGCGGCTTCGGCGTCAGCTGGCCGGCCTCGTCGCAGTACGTCACCGCGGTCGGCGGCACCAGCCTGAAGACCGCGTCGAACGCGCGCGGGTGGACCGAGACCGCCTGGTCGGGCGCGGGCAGCGGCTGCTCCTCGAACGAGACGAAGCCGTCGTGGCAGCACGACAGCGGCTGTGCGAACCGGACCGTCGCGGACGTGTCCGCGGTCGCCGACCCGAACACCGGCGTCGCGGTCTACGACACCGCGAACAGCTGCGGCGGCGGGTCCTTCTGCGACCTGCTGCTGGCCTTCGGGCTGGCTCAGGGCGCCGACGGCTGGGTGCAGGTCGGCGGGACCAGCGCTTCCTCGCCGATCATCGCCTCGGTGTACGCGCTGGCCGGCAACACCGGCTCGATCACCTCCGGCTCCTACCCGTACGCCCACACCGGGTCGCTGTTCGACGTGACCAGCGGGTCCAACGGCACCTGCTCGCCGACGTACCTGTGCACCGCGGGCGCCGGCTACGACGGTCCCACGGGTCTCGGGACGCCGAACGGCACCGGGGGTTTCTGAGAGCCCGCGTCAGGGTTTCGCCCCGGTTGCGGGTCGGCTTGTGAGAGCCTGAAGGGGTGGGGAGGGAGAGGCAGGACTCGACTCAAGGGTCGGTGGACCGCCGTCGGCCGATCCCTCACCATCCCTCCGTCTTCGATCAGACGGCTCTCGACGAGATCAGCCTGTACGGCGAACTCTTACAAGCTGTGGCGGCCAGTCCCGCGGACGCGGACCGCCTCAGCTTGTCGGAGATCGATCGAGCCCTCGGCCTGGAACGCTGAGGGCTGATCACCAGCGGTCGGCCACCTGGGGTGCGATCAGGTCGTCGTAGACCGCCTCGACGGCCGCCATGCTCTCGGCGGGGAGCGGGGCCAGGCCGGCGGCCGCGGCATTGGCCCGGGCCTGATCGGGATTGCGCGCACCGGGGATCACGACGGACACCCCGGGCTGGTCGATGATCCAGCGCAGCGCGAACTGCGCCATGGTCGCCTCCGGCGGGACCAGCGGGGCCAGGCGCCGCACGGCTTCGAGACCGGTGGTGAAATCCACGCCGGAGAAGGTCTCGCCGACGTCGAACGCCTCGCCGTGCCGGTTGTAGGTGCGGTGGTCCTCGGGGGCGAACGTGGTGTTCTCGTCATAGCGGCCCGACAGCAGTCCGCTGGCGAGCGGGACGCGGGTGATGATGCCGACGCCGGCTTCGCGCGCGGCGGGCAGCACGTCGGCCAGCGGCGCGAGGCGCAGCATGTTCAGGATGATCTGCACGGTGGCCACGCCCGGGCGCCGGATGGCGGCGAGCGCTTCGGCGCGGGTTTCCACACTGACCCCGTACGCCGCGACGCGTCCCTCGGCGACGAGGGTGTCGAGCGCGTCGTAGACCTCGTCGGTGGAGTAGACGACCGTGGGCGGGCAGTGCAGCTGGACCAGGTCCAGGGTGTCGACGCCGAGGTTCGTCCGGGACCGGTCGGTCCAGGCGCGGAAGTTGTCCAGCGTGTAGTTCTCGGGGACCTGCGGCATACGCCGGCCCATCTTGGTGGCGACGGTGATCCCCTCGCCGCCGTGGGACTTCAGGAAGCGGCCGATGAGCTGTTCGCTGCGGCCGTCGCCGTAGACGTCGGCGGTGTCGATGAAGGTGACACCGGCGTCGGTGGCCGCGGACAGCACGTCCAGGGCCTGGTTCTCGTCGACCCGACCCCAGTCGGCGCCGAGCTGCCAGGCCCCGAGGCCGACGACACCGATCCGGCGGCCGGTCCGGCCGAGCGTGCGCTGTTCCACGGGAAGTCCCTTGGTCGAAGATCCGGCGATTCGGCACGAGTCTACGGAGGTGACAGTCGAACCATCTCCCTGTGGCCGTCGTTTCGGCCTGGTGGCGTCCGGATGGGCGTCACCTCATGGAGGTGAACAAGGTGAGGCAACCGAGGAGACGGGTGACGTCCGGGGTCGTGGCCGGGCTGTTGGCGGTCAGCGGGGTGATGCTGGGACCGTCGGCGTCCGCGCACGGGCACGCGACCGCGTTTGTGCAGACCAACCTGGTGTCCGACATTCCGGGGATGGCACAGCTGACGGATCCTGCGCTGGTGAACCCGTGGGGGCTGGCGCATGGGCCGGCGACGCCGGTGTGGGCTCGGACAACGGTGCCGACGCGACGACCCTCTACGCCACGCCCGCGGGCGGGGGAGTGGCGAAGGTGTCGCCGGGCGGTCACGCGACGATCGCCATCCCTGGAGGGGCGCCGACCGGTCAGGTGTTCCACGACCCGGCTGACACGGGCGACTTCGTCGTGACCGAGAACGGCAAGTCGGGCCCCGCGTTCTTCATCTTCGACAGCGAGAACGGCGGCATCTCGGCCTGGAACCCGCAGGTCGACACCGGCAGCGCGATCACCGTCGCGCAAGCGGACGGCGCGGTCTACAAGGGCCTCGCGCTGTGGACGACGCCGCTCGGGTCGTTCCTGCTCGCGGCCGACTTCCACAATGCGCGCGTGGATGTGTTCGACTCCCGGTTCCGCCGCCTCGCGGTGCCGCCGACGATCTTCCACGACCCGACGCTGCCCGCCGGCTACGCGCCGTTCAACGTCGCGGTGGTCGGTGACGCGGTCTACGTCTCCTATGCGAAGCAGGACGCGGATAAGCACGACGAGGTGGACGGCGCCGGGCTGGGCTTCGTCGACGTCTACACCGACTTCGGCCAGCAGCGGCACCGCTTCGCCAGCCGGGGCCCGCTCAACGCGCCCTGGGCGATCACCGTCGCCCCCGCGTCCTTCGGCCAGTTCGCCGGCGACATCCTGGTCGGCGACTTCGGTGACGGTCGCATCAACGCCTACGACCACCGCGGCCACTTCGAGGGCCCGCTCCGCGGCGCCGACGGCAAGCCCTTGGCGATCGACGGCCTGTGGGGCCTGCTCCCCGGGACCGCGGCCAACGGCGGCACCGACAATCTCTGGTTCGCCGCGGGCCTCAACCATGAGGCCGACGGGCTGCTGGGGCTGATCGGGCCTGCGAAGAGCTGAGATCACGCGACGAGACGCGGCCCGGGATGTCATCCGGGCCGCGTGGTTCGTGTGTTCTCAGCTCAGCCGGTGACCGTGGCCCAGACGGTGATCTGCTCCAGGGTCGAGGACTGGCCGCCGGGGCCGACCGGGCCGGAGGGGACGTCCGGGTCGAGGAAGACGGCGTTGTCGGGGCCGACGAGGGTGCCGGTGCCGAGGGTGTGCGGCAGGAAGAGGGTCGCGCGGACGGGAGTGCCCGCCGCGGCGGTGGTGGTCGTGCCGTCGACGAGAACGGTGTCGGCGTCGAGGTGGACGGTGCTCGGCTGGTAGGCGAGGCGGGTGCCCGGGCTGCCGAGACGGCCGGTCATGGTGGCGTCGACGTCGTCGGGTGCGGTGGTGCCGGCGGCGCTGACGTACCCGTAGGTGTGGACCTGGGTGCCGGTGACGTCTATGCAGGACTGGAGGTAGTGCGTGCCGCTCAGCTTCCAGTTGCTGCACTTGGTGACGGTCTGGTCGGCGTGAGCGGGGGCGGCAGCGACCGCCGCGCCCAGGAGGGCGGCTCCGACGACGGCCAGCTTCCGGGTGGTGCGCATAGCGATTCCCTTTCGGTGCGAGCGGGCGGGTGGGTGCCCCGCCGATCGCTAGTACTATGTCACACCTCATATGTCAGAAGCCTGAGGACGGGGTGAAGTGACTCAGAACTCTGCATTACCGGTCGGCGCTCCGCCCGCGTCAACGCAGCTCGGCTCGTGCTGCGAGCTGCGGAACGGACCTGATGATCGGCGACGCCGACTACCGCGTCTCCGACTCCGCTTCGACCGAGCACGTGTCGCAGGCCATCGCGGACATCACGGTCGACGCCGACGGCTCCGGGTCCATCGTCTTCACCAAGATCATCGACATCGACGGCGGACAGGCCATCTCCGGGTCCGTCACCTGGAAGTGCGTGGAGCCGAAGTGACCGGACGCCGGCGACTGTCCCCACCCCCGTCCGGCCCCTTTCCACAGGGCGGAAGTGCTCCGGTCGGCGCAGGATGGAGGGGAGGCCGATCTTGCCGGAACCATGCTGGAGTCGCAGGTGAGCAGCGAGGAGGGTTCGTCGGTTTGGGGTGGGCCCCGGCTGGCCGTTTCCAAGCTGAACTGGGAGGCGCGGCACGCGGAGGCGATCGAGCTCGCGGACCGGTTGCTGGTCGGCTTGGAGGACCCGCAGGAAGTTCTGGGGGTGTTGCTGGCCAAACTGTCGGCCCTGCTGAACACGGACCGGCTGCGGGAGTGCCCCGAAGTCATCGACGAGGCGTGGCGGGTGGCGCAGGGCGGTGGGGTGGCCCCGGCCGACTTGGGGGAATTTCATGCTTTGGCGGCCTTCTTCGCCCATCGGGAGGGGTCGCTGGAGCGGTGTGTCACCAACCTCGTGCGCGGGGCCCGGGCGCTGGAGGCCACGGTCACCGACGTCCGGGCGCTGCGGCCCTGGATCGCGATGGCGGTGACCTATTCGTACGTCGGCTTCCACCGGCACGCCGTGGTCGCGCAGGGCCACGCCGAGCAGATCAGCCTGCAGGGAACGGCGATGGACCGGCGGCTGGCGACGCATCCCGAGATCCAGGTCCGGCACGCCGTGTGGCTGGACCAGCGGGGGGAGACCGAGGCGGCGAAGGCCATGCTCCGGGAGCTGTTGGTGAAGCTGCACTCCTCCGACCTGATCGAGATGGAGCGGGCCTATCTCGGGTACGCGGCCGCCCGGTACGCCGCACTCGGCGGGCACGGCGACTTCGACGCGCGCGAGCTGCTGAACGGCGGGACCGAGCCGTTCCTGGAGAGTGAGGAGCTGCGCCGTCTCGGCCACGCCGCCCTCGCGATCGCGGAGTACCGGCCCGCCGTCGCGTTGGATCTGCTGAAGGGGGCGAGCGCGGCGGACACCCGGCTGGGCAGCGCGGAGGTGCCGCGGCTCAGAGCCCTGGCCTATGTCGTCCAAGGCGACTACGCCGCGGCCTACGCCGCCGCGCGCGAAGTCACCGTGTGCTTCGCGAAGGCCGCCGATCCGGTGTACGACCTGTTCGTCGACGGCATCACGGTCCGCCTCGACTTCGACGAACTGCGCCGCACCCTCACCCGCTACACCGACGAGGCCCACACCGACGCCCTGACCGGCCTGCCGAACCGGCGCCACCTCGAGCGCTACGTCGACGAACTCGGCCGGAGCGACGGCACCGCCATGCTCGGCGTCTGCGACCTCGACCACTTCAAGGAGGTCAACACCGTCCACGGCCACCTGGTCGGCGACCAGGTGCTCGGGCAGGTGGCCGCGATCCTGTCCCGCACCATGCGCTCGAACGACTTCCTGGCCCGGTACGGCGGCGACGAGTTCGTCATCGTGCTGCCCGGTGCGGGGCCCGCAGAGGCCCGCGAGATCGGCGACCGGCTCCGCGCCGCCGTCGAGGCGCACGACTGGAACGATCTGGCCCCGGGCACGCCGGTGAGCATGACGGTGGGCTTCGCGCCCCTCAACGAGCCCAGCGGGCTGGCCGAGGCGTTCCGGACCGCCGACTTGCTGATGCTGCGGGCGAAGCGGCAGAGCGGCGAGAAACGGTGAGGGGACACGCAAAAAGGTGCGGCGCCCCGTAGCCCGGGGCGCCGCATTGTTGCTGGCCGAACGATGGTGCCGGTGGTTACGGCATCCGCAGCTTCCAGATGCCGCGGCCGTGGGTGGCCGCGTACAGGTACCCGTCCGGGCCCTGCTTCAGCTGCAGCGTGGCGTTGGTGGGCAGGTGCTCGCCCAGCACGCTCCAGGTGCGGTCGTGGGCGCCGCGGTAGAACACGCCCAGGTCGGTGGACACCGCCAGGCCGCCGTGGTCGGTGATGACCAGGGAGTCCGCGGGGATGTCCGGCAGGTTGGCGGACAGGTCCTTCCAGGTGGTGCCGCCGTCGCGGGACTCGTAGACGTGGCCGACGCCCGCGCCGGGGCCCTCGGTCCAGGCCCGGGAGAAGCCGGAGACGGTGACGTACACGTGGTTGCTGTCGTTCGGGTCGACGGCCAGCGAGGACAGGTAGCGGTTGGGCAGCACGCTGCCGTCGGCGGGCAGGTTCAGCTGGTGCCAGCCGGTGCCGTCGGCGTTGCCGACGGCGATGCCGCGGGTGAAGCCGACGGTGTTGCAGCCGGCGCCGCACCAGGCGGCGTAGATCTTGCCGCCGGACTCGGCCACGGCGGAGGCGTAGTTGCCCGCGCCGAAGTCGTAGATGTCAGTCCACTCGCTGCTGTCGCGGATCGCGTAGCCGTGGGACTGCACCGCCACGTGCTGGCCGCCGGCCACCCAGTGGTTCGGGTCCTTGATGTCGGCGGTGAACGGGGCGATGAAGCGGGCGGTGCCGTTGAGGCCGTCGTTCGGGGCCACGCTGTACTCGGTGGAGGTGGAGTAGTCCGTGGAGACGTTCTGGCCGCAGTCGTTGGTGACCCAGATGTTCAGGTTGGTGTACTCCTCGGCGATGTTGCAGCCGTTGGCGGCGTCGACCAGGGTCTGGCCGCCGTCGCCGCCGAAGTTGGAGCCCATCACGGTGTCGCCGTTGCGCAGGATCGACTGGCCGTTGTCCTGCAGACCGCCGGAGACCGCCACGCCCTTGCCGGAGGGGTCGGCGCCGACGCCCACGGAGTAGTACTGCAGGGTGCGGATGCTGCCGTCGTTCAGGGACTGCCAGTCGGCGGCGTGGCCGTTGGCGTCGAGCTTGCCGTCGACCGGGCGCTTGTAGGCGCCGCCGTCGTTGCCGACCACCACGAAGCTCTTGCCGCCGACGCTGCCGATGGCCACGGCGTGCTGGTCGGAGTGGGTGGTGGGGGAGCAGTCACCGGTCTGCTTGGCCGGGTCGATGTTCCAGCACGCGTAGGTGAAGTTCCAGTACGGGCCGACCGTGTTCCAGGTCGCGCCGGCGTCGTGGGACTCGTAGACCTCTTCCAGACCCAGGTACACGTGCTTGGGGTCGGCCGGGTCGACCTGCAGGAACTGGTTGTACCAGGACTGCACGCCGGGGTTGTAGGTGGCGCCGGTCTCCGCCGAGCCGGAGGCTTCCAGGCTGGCCGAGTCGGCGATCTTCTTCCACGGGCCGAACGGTCCGGTGGTGGAGGAGTAGACGCCACCCAGGCTCGACTTCGGGTTGGCGATCTGGGTCGGGTCCTCGTCGATCACGTAGAAGATCGAGTTGTCGGCGGAGTGCGCGAAGGTCACCGCGCCGATGTTCGCCGGGGTGTTCGGCAGGTCGCCCAGACTGTCGGTGATCTTCGTCCAGGCGCCGCCGACCTTGGTGTAGAAGCCGTTGTAGGCATCGCCGCTGCGCCACCCGATCGCCGCGATCAGCTTCGACGGGTCCTTCGGATCGGCGGTGACGTCGTTGACGATGTTCTTGTACGGCGCGTGCGGGTCAGCGGCCTGCGAACCACCGGGCAGGAAGTCCGGGTTCGGCGCGAACTCCAGCTTCCACGGCCCCCACAGGTTCGTCGCCGAGTGCGAGTACAGCCCGCGGGTGGTGGCGGCGTAGACCGTGTCGCCGATGAAACGGATCTTGCGGATGCTGGTCGACTCCAGCTCCTTGCCGCCGACCCGGTTGAACACCGAGAACTGGCCGTGCGCCGGGTCGGAGAGCACGAACACGCCGGCACCGGTGAAGGTGTCCGAGGCCGTGTTCGCCTCGCCGGTGGCGTACCAGAGCCGCCCGGAGCCGTCGAGCTCCAGGTCGCCGGTGGATTGCGCCGGCAGCCCGTCGGAGATCGGCGTCCAGTTGCCGCCGCCGGTGGAGGAGCGCCACACGCCGCCGTTGGCCGCGCCGGCGTAGACGTGCCCGGAGTTGTCCGCGGCCAGGCCGGTGATGCGGCCGGTGACGTTCCCGGCCCCGCCGGAGGAGTTCGAGTCGTAGTCGCGGTACCGCGGGTCGTCGGCGTTGTAGGGCTTGGTGGTCACCTCCTTCCACGTCGGCCCGTAGTGCGGCATGAACTGGGTCTGCAACCAGGCCGCGCCGTAGGCCCCGGGCGCGACCACACCCGGCGCGCTGCGCTCGGCGAAGTACTCCTGGTCGGCGGCAGAGGGGTCGTCCAGACCGCCGTCGGGGTCACCGGGCGGCCCACCGACGGCGTCGGCCCGGATGCCAACCCCAGTAGACGACTTCGCAGTGGTCGACTTCGCGATGGCGTGGGGATGCGGATGGGGTTGCGTGGTTCTGAGACTTTCGGCGGAAGCCTGAGGTCCGGCCATGGCCATGGTCAGGGCCGCACACGCTGCTCCGATCGGAAGCAGTCGGAAGCGGGTGGCAGTTCGCATGCCGTGGAATCCAACCTGTCGAGGGGTTCGTGAGGTGGTGCCTAGCGAAGCGTGCCATGTGCCATAGCCCCTTGGTCATCCCTTGGAAGGTCAAGGTTCGATAAATCAGGTACCTGATGGTTACGCGGGACCTGGCCGGGTTGTCAGGGGGATGGATCGTGCCTCACGAAGGCCTCGAAGACGGTGATCCGGCGGCGCGGGCGGTGGCCGAGGCGACTCTTCGGGCTCTCCATCACCAGCATCCGACGCCGCTGCCGCATCAGGGCAGACATGCTTGCCGACGCGCCGAAGACCGCCGCCGACTCCAGCAATGTGACGCTTGAGCGCCGCCGACTCCAGCAATGTGACGCTTGAGCGCTGCCGGATCCGGGCATGCGCGGGTCGCGTGGGCGTGGCAGGAGTCGACGACGCATCGCTGCGGGTCGTCGGTTCGAATGTGGTGGGGTCCGGTGCTGGGGAAGGCCGTCGCTCATGTGGAGGACTCCACGATTGAGCGGGAAGCGGCCAGCGCCCCTTCGGATCGAGGGCGCCGACGGCACGGGCGGTCAGCGTTCAGCGCGGTCCACGCGGGACGTTCGTCTGTCTCGGCCCGGGAACGTCATGTGGCCCAGATTTCGGAACACGGCCACCAGGCGCGGGCGCACCAGTACGAGCTGACATAGGCGGCCCGAGACGGCGCTCGCGGCGTACTTCGCGGCCCTGCAGAAGGGCGCGGCGCGGGAGTTCGGCAGCGGCCGAGCCGCGGGCCAGGTCTTCCAAAAGATGATCTCAATGCGCGCACAGCGCTTGGCCGCGATGGTCGACGTCGCCGCCGAAGACCTGTTCCGCCTGAGGGCGGAAGACGTCCCGGGGTGACGCTCTACCATCGCGGCCAAGCGCTGCGTGCGGCCCGCGTTCAGTCGCGGAAGGCGCGGAGGGCGCGGAAGTCGCGGCGTCGGGCGGCGGCCTGACCCCGCCGCCGCGGCGGGGTCAGACGGCCAGGAGTTTCTTCTTGGCCTGCTCGTACTCACTTTCGGAGATCGCGCCGGTGGACTTCAGGTCGGCCAGCTTGGCCAGCTCCTCGGCCGGGCTGGCGGCGCCGCCCCCGGCACCTGCGGTCTGCCGGATGTAGTCGTCGAACTCCTGCTTGTTCCGCTGGGCGTGGGCCGCGCTGCGCTCGGCCATGCCCTTGCCGCGGGCGACGAGATAGATGAAGACGCCGATGAACGGCAGCAGGCATACCAGGATCGTCCAGCCGACCTTGGCCCATCCGCTGAGGTCATGGTCGCTGAACAGGTCCGCGATGATACGGAACAACAGCATGAACCACATGATCCAGAGGAAGAACCAGAAGATCATCCAGAACGCGTTGAGCAGGGGGTGGGACATGGTGACCGCTCCTCTCTTTGGGGCCGACGCTAAGCGCGGTGTGCGTGGTGCACCCGGTGGGAGCGGCATTCGGGGGACGGCCGGCGCGGATGTACGGGGCTAGCCTCGTACTGAAGACGGCGGATAGCACGGTGTAATACCGCCCCGTTCCGGATAACCATGAGACACGTGAAGAGATCCACGTGTTCGGCGGTGGCGGCGGTGATGGCCGGCTCTGGCCTGTTCGGAGCGGCTGCGGCCCAGGCTGCGGACGTCCGGATGGACGGCGTCTGGCGGACTGACGGCTACGGCACCATCCTGCGTATCGCGGGCAGTACGGTCGAGACCTACGACACGACGGCGGTCAGCTGTATCCGTGACACCTTGAGCGACGACGACGGCGAGGTCTCGACGTTCACGCCGGGTCCGGGTCCGTCGCGGGCGCGTTGGCACATCGATGCGAATCTCGGCGACCGGACCCTGATCCGTCTGCCGGCGTTGCCCGCGGCCTGCGAGCACGCCACCCCGGCGACGCCCGTCGAGACGTTCGACGTGTTCTGGCGGACGTTCGCCGAGAACTACCCGTTCTTCGCCCAGCGCGGCATCGACTGGCAGCAGGTCTACGACACCTACCGGCCGCAGGTCACCGCGACCACCACCAACGCGCAGCTCCGCGACATCCTCGCCGCCATGATCCGTCCGCTTCACGACGCGCACGTCGGTCTACGGGGCGACGGCGTCAGCATCTACGAGCAACGCCCGGGAACCCCGAGCCCGTCCCCGGACTTCGACGCCCAGGCCCTGGCCCTGATCCAGCAGGCGGACCTCCCGAAGACCCCCGCCTCGACGCTGCGCACCTGGTGCCAGGGCCACGTCGCCTACGCCGACCTCCCCGGCCACATCGGCTACCTCCGCATCTCCGAGTTCGCCAGGTACACCGACGCGGACACCTATGCCGCCAACGCCGCCGCCTTCACCACCGCCCTCGACGCCGTCTTCACCGCCGACCGCACGGCCGGCCCCCACCGCCTCCAGGGCCTGATCCTCGACCTCCGCGTCAACGGCGGCGGCGACGACCCCCTCGGCCTGATCTTGGCCTCCCGCCTCACAGACCGTCCCTTCTTCGCCTACGCCAAGCAAACGCGCGACGACCCCACCCACCCGAACCGCTTCACCCCACCGCAGCCCTTCCTGGCCCACCCCTCCACCACGCCCCACTACACAGGCCCCCTGGCCATCCTCACCAGCGGCGCCACCTTCAGCGCCGCCGAGACGACAACCCAGGCTCTGCTCAACCGCACGCCCCGCCCGACCCTCATCGGCGAGAACAGCCAGGGCGTCTTCTCCGACATCCTCACCCGCCGACTTCCCAACGGCTGGGTGTTCGGCCTGCCCAACGAGGAATACCTCACCCCGTCCGGCAGCACCTACGACATCGCCGGCATCCCACCGGACATCCGTGTCCCGACCCTCACGCCGGAGCAGTTCACCGAGGGGCGTGATCCGGCGTTCCGGGCGGCGCTGCGAGCGCTCGGGCGATGACGTCCCAGAACGTGGGCACCGCCGACCCGTCTGCGAACAGCTTCGCGTGAAGGCGGCTCTTGGAGTCTGTCGCCTCTGCAGCCACTGGTTTCCCCAGCGAATCCTGAACTATTTGACCCTGGTCGAATCCCAGGCCCATCCGTCGCAGAGCCCTTTGATAATGACAGCTCCTGGTGCTGACGCGGTGGGGAGCGGTCGATGGACGGTGGGTGTGCGGGGTTCTACGTGCTCGGGCCGTTGGAGGTGCGGTTCGGTGGGCGGCGGGTGGCGCTGGGCGGACAGCGGGTGAGCAAGCTGCTCGCGTGCTTGCTGCTGGGGGCCAATGAGGTGGTGTCGACGGAGCGGCTCATCGACACGTTGTGGGAGCGCCCGCCGGTTTCGGCGCGGCAGCAGGTGCACAACGTCGTGGGGCTGCTGCGGGGTGAGCTGGGTGGGGCGGGGGGTGAGATCGCCGTTGTCACGACGGCGCGGGGTTATCGCATCGAGGTGGCGGAGGAGCTGATCGACCTCCATGGGTTCCGGGGGTTGGTGCGGCAGGCTGAGCGGGCGGTCGTGGCGGGGGATCGGGGTGGGGCGATCGGGTTGCTTCAGCGAGCGGTGGGGATGTGGCGGGGGCCGGCGCTGGCGGGGGTGCCCGGACAGCGGTTGGCGGACGCGGCGGCGGCGCTCGACGAGGAGCGGTTCGGGGCCGTGGAGCGGCTCATCGCGTTGCGGTTGGAGGGCGAGGCCGGGGACGCCGGGGCACTGGTGGCGGAACTCAGGGCCCTGGTCGCCGAGCATCCGTTCCGGGAGTCGCTGCGCGCCGGCCTCATGACCGCGCTCCATCACGCCGGACGGCGAGCGGACGCCCTCGGCGTCTTCGAGGAGGGGCGCCGGTTGCTGGACGAGGAGCTGGGCTTGTACCCCGGTGTCGAGCTGCGCAGGGCGCAAGCGCGGATCCTCCGCGAGGCCGCTGAGAACCCGCCGCTGGAGCGCAAAGGCAAGGCGCCGCAAGCGCCGAACTTCCTCCCCTACGCGCCGTTCGACTTCACCGGCCGGGACGAGGAAGTCGCACGGGCCACGGCCGTGGACCTGCCGCGCATCCTCGCGATCGACGGCATGGGAGGCGTCGGCAAGACGGCGCTCGCCGTCCATCTCGCCCACAGACTGGCCGACGCTTTCCCCGACGGCCAGTACTACGTCGACCTCCACGGCTTCAGTCTCACCGACGCCCCGCTGACATCGGCCCAGGCGCTGGAGGCGCTGTTGCGAGACGCCGGAGTTCCTTCGCACCGCATCCCCGCAGCGCTCGAGCGTCGCAGTACCCTGTGGCGCTCGCTGCTCGCCGGCAGGCGCGCCATCCTCCTCCTCGACAACGCCCTGGACGCCGCCCACGTCCTTCCCCTCCTCCCGGCTACGCCGTCGACGCTGGTCCTGACCACGAGCCGGCACAGGATGACCGCGCTGGAGGCCGCGACCCCGCTGTCGCTCGACGTCCTGCCGCACCACGACGCCGTCACGCTCTTCACTCGCGTTCTCGGCGACCGGCGGGCCGAGGCCGAGCCGGATGCGGTCGCCGAAGTCGTCACCCTGTGCGGCCACCTGCCGCTCGCCATCCGTATCGCCGCGGCCCGGCTCCGCGATCGGGCCGGCTGGACGGTCGCGCACCTGGCCGCCCGACTCCGCGACCGCTCGGGACGCGCCCGCTTCCTGTCCACGGCCGACCACGACGTGATGGCCACCATCGCCTTGTCGCACCGCCGTCTCGACCCGGATCTGCACGGATTTCTCAGGAGCCTGAGTCGCTACTCCGGGCCGGAGACCGATGCGTACACCGCCGCCGCCCTCGCCGCGGTCCCACTGGACGTCGCGGAACGCAACCTGGAGTCGTTGTTCGACGCCTGCCTGCTCCAGCAGCCGCAGCCCGGCCGCTTCCGCCTCCACGACCTCGTCCGCGACAGCACTCCGCCTCCGGGATCAGCGTTCTCGCCGGCCCCGGAGGCAGAGACAGACCTCACCCCGCAGACGTCTACGCGACCGGCACCGCCGGCCGACTCGGCGCACTCTCCTGAACCGGCATGCTGTTGGACGTCGGCAGCGGGTAAGGGATCCCGACGTCGAGCGTCCCGGCCAACGCGTTCAGCACAGCCTGTTCCGCCACCGAGGTATCCCCGAGCGTGACCACCGGCAGCGTCGGGAACGCCGGGTTCGCCGGCGCGGTCAGGTTCAACGCGCCGGTGAAGTCCCCGGTGACCCCGCGCCGCCACGCCGACAGGTTCGGCACCGCGACACCGAACCGCGTCTCGATGAACCGCAGCACCGACGTGTGGTCCAGCGTCCCCGAATACTTGAAGCCGCCCGCGCTGAACGGTGAGATCACCAGGGCCGGCGTCCGGAACCCCAGCCCGATCGGTCCGTCGACCCCGCCCGCGGCCGAGGGCAGCGTCGCCAGCCATTCGCCGGGCGTCCCCCGCGGAGCGGTCGGCGGCGGCACGTGGTCGAAGAACCCGCCGTTCTCGTCGTAGACCACGAACACCACCGTCTGCGCCCACACCTCGGGGTTCGACACGAGCGCGGCCAGCACTTCCTGGACGAAGTACTCGCCGTAGTACGGCGGCGCGGCCGGGTGCTCGCACTGCGCGACCGGCGGGATGATCCACGACACCGACGGCAGCTTGCCGGAGGCGATGTCGGACGTGAAGTCGTGCGGGTAGCTCGGGGTCAGCCCCCGCGCGATCAGCTGGATCCCGGTGAGGGAGAACGGGTTGTCGTAGTTCTTGAAGTACGGCAGCGGGCTCAGCGCCGCCAGCCCGATCGGGTCGTTGTAGACCTTCCAGCTCACCCCGGCCGCCAGCAGCCGCTCCGGCATCGTCTCCCATGTCAGCTTCCCGGCCTCGCCGATCCGGTTGCTGAAGGTCTGCACCACCGGGCCGCCGTGCGCGCCCTCGGGGTCGATCGAGGCCGACATCAGCATCAGCCGGTTGGGGTCGGTCGGGCCGAGCACCGAGCAGTGGTACCCGTCGCAGATCGTGAACGCGTCGGCGAGGGCGTGATAGAACGCCAGGTCCTGCCGGGTGAAGTAGCCCATCGTGACCGGGCCGTCGGTGGCGCCGTCGGCGGCCAGGTGCGCGGTGATGAACGAGTCCATCGCGCCGCCGTTCCAGCTCTGGTGTTGCGTGGCCCAGCTGTGCGAGACGTCGTTGGTGCTCTGCCCGTTCTCCAACGGCGGATTGCTCACCAGGTGGAACGGCTGCAGGTACCCGGTCGCGGACGGGCCGACGCCCGGCGCGAAGCCGAACTGGTCGAAGACCGGGTGGGTCTTGCCGCCGACGGTCTGGGTCGGCACCGCCGGGTCGGAGAACCCGCGGACTCCGGACAGCGTGCCGAAATACTGGTCGAAGGAGCGGTTCTCCTGCATCAGGACCACGACGTGCTTCACGTCGCTCAGGCTGGCCGCGCCGGTCGAGGCGTCCAGCGCCGTGTCCAGCAGCCGCTTCTGCGCGTCGCTGGGCTGACCGGACCGGCCGGAGCCGGCGCCGACCCCGGCCACCGCGGCGGCGCCGAGCGCGCCGGCCGATCCGGCGATCAGGTCGCGGCGGCTGACGTCGTGCTTCTTCTGTCGTTCCGGATCGTGCGGCTGCGGGGCGGGCTGGTGGCTCACGGGTTCCTCCGCGGAAGACGGTTCCGATGGCTGCACTACGCGCTAGTAACGTAGCCTTCCGCAGTGGATTGACAAGCCGCGCCGGCCGTCGCTTCGGCGGCGATCCGGTGAAGGTTTCTCAGTCGAAGATCGCGATGGAGTCGCCGGAGAGCGGGTCCACAGCCCTGTTGACCGTCTTGACGACGTCCGCGATCCCCGGTGTCCGCATCATGGCGGCGAACTGGTCGAGGCTGATCAGCGAGCCCCCGGCGTTGAAGGCCTCTCCTGTGCGGGCCGGCGGCGGCCACGCCTTGCTCGGGTCGGCGTACGTGCCGTCGGTCGGGCGGGTGGCCGCCCAGGGGATGTCGCGGATCTGCTCGCCGGTCGAGAGCTCGATGACCGTTCCGTTCGGGTCGTCGGGAAGGTAGGTGTACACGTCGCCGCCACTGATCACCGCCGAGGTCTGACCGTCGGCGTAGTGGGAGGCGCCGCCTAGCGCCTGCATGGATCCCGAGGTGTGCACGACCTGGACCTCCCCGCCCGGCACCTCCTTCCAGGTGCAGTTCTCCTGCGTGTGCCGCTCGCAGGCGAATCCGTGCTGCCAGGTCTTCACCTGCGGCCGGGCCTGCCAGCTGAACAGGTTCGCACCGGACGGCCCGGTCAGAACCAGCTCGCTGCGTTGTGCGGCGCCGGTGGAGCCGTTCGAGATGGCCAGCGTGAGGCCGGGCGGCAGGATCGGTTTGACGGCCGCCGCGATCGTGGCGTCCGCCGTCTTGTGCCGCTCCAGGGTCGCCTGATCGACCGGGGAGTCCGGGTCCAGGAGGGTGGAGACGGCGGAGAACCCGGGCTTGGAGATCAGGGCCATGAAGTCGTCGGGGGACAGCAGGGCGCCGGAGGCGTTGAAGCTGGTATTGGGCTGGGCCGGAGGCGGCCAGGGCGCGTCGCCCCAGTCCTTCGGCGCCCTAGCGGCGTACTGCTCGTGCGAGACCGTCGTGGCCAGGGCCACGTCGACCACGTGGCCGTCGGCGGCCGCCGGGAGGAACTCGTACTCCGCGTTCACGGTCAGGACCTGCTTGCCGGTGCCCGGGGCGTAACCCGAGTTGCCGCCGTAGTCGGCGGTGAAGTTCTTGGTCTGGATGTACAGGGTCCCGCCCGGCACGGTGCGTTGGCTGCACACCCCGCCGACCACGCAGCCCCCCTCTTCCATCGCGCGATTCCGCTGGCCCTTGGGCGAGGAGGTCAGTGAGAAGTCGTTGCTCCCCGTCGGGCCGACCAGTTGGTATCCGCTGTTGGGCACCTGTGATGTGGACCTGACGACGGACAGCCCCTTCGGCAGCAACGGGTTCAGTATGCCGGGCAGCCTGGAGGAGATGTCGTGGTTCTTGTCCCACACGGTCTGCCCGGTGGGCGGCGCGGCCGAGACGGTCGGGGTACTGGAGGCCGCCGGTACGGGACGCGCCTCGGTCGATGATCCGCTCAACCAGATCGCCACCGTGGCCCCCGCGGCCACCATGAGACCGGAGCCGGCGGCGCCGTACGTCCGCATCAATCGACGGCGGTGCAACACGATCTCCACAGCCGGCCCTATCAGGTCCCGGTGTTCCTTCTCGTTCCTCATCGCCGCCCCGCTCAGCATTCGGCGCACGTCCTCGTCGCCATCCATCGGCTCCACTCCAGAACTGTTCATCGGCGGGCCTGCTCCTCGAACGCCAGCGTCAAGCGTTCGCGCAGCTGCGCGACGGCCCGCGAGGTCTGGCTCTTCACGGTCCCCTGCGTCACCCCCAACAGTGCGGCGGTCTGTTCCACGCTCATGTCCTCCCAGAAGCGCAGCACGATCACGGCCCGCGCCCCGGGTGGCAGCCCGGCCAGCACTTCCAGGACGACGCCGTCGAACGGCTCGCCGGACTCCGTCGCGACCGGTTCGGTCAGCCCCTCCATCGAGACCATGGGGAGCTGCCTCTTGTCCTTGCGGTACTGGTCGAGGAAGCAGCGGTAGACGACCTGCCGGGCGTACGCCAGCTGGTTTTCGACCTTCCGCACCCTGCGCCACGCACGGAAGATCTTGACGAAAGCGGACTGGACGATGTCCTCGGCCAGATGCCAGTCACCGCACAGCAGATAGGCGCTGCGCCTCAGATGACCCTGAACCGCCGCCGCGAATTCGCGGAACTCCTCTTCGGCTTCGGTCATGCCCCCCGCTCCCTCGGTCACTTTCCACACAGGGAACGACGGCATGGTCCAGGCAGGTTGGAAGGAACCCGGAGTTTTTCACGGGGCCATCGGTGGTGCGGTCACGAAGGATGGCCGGACCCGGACATCTGAGGCGGGTCCGGCCTGGAACCGCCGATGTGCGGTCTTGAGGAGCGTCAGCCCCCGCAGGCCTCGGCGAGGGACTGGGCGTCGGTCAGCGCCTTCGACGTGTCCGGCCGCTTGCCGCTCTGTGCCTGGGACATGATGTCCGACAGGTCGTCGGCGACCTTGTTGATCGCCTTCTTCACCGACGACGACTTCGCCTTACCGGCAGCGTCGTGCAACTGGCGGATGGACGACTGGACGCTGCTGAGGGCGTCCTTCGGGTCGCTGGCGCCCTGGGCCTTCTCGGCGTTCTGGATGGCAGTCATCGCCGCGGCGCAGCCCGGGTCGGAGCTCCCGTTCCCGCCGGAGTCGCCGCCGAGGCTGCCGCCGCTGCTTCCGCCGGAGCTGTCGGAGCCGTCGGAGACGTCGGATCCGCCGATGAGACCGCCCGAGCCCCCTTGCGACGAGCCCTTGTGACCGCTCGAACCGCTGCTTCCGACCGTGCCCTCGCTCGCGCAGCCCGCGAGGAGCAGCAGCGTGGTGGCCGTCGCGGCGGCGAGCGCGGGTATCCGATGACGAGTGGACATGATCCAAACCCCCGTGGCTAAAACCATCTCGTGTTGGCAAGCACAGTAGCTGACAGTGGCTGTACGTGTCAGCGAACTGGGAAACGCGTCACACTCCGGCTCGCAGCGCGTCCACCGGTTCGCGTCGTGCCGCGCGGACCGCCGGATAGACGCCGGCCGCCAGACCGACCAGCGCGCCGGCGACCGGGGCCGCCAGCGCCAGCCGCAGATCCAGCACCGGGGTCCATCGGTGCGCGGCCGAGACGGCCACCACGCCGAGCATCCCCAGGGAGGCGCCGACGACGCCGCCGACGAGTCCGACGCCGGTCGACTCCAGCAGGAACTGGTAGGCGATGTGGCGGCGGGCGGCTCCCAGCGCCCGGCGCAAGCCGATCTCGCCGGTCCGCTCGACCACGGTCACCAGCGTGACGTTGGCGATGCCGACCGCCCCCACCACGAGCGAGACCAGGCCCAGGATCAGGAACAGGGCGTCGGTGTCGCCGGCGACGCCCTTGCGGGCCCGTTCCAGGCTCGGCGGCGCGACGACCGTCAGCGCGGCCGAGCGGCCCGGAGCCAGGGCGACCGGCGCCTGGCCCGCGACCTGCGCGGCCGCTCCGAGCGCCGTGGTGATCAGGACCCTGCCGGGCGGGCCGAAGCCGAGGCGGTCGTGCGCGGTGGTCGGGGGCAGGATCACGGTCGCGGCCAGGAACTGCTCCCGCCCGATGCCGCCGAGGATCCCGATCACCGTGAACGGCTGCCCGTCGACGAACACCGCGGGCGCCTCGCCGAGGTCGCGGATCCCCAGCAGGGCCGCGGCCTGGTCGCCGAGCACCGCGACCCGGTCGTGCCGGGCCACCATGCCGGCGTCGAAGAACCGCCCCGCGGTCACGGTGCCGCGCACGGCCCCCGGCAGGCCGGTGGTCGCCGCCACGACCGGGATCGAGGCGCCGGCCCGGGCGGGGTCGTCGAGCGCGCTGGCGCGGACCGGGAGGTCGTGGCCGGCCGGGGCCTCGGCGAGGGCGGCGGCCGCCGTCACCCCGGCCAGACGCGTGACCTGCTCGGGACCGTCCCAGTCGAGCAGCGGGAGGTCGGTGGACCCCGCGGCGGGCGCCGGGGCGGTGACCGACACCGTGGTCGCGGTCATCGCGTCGAAGCGGGTGGTGATCTGGTCGGCCGCGGTGGCGGCGACCCCGAGGGTGATGACCAAGGTCGTGATGCCGAGCACGGTGCCCAGCGTGGTGAGCGCGGAGCGCAGGGGACGGGTCAGCAGGCCGATGAGGGTTTCGGCGACGAGGTCGCGAGGGTCGTAGCGGTTACCCGGCCTGCTCACAGGGCGACCTCCACGGTCTCCTCGGTCAGGACGCCGTCGGCGATGCGGACCCGGCGGGCGGCGCGGCGGCTGACCGCGTCGTCGTGCGTGATGACGAGCAGTGTGACCCCTTGGGCACGGAGCTCGTCGAAGAGGTCGAGGAGGGTCTCGGTGTTGGCCGAGTCGAGGTTGCCGGTCGGCTCGTCGCACAGCAGCAACGCCGGATCGCCCATCAGGGCCCTGGCGACGGCGACCCGCTGCCGTTCGCCGCCGGACAACCGGTTCGGCAGGAAGTCCGCGCGGTGGCTCAGGCCGACTCGGTCCAGGGCCGCGAGGGCTCGGCGGGACCGGCCGCGGCGGCCGCTGCTCCCGCCGTCGCTTCCAATGCTGCTCCCGCCGTGGATCTCGGCGAGCTCGACGTTCTCGCGGGCGCTGCGGTGTGACAGCAGGTGGAAGGACTGGAACACGAAGCCGATCCGCCGGCCGCGCAGGACCGTGCGTTGCCCGTCGCCGAGGACGGTGGTCTCGACGCCGTCGAGGGCGTACGACCCCGACGTCGGCCGGTCCAGCAGGCCCAGGACCGCCAGCAGCGTCGACTTGCCCGAACCGGACGGTCCGACCACGGCGAGGTGGTCGCCGCGCCGGACGGTCAGGTCGACGTCGCGCAGCGCCCGCACCGGCGGGGTCGCCGGATACTCGCGGCAGAGGCCGTGGAGCTCGATGACGGATTCGCGGCCGCTCATGCCTGGACCGCCACCCGGTCGCCCTCGGCCAGCGGCGTGCCGGCCCGCGGCTTGATCTCGACGTAGCCGCTCGCGGCGAGGCCGAGGGTGACCGGGAGCGGCTCCAGCGTTCCGTCGGCCCGCAGAACTCTGATCTTCGCCTGGCCGTCCGCCGACGTGAACACCGCGGCCACGGGGACGGCGAGCACGGGACCGTCGCTGGCACCGACGGTGACGGTCATCTGGACGGCGCTGTCGGCGAGGCCGGCCAGCGACTCGGGCTTCGTCGCGGTCACGCGGACGGCGACGGGGGCGTTCGGGTCGGTTGGCGGGTTCGGGGCGTTCGGAGTGTCGGGAGCGTTCGGGGCGTTCGGCGCGGTGGGGCCGGTGCCTGTTGTCGCAGAACCCGAAGTCGTGCCTGACGCGCTGTCGGCGACGGCCGCCTCAGCCCCCAGAACACTGACCACGCCTTGCGCGGGGGCTCCGGACGGGACCGCGATGCTCACCGCCATGCCACGGCGCAGCAAGGCGGCGTCGACGCCGGGGACCACAGCCTGGACGTAGAGGTCGTTGCTCGTCGCCGTGGCCACCGCGCCGGTCGGAGCGTCGCCCGGCTTCACGTTCACCTTGTCCAGTCGAGCGGGCAGCGAGGGCAGGAAGACGACCTCGCCGGCGGGGACCGTGGTGCCGTAGCCCTTGAGATAGTCGTCGAGTTGGTTCTGGGCTCGGTTCAGCGCGTCCTTCGCGCCTTGCAGCTGGAGCGCCGACAAGTCTTTGTTGCTCGTTCCCGAGTGGGCTCCGGTGCCTGTCGGGGTGGCGGAGGCCGGCGTGGCGGCGGTCGGGATGGTCGTCGCGTTGTCGTACGCCTGCTGCGCCGAAAGCTTCGCTTCCTTCGCGCTCTGCACCGCGGACCTCAGCGTCGCGAGCTGTTGCGCCTGTGCGAGGGTCGGTTCCTGCGCGGTGTATCCCTTGTGCCGGTACCAGGTCCGGACAGCGTCGGCGGTGGCGGTGCTGAAGGTCCCGTCGACCGGTCCGGGGTTCATGCCGAGTCGCTTGAGCGCCGCCTGCAGCTGTTTGACGTCGTCGCCGGAGGTCCCGAGGCCCAACGTCCGATACATCGGGACGGTCCCGGTGAAGACCAGCACCGGCCGTCCGCTCACCTCCATCAGGACGTCCCCCTCGGCTACGGTCGCCCCGGCGACCGGCGCCTTGGTGACGCGCTGCGCGACCGTCCCGACCGCGTCCCCGACGCCGACGTCGCCGCCGAGCTGGATCGGCTGCGGCGAGGCGTAGTGGACGGTGCCGTTGGCGATGACGGTCGCGGACAGGAGGCGTTTGGTCACCGCCGCCGTCACCGGCGTGGCCGGCGGGGGACGGTGCGCGGCGGCGGCGTCGGCCGGGGACTTCAGGCTCGCGCCCGCGACCCAGCCGCCGGCCCCGGCGAGTATGACGCCGCCGAGGACGGCGGCGAGGACGCGGCGTCGTCGGGAGACGGAGCCAGCCGCGAGATCAGCCGCGGCTCCGGAACTTGAACCCGCCCCGGAACCGGAACCAGAACCGGAACCAGAACCAGAACCGGAACCGGCATCCGGTTTCCCAGGAGTCTGATTCTCCAGCTCCGCAGACTCGCCGCTGCTCACCCGACTCCCTCCGCGCCCGGGAACTGCTTCAGCTTGGGCAGGTAGGCCGCGCGGAAGGCCCGGCCGCAGTCCAGGTCGGCGAGCGAGGCCTGGATCTCCGCGGTGAGCAGCGGGGTCGCCGTCGCCACGTCCAGATGCCCGCCGGGAGCGTCATGCGCGTGGCGGGCGGCTTCGCCGAAATACTGGAACCGCAGCGCCGTCCGGATTTCGGTGACCTGGGTCGACGACACCGTGATCCCCTTGCCGCGCAGGCAGTTCGCGTAGCTCTGGGCCAGCGCCACCAGGGCCGGGTCGCCGTTCAGGTTCTGCCGGTCCTGGCCGGCGCGGACCGCGTCGGCGTGCGCGGCCGAGGAGGCGGCCGCCGGGTCGGGCTGGTTCGGGTAGACCTTCGCCATGGCCTGGCCGGTGCAGCTGTTCGGGTCGAACTTGGTGCCCCTCTGCTTGATCATCGAGGAGTCGCCGACGAGCGTCGTGTCCCACAGCTTCTGCTGTGCCGCGTCCAGGGCGCCGCGCGCCGCGGTGTTCGGGTCCTGCGGCACGTCGACGTGACCCGGCACGTTCGGGTCGTTGGGGTAGACGTACTGGGCGTAGGCGCCGTAGCCGTACTTGGCCAGCACCGCTTTGGACGCGTCGTAGTCGGCCTCGTCGTCGATCGGCGAGTCGGCGGCCGTGGGCTTCGGGATCCAGGCCTGGTAGGCGAAGCCCTTGCCGCGCATGCAGACCGCGATGGCGTTCTGGAGCTGGTACGACTTCTTCATCTCGGCGTCCGTGTCGGCGGGGATGGCGAGGGTGCCGTCCCCGGTGTTCCCGGCGGCGCTCGGCGCGCCGCTGGAGGTGCCGCCGGAACCGCCGGGCCTGCCGTCTGACGTGGAACGGCCGTCCGACGTGGGGTGGCCGTTCGAGGCGCCGGAGCCGCAGCCGGCGCCGAGGAGTGCGACGGTGGCCGCGGCGAGGGCCGCCGCGACGGTTTTCGAGCGCATGACAGTGCCTTTCGAAGGTCGGTGATGTGATGGTGGGGCGGCGCGATGCGCGAATCATCAGAGGGCGGCGTCGCGCATCCGGGGATCGGCGGCGAGGGCGACCAGCGTGGTCGGACTGAGCGGAGGGGCGTCGGCGTGGGCGTCGAGCGCGTCGCGGTAGTCGGCGACGACCACGACGCGGGTGCCGTCGGGCCAGAGGTACGCCGCGCCCCAGGCCGGGGAACCGTCCTGGGCGGCGGCCGTGAACGTCCAGGCGCGGCCTCCGGCGCCCGCCGTGGCCGCGCAGTGGGCGACGGTTCCGGCCCACGGCAGCGGTCCGGGACAGCCCGAGCCGTCGCGGGCCGCGTGGACCTGGATCTCGGCCAGGCCGGACTGCCACACCAGCTCGACCCGGACCGCGGCCGGGTCGCGGGCCGGTTGGCCGATCGCGGTGCGGTCCGGGGCCGCGGCGGCCACGGCGGCGACGACGCCGGGTGCGGGCTGGCGCTCGAAGCCGGCGCCGGCCGGTGGGGCGGTGCCGGGCCGCGGGCTCGGGACGCCGGAGCCGCCGGAGCCGCCGACCGCCGCCAGCGCCCCGAAGGCGGCGAGGACGACGCCGGCCGCACCGGCCGTCATCGCGGCGGCGCCCGAGGCCCGGCGCCGGCGACGCCGCCGGGCGCCGCGCTCCATCGCCGGGGCGATGAGGCCGGGCAGCGGCGGCTCGTCGCCGGCGTCGAGGTCCGACAGGACCAGGGACAGCCAGGCGTCGTCGGCCGGCGTCGGCGCGCCGTCGAGGCCGTCCCGTCCCCGTCGGGGGAGAAGGTGCTTCACCGCTGGATTCCTCCGTCCTGGAAACCGGTGCGCGTCGCGGAGGTGTCGGCTCTTGAGCCAGGCAGCGCGGAGTCACCGTCCCCGTCGCCGAGCCGGGCGCGCAGCAACATCAGCCCGCGCGAGGTCTGGCTCTTCACGGTCCCGGTGCCGCACCCCAGCGCGTCGGCCGTCGCCTCCACACTGAGGTCCTCCCAGAACCGCAGCAGCAGAACGGCCCGGCACTTCGGCGGCAGTGTCATCAGCGCCTGCCGCACCACCAGGCGTTGCGCGATCGGGTCCTCCCGCTCGGCGACGTCCGGCAGCACCTCGGTCGGCGTCTCGTGCCAGCGGCGCCGCCGAGTCTCGGTGAGGAAGGTGCGGTAGAGGACGCGCCGCGCGAACGCGTCGACCTCCCGACCGCGACGCACGCGGGGCCACACGGCGTAGAGCTTCACCAGCGTGGTCTGCGCCAGGTCCTCGGCCAGATGCCAGTCCCCGCACAGCAGGAAACCGACCCGGCGCAGGTGGCTCTGGCGCGCGACGGCGTACTCGCGGAAGCCTGCCTCGTCGTGCTCGTCCACGCGCCTCCCTCGGTTGTCACGTCGGGTATACGCGGTGGGAGGCGGGAATGGTTGGAACCGCTCATTCGGATGCGAGGGCCGAAAGCGCCGGTCTCCCGCGGACCCGCGCGCCGGAGCCGTCGAACGGGTCAGCCGGGCTCGGCCAGGATGCGCCCCACGCCGGCCCCGAGGACGATCACCCCAGCCACCACCAGCAGCCACGTCATCATGCTCAGCACCAGTCCGAACGGGCCGTACTCCGCCACGCTCCGCCCGGTCACCGTCGGCATCACCGCCCGGGATCCGAGTCCGAGCGCGACCTGCCCGAGTCCGGTCAGGAGCGCGGTCGGCAGCAGCCGCCGCCAGCCGACGCGGCGCAGCAGCAGCAGGTGCGGCGTCCACCACCACAATCCGACGCTCAGTACCGCCGACGCGCCCCACCCGAGGACCAGCAGGCCGCCCTTGCCCGCCCGCATCGGCGCTTGCGCGGCGAGCACGGCCACCCACACCAGCACCCACGCCAGCCAGCGGACCGCCGACGACCGCATGGGTCCGGGCTTCAAAGACCACTGCCTCTCGTAGAGGCGCTGCAGCCGCCGGGTCAGGCTGGTCGCCGAGATCAGCGCGGCGACCACACCGACGATGCCGATCGCCTCCCGCAGCGAGTTCTCGCCGTTGAAGAACGTGGTGACCGTCTGGGCCGACTGTCCCTGCACGCCGAGCTGTTGGCTGAAGCTCTTGCGGACCTGGTCCCGGAGGGCGTGCGGCAGGAACGCGATGATCGCGAGGGTCATCGGCAGCGCGGTGACGAAGATCTGCGCCGCCACCGCGAAGCAGCGGTCGATGGTGTCCGGGGCCAGCACGAAGCGGACGACCTCGGCCGCCTTCGGGTGCCGCTCGTCCAGCCGGCCGCGCAGCTGCCGCAGCGATGCCGCCCGCCGCGAGAGCCGCTCGGCCGTCCTCCGCACGAGCCCGGCGCCCGCCCCGCTCTCCTCCTCGTCGGCGGTCATCCGACCGTCCTCTCCGTCCCGTTGCCGAAGCTAGGAGCGGGGAACGGCGCGCACGCGTTGTGCGGGGCATTCGGTGGATCACCCGAACACAGCAGCATAGGACGCTCCCGGCGGCGGTATCGACCAGGGGAGGAGGGGCGGACGAGGATCGAGGAGAGCACCGATGCACGGTGGTTGCGCCCCCGGATCGCGCGCGCTGACGGCGCTGCCCGGGCCTCCCGGACCTTCTGGGGCGCCGAGCCTTGAGCGGGTCGACCCGTGACCGCCTCGGCGAACGGCGGCGGCAACGGCGAGCCCGTCGACCGGAGCGCGTCCGGCTCCGGCGGCGACGCCGCCGACCGCGCCGAGATCGCGGCGCTGCGGGCCCGCGTGGCGGAGCTCGAAGCGGCCAAGGCGTCGGCGGCCGCCGCTCCCGCTCCCGTGAAGAAGCACCGGATCAGGTCTTTCTTCTCGGCGCTGCTCATCTTCCTGGCGTGGATCCTGGCACCGCTGGCCGTCGTGGCCGCCTGGTCGGCGAGCGTGGTCGGCGACACCGGTCGTTACGTCAGCACCGTCGCGCCGCTGGCCAGGAACCCGGACATCCAGCAGAGCGTCGCGAACCGGACGACCGACGCCATCATGAGCCACCTCGACATCCAGACCCTGGTCCAGGAGGCCGCTCCCGCCGACCGGCCCCGCCTGGACGCGGTGCTGCAGAAGGCGGCCGGGCCGGTCACCAGCGCGCTCACCAGCTTCGTCCACGAGCAGACCCTGAACCTCGTGCAGAGTGACTGGTTCGCCTCCTTCTGGGACGACGCCAACCGCGCGGCCCATGCTTCCGTGGACAAGCTGCTGACCGGCCAGGGCGGCGGCGCGGTGCAGGTGAAGAACGGCGCCGTGACCATCGACCTCGCGCCGGTCGTGGACAAGGTGAAGACGCAGCTGGTGGCCAAGGGCGTCACGGTGGCCGACAAGATCCCCCAGGTCCATACCGACATCACCGTGATGCAGGCCGAGCACATCAACAAGTACCGCACCTATTTCCGCCTGCTGCAGATCCTCGGCGTCTGGCTGCCGTTCGTCTTCCTCGCCTGCGTCGCCGGCGGTGTGCTGCTGGCGAAGAACCGTCGGCACGCCCTCATCGTGGCCGGGCTCGGGGTGTTCGTCGCGGCGGCCCTCGTCGGCATCGGCGTGCGCGCCGGTCGGACGTTCTATCTGAACGCCCTGCCCGCGGACGTCTCCCAAGCCTCGGCGTCCGCCGTCTACGACATCATGTCCCGCTTCCTCATCACGACCAACCGCACCGTCGCGATCCTCGGACTCCTCGTCGCTCTGGCGGCGTTCCTGGCCGGCCCCACCCGGGTGGCCGGTGCCGTCCGCGGCTTCTGGCACGCCGGCATCGACTCCACGCGCCAGTTCGCCGACCACCTCGGCATGCGCACCGGTCCGGTCGGCGCCTTCGTCTACCGCTTCCGCTCCTGGATCACCTGGGGCGCGGTCGTGATCGCCGGGGTCGTGTTGCTGCTGTGGCACTATCCGACGGGGATGGTCGTGTTCTGGCTGGCGCTCGCCTGTCTGCTCGTGTTGCTGGTGGTGGACTTCCTGTCCGAGCCACCGGCGGCGGGAAGCGAAAGCGGCAAGACGGCCGGCGGCCAGACGGCTTGACCGGTCGACCGGCTGACCGGCTGACCGGCTGACCGTTGATCACAGGGGAGGGCCAACATGGAGGTCACCTACGTCTGCCAGGCGGCGTCTCCCGCCCGGCCGAACGACGACTTCGTCCTCGCGACCGAGGACTTCGTCATCGTCCTGGACGGTGCGACGGCCCCGGCCGGGGTCGACTCCGGCTGCGTCCACGACGTGCCCTGGCTCGTCGCCCGGCTCGCCGTGAACCTCGCGGCGGCGCTGCTGACCGATCCCACGGCCGGACTCGCCGACGTCCTGCGCGACGGCATCACGGCGACCATGGCCGACCACGGCGACACCTGCGACATGGAGAACCCGGACAGCCCGTCGAGCACGGTCGTGATCCTGCGCCGCGGCCGGGACGCCGTCGACTACGCCGTGCTCGGGGACTCGGCGATCCTCATCGAGCGCGGCGACGGCGAGCTGATCGTCGCGCATGACGACCGCACGGCCTTCCTGGACGACCACTCCGTCGCCGGGGTCAGCAGGCTGCGCAACACCGACGAGGGCTTCTGGATCGCGTCCAACCGGCCGGAGGCGGCCGCGCGAGCCATCGTCGGCGGCGTTCCGCGCGCGGAGGTGAAGCGCGCGGCGCTGGTGACCGACGGCGTCACGCGCCTCGTCGAGCGCTACGGGCGGACCTGGCTCGACCTGCTGGACCGGCTGGATAAGCACGGCCCGCGCGAAGTCCTCGCCGACATCCGTGCCGAGGAGCTCGCCACACCGCCGGGCACGTATCGCGGCAAGGCCCATGACGATGTCACGGCGGTCTTCTGCCGCTTCTGACCGGGTGACTGGGCGCCGACGCCGTCGGGCACCCGACTCAGAGGTCTGCGGTCCTTCGTGGCCCCGGCCGATGCCGGAACCGGTCGTGCTCGGCACGGTCGGCTGCCTCATCGCCGGATTGTTCGCGGTCGTCCGGGTTCGTTCCGGCGGCAGCCCGCGCGTGTTAGCGTCGGGCGAAGGTATCCAACGGGGAACAAAGTGGGATCAGGCTGGCGGATGCTCTTCTGAACCCCAACCACCCACTGAGCAAGGGCAGCAAGATGACGAAGTTCAAGCGCACCGTGATCGCTTCGATACTGTCTGTGGCGGCGCTGACCGCCGGGGTCGCGGCGGTCGCCCCGGCGGTGCACTCCTCCCACCAGCACAACCAGCCGGTCGCGTCCGACATGGGCCCGCGTGACGTCGTGAAGCCGACCTACTGAGCCCCAGCACCTTCCGGCGCGCTTTCCAGCGCGTCCCGCGGCGCCTCTTCGGGGGCGTCGCGTTTCAATGCGGCGAACAACTCGCCGGCCTCGGCTGCCCAGCGCCGGGCGTCGTCGTGGCGCCCGAGCGCCGTCGCACACGCCGCCATCCCGTTCCGGGCGCGGGCGGCTTCGATGCGGAAGCCGATCGCGGAAGCCTTGCGGTACGCGGACTCGAACGCGTCCAGGGCCGCCTGGTGTCGGCGCGCGTGGTGGCGGAGCCGTCCGATGATGTTGGCCACGGCCGCCTGCCGGACCGGGGAGCCGCCGGTCTCGTCCAGGCGCCGGGCACGGTCGGCGAGGTCGGCCGCCGCGGCGGCGTCGCCCTGGAGCTGGCGGACGAGTCCGGTGTAGGCGAGGACCAGCGCGATGTTGGCCGGGAGACGCGATTCGTCGGCGATCGAGGCGGCGCGGTCCAGACAACGTGTGGCCTCGGCGAGGTCCTCGGCGCTCGGCTCCGCCTCCTCCCGGTTCAACCACGCGGCGACCTCGTCGGCGAGTGCGGCGATCTCGATGTCGACCGACCGCGATTCCCGGCCGATCCGCGCGGCCTCCCGGGCGGCGGCGACCGCGTCGGCCGTCCGGCCGCGGTTCTCGTGCAGTGAGCTGAGCACGGTCCACGCCTCGGCGGCTTCCCGCAGGCGTCCGGCCTGCCGGTTCAACGTGATCGAGCGCTCGATGTGGGGCAGCGCCTCCGCCAGCCGTCCCAAGGTGGTCAGCAGCAGGCCGAGCGAGCCGAGGCACCCGGCCTCGGCGGCCAGGTCACCGGTCTCGACGGCTGCGGCCAGGCCCTCGCGGGCCAGCGCCACGCCCTCCTCCAGCAGACCGAGCTTCCAGGACGCGACGGCGAGGTTCGACAGGCACAGCTCCAGGAGTGCGGGATCGGCCAGGAGGCGAGCGGCTTTCAACGCGTCGCCGGCCACGTGGTGGTAGTCCTCGAACAGTCCGCGCAGGTTGAGGAAGAACGCCGTGTTCCGGCCGAGTGCGATCGCCTGCATGGGGAAGTCGCCGGCGGCCTGCTCCACGGTGCGGATCAATGCGGGACGCTCACGATCGGCCCATGCCAGCGCGGTGTGCGCATCGTCGAACGGCGGCAGCGGGCCGGCGAAAGACGCCTCGGTGCCCGCCAGCGGCCGCCATCCCGCGAACACGATGCCGCACGCCTTGTCGGTGGCCGCGCGATAGTAGGCGACCAGGCGGCCGAAGGCGGCTCGGTCGTCCTGCGTGCTGTGGGGGTCGCTCAGTCCGCGACCGAAGGCTTTCACCAGGTCGTGGAAGCCGTATAGGCCGACGCCGAGGTCTTGGAGGAACCGGGTGTCGAGCAGGTGTTCCAGAGTCTGTTCGGCTTTCGGCAGCGGGCAGTCCAGGAGCCCGGCGGTCGCGTAGGCGTCCACGCTGCCTCCCGGATGGTGGGCCAGCATGCGCAGTGCCGCGCGGGACCAGTCGTCCATCGCGTCGTACGAGGAACGCAGCGTCGCCTCGACGCTGCGTTCGGAGGCGCTGAGCTCCGCCAGGCGGCCGGACTGGTCGTCGAGGCGGCCGACCATGTGGTCCAGGCTCCAGCGCGGCCGGTTCCGCAGGCGGGCGCTCGCGATGCGCAGGGCCAGGGGGAGGTGGTCGCACAGCTCGGCCAGGCGGGCGGCGGCTTCGGGTTCGGCCGCGACGCGTTCCTCGCCGAGGGTGTGGTCGAGCAGACTGCGGCTCTCGGCGGCCGACAGCGCGGTGAGGGAGACCGGGACGGCGCCGTCGAGGTCGAGGAGGGCCGAGCGGCTGGTGACGATGGTCAGCACGCGCGGGGACGGGGCCAGGAGCTGCCGGATCTGAGCGGTGTCCAGCACGTTGTCGAAGACGACGAGCAGGGCGCGGCCGGCGGTCTCCTGGCGCCAGCGGGCGATGCGCAGGTCCGGGTCGTCGGGGATCCGGTCGGGCGGGACGCCGAGCATGCGCAGGAGGTGGTCGACGACCGCCTCCGGGCGGGCCGGGGCCTGGCCGGGGGAGAAGCCCGCGAAGTCGACGTAGAGCCGGCCGTCGGGGAAGTGCCCGGCCGCTTCGTGGGCCGCGCGGATCGCGAGCGCGGTCTTGCCGCTGCCGCCGATGCCGTCGATCGCCACGATCCGGGCGCCGGTGGAGCGTTCGGCGACGGCCACCGCGGCGATGCGGCGGAGCTCGGCGGCGCGGCCGACGAAGTCGGGGACGTCGTAGGGGAGGGTGTCGGGGGCCGCGGGTGAGGGTGGTGCCGGGTGGGCCGCGTCCTTCGGCGGGCTTGGTCGGCTGTCCGAGCGGCTCGGCCGGCTGTCGCCGGGGCCGTGGCCCGAGCCCGGCGAACCGGCCGGAGGCTTCGGTGCCGCGCCCAGGACGGGGTCTTCGCGCAGGATCGCCTCGTGCCGGGCCGCGAGCTCCGGTCCGGGGCTGATGCCCAGGTCGTCGCGGAGCCGGCGCCGGAACGTGTCGAACTCCCCCAAGGCCTCCGTCTGACGGCCGGCCCGATACAGGGCGAGCATCAGCTGCCCGCGTGGCCGCTCCCGCAGCGGATGCTCCGAGACCAGGGCGCGGAGCTCGCCGACCAGCTCCGCGCCCTCGCCGAGGGTGAGCCTGGTCTCGTAGAGCAGCTCCAGGGCCGCGAGGCGGCCCTCTTCCACGCTGACGGCGACGGTGTCGAAGTACCCGGTGCGGACACCGTCCAGGAAAGGGCCCCTGACCAGGGCCAGCGCCTCGCGCAGCTCGGTGGCGGCCGCCGCGGCGTCGTCGTGCGCGATCCGCTCCCGGGCCCGGCGGACCGCCGCGCCGAAGCGTTTGACGTCGACCTGGTCGTCGTCGACCTCGATGCGGTAGCCGGATCCGACGGTCTCGATCAGGGACATCCCGTCGGGCAGCGTCCGCCGCAGGCGGGAGACGGCCTTGCGGACCTGGTGGACGGCGCTGTCCGGCGGGTCGCCGTCCCACATGGCGTCCATGATGCGGTCGACCGAGACGACGTAGCCGGCGTCGACGAGGAGCGCGCCGAGGATGCGCTGGAGGGGTGGGGCTGTGAGGGGTATCCGCTCGTCGGCGGCCCACACCTCCAACGGGCCCATGAGGCCGAAGCGCAGGTGATCCCGCATCCACGCCTCCCTGCCGTGACCGGTTCGCCCCTATATATGGAAATTATCCAGGAATCGAGCGGGGATCGCAGGGGTATCGGCGGGCGACAGGCTGGTCAGGACCGATCCGAGCAGGAGATCGAAAGGATCGCTGAGGATGGACGCCAGCATGGGCACCATGGGCACCGCCACGGCCGGCGGCGCCACCCACACCGTGCTCGACCACGTGGGCGTGGCGCGGCTGTTCCGGCTCCAGCGCCTGGCCCCGGCCGAGGCCGGCGGGCTGTGGGTGAAGTGGGAGCGGGCCAACCCCGGGGGCAGCGCCGAGGACCGGCCGGCCCGCCACATCGTGGACGTCGCCGAGCAGCGCGGGCTGCTGCGGCCCGGCGGGACCATCGTCGAGGACAGCAGCGGGGACTTCGGGGTGTCGCTGGCGATGGTCGGTGCGGCGCGCGGGTATCGGGTGATCGTCGTCGTGGGGCCGGAGGCGTCGGGCTCGACGCGGGCGGCGCTGCGGGCGTTCGGGGCCGAGGTGGTGGTGGCGGGCGCCGGCGGGGCTGCCAGGGCCGGGACCAGGGGAGGCGCGGAGGTCGGGGGCTCGGTGGGGTCGGTCGGCTCGGCGGGCTCGGCCGGCTCGGTGGGCTCGGTGGGCGCGGCGAGCTCGGCGGGTGCGGCCGGTGCTGCGGACGGCGCTGGCTCCGCCGGTTCCACGGGCGTCGCGGGTGCCACGGGCACCGCCGGCTCCACGGGCGTCGCGCGCGCCGGGCTGCCGTCCGAATCGGCGGCGGCCGTGGCGAATCGGCTGGCCCGCGAGATCCCCGGGGCGTTCCGGCCCGACCGGCGGCTGAGCCTGCTGGATTCGCAGGCGCACTACCTGACCACCGCCCGGGAGATCCTGGAGGAGACCGGCGGCGACTTCGACGTGCTGGTCGCGGCGGTCGGAGCCGGCGGGCAGCTGGCCGGCCTGTCGCGGCGGCTGCGGGAGCAGGCCCCGCACGTGCGCGTCGTGGCCGCCGACCTGGCGAGCGCCTCGGCGAGCTCCGGCTCGGGCCGCGGCTGGATCGCCTGGAACCTGGACTTGGGCCTGATCGACGCCGCCTACCGCGTGCCGACGGCGGACGCGGCCGGCGCCTGCCGCGCGCTCGCCCGGCACGAAGGCGTGCTGACCGGTCCGGTGTCCGGTGCCGCGGCGCTGGTGGCGCTGCGGGAGGCGCTGATGGCGGGCCCGCGGGCGCGGGTGGTGGCGGTGCTCGCCGACGGCGGGGACCGGCACCTGGACACGGTCTATGACGCGGCCTGGCTGGCCGGGCGCGGACTGCCCGCGGAGATCCCGACGTTGTCTGAGATCCGGGCGCGGGCGCGGGGGGTGGCCCCGGTCGCGCTGCCGTCGGCGGCGAGCCGCCGGACCGTCGGGGCGCAGCGCACGGCCGAGGAGCCGGCATGATCATCGCCGCGGTGGAGGCCCCGGCCTTCAGCCTGGACCGGCTCGTCGCCACGGCCGGCGTCCGGGGCGTGCGCACACGGGTGGTGACGCGCGACGCGGACGTGCGCTCTCCCGAGTCCGACGCGGCCGCGGGCGAGGAGTTGGCGGTGACGCTGGTCAACACCTGCGAGATCGCCGGCTCGCCCGATCCCGACGCGTGGTCGAAGGCGGCGCTGACGACGGCGATCGGCCTGGTCCTGGATCATCAGAGCCCGAACGCCGAGGTCCTGACGAGGAATCGCGCCGCCCTGCGGAGCCGGCTGTATCAGCACGGGCTCTCTCGGGGACCGGGGTTCGCCTTCGGCCCGGGAGCCTCCCGCGAGTCGCTGCTGCGGTCCCTCACGTTCCCCACCGTGATCCGGGACGCCGCGGGCATCGCGGACCGCGCCGGCTGGCTGGTCCGGAGCCCGGCCGACCTTGACGCGGTCCGGGCCGCGTCGTCGGCCGGGGAGATGCTCGGCGACGTGCTGACGGCGGAGCCGTACTTCGACGGACCGGTGTGGGATGTGGAAGTGCTGGCCTGGGGCGACCAGATGTGGGTCAGGTCGGTGGAGCCGCGTTCCGAGGCCGGTTTCCCGGCCGGCCGACGGGCCGACCTGAACAGCTGGCTGTCCCGCGTCCTGCACTGCGTCGGCTTCCACCGCGGCTTCGTCCACGTCGAGGTCGCGCTCGCCGGCGGCACGTTCGAGGCCGTGTCCATCGAGATCAGCGCGGGCTATCCGCAGCTGGGCGAGGATCTGTGCCGCGCCCTGGACCGTGGCGCCGTCGCCGTGTTCGGCGACCTCGTCCTCGACCGCCGCCCCGGCTCCGGTCCCGTTGCCGCCGGCAGAACCCTGCTCTACGCCGGCGACATCGGGAAGACCGGCGCCGCGATGCCGATCCCGGAGGCGGTGGCCGACCCGAGCGGCTGCGTTGCGGTGCTCCTCGCCTCCGGCGTGACGGCGGAGTCGACGTTGCTCGCCGCCATGGCGTCGAGTGTGGCGCCGTATATGCAGCCTCAGCTCGGCTAGTGTCAGTCCCCTGGGACTGGCGGCCTTGGGGTGGGGAGATGGTATGGATCCGCTGACCGGTGATGATCCGCGTCGGGTGGGGCGGTATGAGGTGCTCGGGCGGATCGGGGCCGGGGGGATGGGCCGCGTCTATCTGGGACGGTCCGGTTCGGGGCGGTTGGTGGCGATCAAGGTCATTCACCGGGATCTGGTCTCCTCGGGGGAGTTCCGGGTGCGGTTCGGGCGGGAGATCGCCGCGATGCGGGCGGTGGGTGGCTTCTATACCGCCGCCGTCGTGGACGCTGACGCGAATGCCGAGCAGCCTTGGCTGGCCACGGAGTATGTGGCGGGGCCTCCGCTGGATCAGGTGGTGCGGGAGCAGGGGCCGGTGGCGGGCGAGCAGCTTCGGCTGCTGGCCATGGGGCTGGCCGAGGCGCTGGGGGCCATTCACGCCGCCGGGCTGGTGCATCGGGATTTCAAGCCGTCGAACGTGTTGCTGGCGGCGGACGGGCCGCGGGTCATCGACTTCGGTATCGCGCGGGCCTTCGACGCCACGCAGTTGACGTCCGCGCAGCATGTGATCGGGACGCCGGGGTTCATGGCGCCGGAGCAGTTGCGGGACGGGATCGTCACGGCGGCGGCGGACGTCTTCTGTCTCGGACTGACGCTGGCGTACGCGGCGACGGGACGGTTGCCGTTCGGGACCGGCGGGATGATCGAGTTGTCGTTCCGGGTGGTCAACAACGAGCCGGATCTGGAAGGGGTACCGGCCGCGCTCCGGAGGATCATCGAGCGCTGTCTTGCGAAGGATCCGGCGGAGCGGCCGGTGATCCAGCAGGTGCTTGAGGCGTTGTCCGGAGCGGGTGGAGAGGGGGGTCCGGCAGCCGTCACCCAGGAGGCGTACCTTCCGCCTCTGGCACTTCCGGGCAACGGCACAGGGCCGACAGGGAACCGCCGCATCGTCCCGCTGGCCGTCTCCTCGGTCGCTGCGCTCGCGATCGCGGCGGGCATCGGCACCTGGTACTTGGGCGATGGTAAGAGCTCTGCTTCGGGAGGTGCGGCCGGAGCCGACTCGGCGACTCACTCCACCCCGCCGACCACCGTGACCCAGTCCTCCGCCGGGCAGTTGCCGGCGACCCTGAGCACCTCCTCCGGCGCGACCACGCCGGCCACGCCGACCTCGCCCACCAGCACCGCCCCGCCGACCGTCACCGTCGGCAGTCTCAACTTCCCCGAGAACAACGTCCTCGCCGAGATCTACGCCCAAGCCCTCACCGCCAAGGGCATCAAGGTGACTCGCAAGTTCAATCTGGGAAGCCGCGAGGTGGCCTATACCGCGCTCCAGGGCGGCACCGTCAACGTCGTCCCCGAGTACAACGGCGCCCTGCTGAGCTATGTCGAGAAGGACGCCACCGAGAACACGAAGGGCCCCATCGACGCCGCGCTGGCCCTCCATCTGCCCGCCGGCTTGGAGATCCTCGACCCTTCTCCGGCGGAGGACAACGACACCCTCGTCGTCACGTCCGCCACCGCTGCCAGGTACAACCTCACGTCCGTCTCGGACCTCACCCGCGTCGCCGGCGACCTGACACTCGGTGCCGCGCCGGAGTTCCAGGACAGGCAGCAGGGCCTGCCCGGGTTGGCCGCCGCCTACGGTCTGAAGTTCAAGAGTTTCAAGGCGCTGGACGCCGCAGGGCCGACCAGCGTCGCCGCTCTTCGGGACGGCACCGTGCAGGTCGTCGACCTCTACTCCACCGATCCCAGCATCGTCACGAACAAGTTCGTCACGCTGACCGACGACCAGAGCGCCCTCGGCGCCCAGAACGTGATCCCGCTGGTCGACAAGGCGGGGCTGCCCCAAGCCGGCGTGGACGCGCTGAACGCCGTCTCGGCGAAGCTCACCACCGCCGTCCTACGTCAGCTGATGGAACAGGTCATGGTCGAGAAGAAGAGTCCCGCCGACGCCGCCCACGCCTGGCTGGCGTCGGCCGGATTGGGGTAGGCGCCGATACGGCCTGCCAGCGCTCCAGCCATCACGGGCCGGATAAGGCAGAGTTCTTATGAAATCGGCCTTCTCTCGATGGTACGTTCGCCCGGTGTCTCGGACTCCGTCGGCCGGCATGGCTGTGGTGATCGTGCTCTTCACACTGGTCGCGGGAACCGGTTGCGGCAGCAACTCCCCGGCCTCTGACGCGGCAGGAGCCCTGCCGCGGACCACTGGTGCCGTCTCGCCGTCGGGGAACTCCTCGTCGTCCACCGGCACGCCGCCATCCGCTGCGGCCTCGTCGCCGACGGCGCCCACGACCCCCGCGACGGCCGAGGCTTCGTCGAAGTCCGCCGCGCCCACGAAGCCGCCGACCAAGGCGCCCTCGTCCTCCGCGCCGCCGGCCGCCGGCGCCAAACCGCCGCCGGGTTCCTGGCCCGACGCGGGAAACACCGGGGTGAAGCCGGGGATCAAGCTGGTGCCCAAGAAGGGCGAGATCAACGTCAACACGGACGGGGCCGTCATCGAGAACATCGATCTCGTGGGGGACATCCGGGTCGAGGCGAACAACGTCACCATCCGCAACGTCCGAGTCAGCGGACCGCAGGGCGGCGACATCAACAACTGGGGCATCCTGCAGTGGGTCGGCTATCACGGCCTCACCGTGGAGGACAGTGAGATCGTCGGCAGCTCCACCACCGAGATGCGCACGGGCATCATGGACCCCGGCGGGGTGGTGAACGTGCGGCGGTGCAACATCCACGGCATCAGCAAGCACGGCATCGACACCACGCAGGGCGTCATCGAGGACAACTACATCCACGACCCGTTCTGGTTCGCGGCCGCCGACGGCGAACTGGACTCGATCCGGATCAGCGGGTCGCCGGACAACGGGACGTCGCTGCTGATCCAGCACAACACCCTGATCGACACGAACACCGTCAACGGGGCGATCAGCATGTTCGAGACGGACGGCGGCCAGCCCACGCGCGTCACCATGGAGGGCAACTACATGGCCACGTGGGGGTTCTGCATCTTCGCGGGCGGGGCGAGCGCGCCGACCAGCTACATCGTCGCCAAGGACAACGTCTTCGGGGCGAAGTTCAAGGACGGGTACAGCTACGTCACCGAGTGGAACCGGCACGGGACGGGCAACGTCTGGTCCGGCAACACCTGGGAGGACGGCAGACCGGCGCCCCTGATATGAGGACACGGATCGGAGTGTTCAGAGCCCTGACGGCTCTGGCGTTGGCCGGCCTGGGGCTCGGGAGCGTGCCCGGAGCGGCTGCCGGGGCGCCGTCCAGGGTCGCGGCGTCCGATGTCGCGGCGCCACCGGGCTGGAAGCTCATCGCGAGCGACGATTTCACCGGCTCCGAACCGGGCTCCGTGTGGGGCGAGTACGGCGGCTCCTACGGAATCGGCGCGAACGCCTGGAGCGCCGACGAGGTCTCCGTCAGCGGCGGCACGCTCCGCGTGAAGATGGAGCACAAGAGCTCCCAGGGCAAGCCCTACACGTCCGGCGGCGTCGGCATGTGGGGCCTCACGCAGACCTATGGCCGCTACGAGTTCCAGGCGATGGCGCCGACGGTCCCCGGCATCGACTCCTACATCACCCTGTGGCCGCCGGACGGCGACGACAGCGACGCGATGCTCGTCGAGCTGCTGGCCAAGCCGGCGGTGCCGCCCGCGCAACAGGCCGCGTATGTGACCATCAGCTACGGCGGGAAGAAGGCCGACGAGACCGTCCCCGGCAACTACTGCGGTGCGTTCCACGACTATGTCATCGAGTGGACGCCGACCTACGAGTCGGTGACCGTCGACGGCAACCTGTTGCTGAAGTCCTCAGGCTCGACTTCCATGAAGCGCTGGATCGGCTTCGTGACGAGCAATGGCGACACCCTCACCGGGACGCCTCCCGCCTCGGCGTCGCTGCCCGCGGAGTTCGACATCCGGCACCTGCGGGTCTATGCCTACAGTCCCGGAGCACCGGGCAGCACGCCGACGACCAAGGCCTCGGCGTCGGCCTCGACCCACCCGCCGACGACGGCTTCGTCGCCGACGACGTCCGCGAAGACGGTGACGCCGTCCACGCCATCCACGCCGTCCACGCCATCGACGCCGAACGCGCCGAGCTCGCTGGCGTCCGCAGTGGGCTCGGTATCGCCGTCCGCCCCATCGTCGCCGCCGGCACAGTCCCTACCGGCAGCGAATCAGGGTGATGCCACCACTTCGCACGGCAACGGCACCGGACCCTACCTCCTCGCCGCCGGTCTGGCGGGCGCGGTGGGGATCGGAGGCGCGGTCTTCCTTCGGAGGTCCCGTGCGGGGCGCGGGGCTCACCGCTCCAGACCGCAGTAAGCATCAGCGGTGCGATGGAGGCGCCGGGCGCCGGGCGCCGCGCTCGCCCACGGCAAGGCAAAAGCCCTGGCCTTCGTCATGGCCAGGGCTTTGCGCTGAGTGCTGTTACAGGGAGTCGATCGCATCATCGGCCTCTCCCCTTCGGGAGGGTGCGGTCAGATGCGGGACAGCTTCATCGCGGCGGAGGTGCGGGCCGCGTCCAGGCGCTGGGCCGAGCGCTCGGCGTGGGTGGAGACGCCGTGGCCGTCGGTGAAGAGAACGCCGAGGTCGCGAGCGGTGCGCTTGGAGGTGATGGACCGACGGAACATGGGGTGCCCCTTGTCTCGAACCTTGACCTTCGAGCTTGTCTCGAAGTTTTTCGAACTAGTAAGAGTATGGCACTTGCTTCGAGATTCGTCAAACTAGAAGGCGATCGAAACAGGTCGCGCGGAGCAGGGCACGCCGACGAGCGCCGGAGACCGCGAGGGTAGACTGGTGAGGCGTTCCGGCGGTGGGGCCCGCCGTACAACCGCTATCGTCAGATGGCCAACGGTCCCTACTCATGCTGAATGGCGTCGCCGGGTCGGCGGCGTCGTACGACGAGTAGGAGCTGCACCCGTGAAGTCGAACGCCGAGCAGAGCCGCCGCACGCCGCGCGGGGTCGTGGCGGCGGTCGCCGCGGGCGGCGCGCTGGGCGGGCCGACGCGGTACGGCCTGGGCCTGGCGTTCCCGACTGCACCGCACACCTTCCCCGCCACCACATTCGTGATCAACGTGACCGGGTCGTTCGTGTTGGCCCTGTTGCTGGTGTTCATCCTGGACATCTGGCCGCCGACCACGTACGTCCGGCCGTTCTTCTGCGTCGGGTTCCTCGGCGCCTACACCACGTTCTCCACCTGGATGGTCGACACCGACCGGCTGATCGCGGCCGGGGCGTGGGGGCCGGCGGTGGCGAACATCCTCATCAGCCTGGCCGCCGGGGTGGCGGCCACGAGCCTGGGCTTGAGCCTGGGGCGCGGCGTCGCCGCGCACCGGACGCGGCGCCGGTCGGCGGACGTGCCGACGGCCGCCGAGCCCGAGGCGATCGGAGGACGACGATGAAACTCTCCGGACCCGCCCGCCGGCTCTCCATCTTCATCGGCGAGTCCGACCAGTACCGGCACCACCCGCTCTACCACGAGATCGTGGCGCGGGCCCGGGACGCCGGCCTGGCCGGAGCCAGCGTCTTCCGCGGCATCGAGGGCTACGGCGCCACGTCGCGCATCCACACCACGCGCATCCTGTCGCTGTCCGAGGACCTGCCGCTGGTGGTCGTCATCGTGGACACCGCGGCGAAGATCGAGGCGTTCCTGCCGCAGCTCGACGAGCTGATCGGCGAGGGACTGGTGATCATCGACGACGTCGAGGTCATCAAGTACGCCGGCCGCGCGGCGAAGGAGCCGGACGCCGGCGACGAGGACGGCACCGGCGAGCGCCGGCACCTCTGGGGGCGCTCGTGATCACCCTGCTCGCCGTCTCGGCGGCCTCGGCGGTCGGCGCCCCGGCCCGCTACCTGCTGGACAAGGCGATCGCCGGCCGCCGTGCCTCCGCGCTGCCGTCGGGCACCATGGCCATCAACATCAGCGGCGCCTTCGTGCTCGGCGTGCTGACCGGTCTCGCCGCCCACCACGGCCTGCCCCGGAGCGTGTTCCTCATGCTCGGCAGCGGGTTCTGCGGCGCCTACACGACCTTCTCCACGTTCTCCTACGAGACCATGCGGCTCGTGGAGGAAGGCTCGTTCGCCGAGGCCACGGCGAACGTCGCGGTCAGCCTGGCCGCGGGGATGGCCGCGGCGGGGGCGGGCTTGGGCCTGGTGCTGTTGTTTTAGCGCGCGGCCAGTTCGGCGAACGACGGAAGCAGAGGATTGGCGTCGCCGGTCCGCCACGCCACGATCAGCGGGCTCGGTGCCATACAGCGAGCGTCAGCCTCGCCATCAGGAACCGGCACCGGGGCCGATGGCCGTCGACTACGCGAAGAACTCGGCCAGCACCGGGCCCAGCACCTTGGCGTCGACCTCGTGGGTCTGGTCGGGCAGCGTCCGGCGCTCGCCGCGCGGGCAGGCTTCGGCGATCAGCGCCGCGGGCTCGCGCAGGAGGTCCGGGCTGGCACCGCCGTCCATGGCCAGGACCGGGACGGTGATCGACGCACAAAGGTCAGCCGGGACCGCGCCGCCGTTCTTGTAGTCCAGCACCGCGTTGTCGTAGGTGAGGGTCTTCGCGACCGCCTCGAACATCGGCCAGGCCGGGGACCGCCGCATGCCCTCGATCTGCTCGGGGGGCATGCCGACGAGGGCCATGAAGAGCGCGGGCATGTCGCCGAGGCGGCCCTCGTCCAGGGCCTGGTGCAGGTCGGCGGTGTACTTCAGGCCGGCCTCACGGTGCCAGTCCTGCGTGATGTAGGGGACCTCGTAGCAGGCGAGCTTGGTGACGCCGACGTCCGCGGCGGCGGCCAGCAGCGCGAGCGCGCCGCCGGAGGAGAAGCCGACCAGCGCGGCCGAACCGCCCGCCTCCTGGATCAGCGCCGCGATGTCCTCGATCTCGCGCTCGGGCGTGGTCGCGGCGTCGTCGCCGCTCTCACCCCGGCCGCGCCGGTCGTAGGTGTAGACCGTGTAGACCGCGTACTGGTCGGCCAGTTGTTCGGCGACGCCGCCGCTGGGGCCGAAGGCCCGGTGGCACATGGCGCCGTCGATGACGATGACCGCGGGGCCGCCGCCGATCTTGGTGTAGGCGATCGGGGTGCCGTCGGCAGAGGTCACGAAGCTGGTCATGGCGGGAGTCCCTTCCTGGATGAGCTGTCACCAGGTAAGACGAAGCACGGCGCGGGAACTCATCGCTGACGACGCCGGAATTCTGCGAGAGCGCACTCGTGGGTGGCTTACGCACTTCGAAGTGCGTTCTGCCGCTTGCCGAAGCGCCGGCCTAGCGTTTTCGTCATGCTCTCCGTCATCAACGCTCCCGGCGACGCCGGCCGCGTCGCCTTCGCCCCCGCTCCGTCTCCGACCGCCGCGCCGAACCAGGCGCTGATCGACGTCCGCGCGTTCTCGGTCAACCGCGGCGAACTCGCCTTGCTCGAAGCACGTCCCGCCGGATGGCGTCCCGGACAGGACATCGCCGGCACCGTCGCCGTCGCGGCGGCCGACGGCACCGGCCCGGCGGCCGGTTCGCGGGTCGTCGGCCGGGTCGAGGGCGGTGGCTGGGCGGAGCGGGTGGCCGTGGACGTCGGCGACCTGGCGGTGCTGCCGGACGCGGTCTCGTTCACGGACGCCGCCACGTTGCCGGTCGCCGGGACGACGGCCATCAGAACCTTGCGACTCGGGGGAGACTTGCTCGGGCGCCGCGTGCTCATCACCGCCGCCAGCGGAGCCGTCGGACGCTTTCAGGTCGAGTTGGCTGCGATCGACGGTGCGGTCGTCACGGCGGTCGCGCGCAAGGAGTACACCGAAGAGGTGCGGGCCTCGGGCGCTGCGGATGTCGTGCCCGACACGGCCGCCGCGGACGGCTTGTATTCGCTGATCAGCGAGTCTGTGGGTGGTGCGTCGTTCAATGCCGCTATCTCGAAGGTCGAACCCGGCGGCACTGTCGTGCTGATCGGAACCACGGGCGGTCAGCCCGGCAACCTCTCCATCTACGACTTCATCGGCCACGAAGGCGCCCGTGTGCACGCGTTCTTGTCCTATGCCAGCGGCCCCGCGGGCCCGGACCTGGCGCGGCTGGTCGCCCTCATCGCGGAGGGCCGTCTCCATCCCGCCGTCGGCTACCTCGACGACTGGACATCCCTGCCTGACGCGTTGACCGCCTTCGCGGGGCGCGCCTTCTCGGGCAAGGCCGTTCTGACCATCCCCTGAGTCCGGGTCACGGCAGGCTGAGCCCGAGGATGGCGCCGCCGTCGCCCCGCACCGTGGTCGTCTCCGTGATGTAAGCCTCCGCGACGCTCAGGAAGTGCGGTCGCAACTCGGCGAGCAGCGGCGAAAGGTGCTCACCGTCGCGCACCCCGCCGATCCGGTCGGAGTCCTCGGTCCATTCGATGCGCAGCACATACGTCGCCGGATCGCCGACGCCGCGCGACAGCTCGTAGGTGAAGCACTGCGCGTTGCTCTGCAGCATCTCGGCCACACCGCCACGCACCGCGGCCTCGAAGCCCTCGGCACCGCTCGGGGGGACGATGAAGCGGACCGTTTCGATGTACATGTCCTCCAGTGTCCGGCGGCGTGCGGCACTGATCAAGGCGGATGAAACCGGCAAGGTGAGTGAGGGCCTCGACCGGCAGGACGCGGCCGCCCGTGCCGTGCACGGGGCCCGCCCTCACCGCCTCCAAAGATCGGCCGTCGCCAACCGATCCGGCGCCGCATACAGCTCAGCCCAATCCAGCACATCATCCGCGAGCTGCTCCCACCCCGGACTCCGCAGCGCGTGATGGCACGCCTCCGGATACTCCAGGTACCCGCTGACCGCCTCCGACTCCTGATAACGCAGCGCCGTGGCCTCGACCAGCTCCGGCGGTACGCTGAAGTCGATCCCCGCCCCCACCAGCAGCAGCGGCGCCCGCCTCGTCGAGCTGTAGTCCACCCCCGGCTGCTCGGCTCGGCGTCCCACGCGGGCGGCGAGGCCGAACGACCGCGCCCTCCGCTCCACCGCGGGCGGTGAGCTGATCGCCACGCCCGCCGCGCCGTGGCCGCGATCCAGCAGCAGCTGGACGATCTCGCCGCCGAAGCAGTGGCCGATGAGGATCGGCGGCTTGGGGACCGTCAGCAGCAGCCGCTCGTAGTACGTCAGGATCGTCGCCGTCGTCACCGCATCGCGTGGTGCGAGGCAGTCGTCCGTGCCGGCCTCCGTCGGCACGCCGGTGGCGACGACGCAGTAGCCGCGGCCCGTGTAGCGCGCCATCCAGTGCTCCCACGTCAGCGCCCTGGCGCAGGTGCCGTGGATCAGCACCACCGTGTCGGTGCGGTCGGTGCGGTCGGTGCGGTCGGTGCGGTCGGCGCGGTCGGTATGGTCGGCGCGGTCGGCAGGTTCGACGCGGTCAGCGTCGTCGGGCGTGCTCATCACGCCGCCTCGGCACGGTGGCCGGTGACGCGGTGGGCGCTGATGGCACGGGTGCCCTTGGCACGAGGCCGGCGGAGCATGGCGATGCGTTCCTGGTCCGTGGTGCCGCCCCAGATGCCGTACTCCTCGCCGATCGAGAGGGCGAAGCGGGCGCACTCCTCGCGGACGGGGCACTCGGCGCAGATCGCGCGGGCCAGCTGCTCGCGGCGGCGGCGTGCCTCTCCGCGTTCTCCGGCGGGGGAGAAGAAGCGTGCGCTGTCGACGCCTCGGCAGGCCGCCGATTCCTGCCATTCCCACAACGCGGCGATTGGCCGCGGCCCTGAACCGTTCACCGTCGTGACCTCCTCACTGGCGCCGAGGGGTTCGGCGCGTAATTCACGCTACGAGGAGACGGCCCGGCGGGGCTTCCGTCATATGACTCGCTGACACTCTCGGCGATGACTGCACAGCCCGGAGGTGGAGGGCCTTCGGGCTGTGCCGCCGCGCGTCGGTGTCCGGCTCCTACAACGGCTTCACGTTGTGGTTTCCGGAGAACAGGTTCGCCGGATCGTACTTACGCTTCACCGCCGCGAGGCGCTGGTACGTCTTCTCCGGGAACACCGCCGCGACGTCGGATTCGGTCGCGTCGCTCAGGAAATTGGCATACGCACCGACGACGTGGGGTGCCAGCCGGTCCCAGATCGCGTCCAGTGCGGGGCGCGTCGCCTCCAGGACCGGTGCCGGTCCCGCGGAGGTGGTGACGATCATCAGCTCCGCGCTGCGGTAGGCGTAGGCGGTGGCGTCGTCGGACACCTGTGCCACGGCGCCGCCGACGCTGCGTACCGCGATGATCGGCGACTGCGGGGCCGCACCGACCTCGGCCAGGATGCGCAGGGTGGCGGCGACCGACTCGCGCTCCACGAACGCGCTGCGGGCGGTGAGGCGGATGCCGGGCGGCGGGGTCAGACCGTCGACGAGGAGATCCTCGTACGGCTTCAGCTCGACCTCGTCGGCGATCACGGTGCCGAGACGGCGGATCGGGTCCAGGACGGCGGCGGCGTGGTCGGCGTCGGCGTCGTCGACAGCCACGAACACTTCGACCGGTGCGTCGGGGCCGCCAGCGAAGGGGTTGGCGAAGGCCACGATCGACGTCAGGTCCTCGGACGCGGTCCGCATGTAGTCGGCCCAGCCCTGGAGCACGTCCTGCGCCTCCGCCGCCGGGAACGCGATCCGGCCGTGGAACACCTCGGTGGTGGGGTGCACGACGAAGTCGAAGGCGGTCACGATGCCGAGGTTGCCGCCGCCTCCGCGCAGCGCCCAGAACAGCTCCGTGTTCTCCTTCTCGCTGGCGTGGAGGACCTCTCCGTCGGCGGTGACGACTTCCACGCCGGTCAGGGCGTCCAGGGCCAGCCCGTACTTGCGGACCTTCCACCCGATCCCGCCGCTGAGCGTCAGCCCGCCGACTCCGACGCCACGGGTGTCGCCGGAGGAGATGGCCAGGTGGTGCGGGGCCAGTGCGGCGGCGACCGCGCCCCAGGTGGCGCCGCCGCCGATGCGGGCCAGGCGGCGCTGCGGGTCCCCGATGAGCTCGACGGCGGCGAGCGGGCTCAGGTCGATGACGATCCCGCCCTCATTGGTCCCGAAGCCGGGGAAGCTGTGGCCGCCGCCCCGCACCGCCATGGGCAGCCCGGCCTCGGCGGCGAAGCGGACGGCGGCCTGGACGTCCGCGACCCCGGCGGGCCGCAGCACGACTGCGGGGTGACCGGCGGTCAGCACGGTTGCGGCGGCGGCCTCATAACCGTCCGCGCCCGGCTGGACGATCTCGCCCTGGAAGGTTCCGATAAGTGTTTCAAGCGCAGCACGCATGTGGATTCCCTGCGATCTGTGGTTTTCGCGGCCGACGGCCCTGAACGAACACCAGATGCCGGCCGGCCGGATCCTGTGACGTGCCGCAGATGTGACGTGCGCCACTCGGCCGTCCGGGGGCATCCGGGGCGCCCCGGTGGCTCCGCGAACCAGGGCCACCGCGGCCCTTAATCCAACCGCTCCGCGCCGCCGTCGGCGCGGATCCTCGCGGATCCCACCGGAACAGTTCGGACACCGAAGGATTCGGCTGTGTCCCGCGGTGAAACCTTGGGTGAACAAACGAAGCCTGATCCCCGCGCCCCATGACCGGGCGGCGATGCGTGTCCCTTGACGTCCACGGCTGCGTGCGAAATCCTGAAAGGCTGCCCGCAGGGCCCACAACCTGGGGGCGGCAGAGTTTACCGAATCATCACCCGCATGCCCCTTAACAGGTCAGAGTTCTGATCGCAGACTCGATGACAGCCCCCACGTCATCAAGGAGAGATCAAGACAATGACTGACTCTGCCCTGCTCAAAACCAGATTCGGCGCCGCTTTCGTCGCCGTCTCGGCGAGTGCCGCGATGGTGTGCGCCGGTGCGCTGGTCGTCGCCTCCGGCGGCCACGCGCACGCCGCGACCGCCAAGCACCGGGTGCTGTTCGACGACTCCAAGGCCGAGACGGCCGGGAACGCCGACTGGATCATCAGCACCGCGATGCCGGACCCCACCCGGCAGAACCCGGCGCCGGTCTCCGAGACGGACTGGACCGGGGCGATCTCGTCCTGGGGCGTGGCGCTGCAGAAGACCGGCGACTACCAGCTGGACACGCTGCCGCCCGGGTCGGGCATCACGTACGGCACGTCGGCGGCGACCGACCTGCAGAACTTCGACGAGTTCGTGCTGCCGGAGCCGAACATCGTGCTCAGCGCCGCGGAGAAGACCGCGCTGATGAAGTTCGTGCAGAACGGCGGCGGGCTGTTCCTGATCTCCGACCACACCGGCAGCGACCGGAACAACGACGGGTGGGACTCGCCGGCGATCATCAACGACCTGATGACGAACAACTCGGTGGACAGCACCGATCCGTTCGGCTTCAGCGTGGACCTGAAGAACATCGTCAGCGACACCCCGCGGGCGATCAGCGACCCCTCGAACCCGGTGCTCAACGGCTCGTTCGGCACCGTCACCGGAAGCGTCATCTACAACGGCACCACCGAGACGCTGCACCCGGCGGACAACCCGAACGTCAAGGGCCTGCTCTACGCCACCGGCTCGACCGCCGGGGGCACCACCGGCGCGTTCTTCACCACCAGCACCTTCGGCGCCGGCCGGGTCGCGATCTGGGGTGACTCCTCGACCATCGACGACGGCACCGGGGAGTCCGGCAAGTCGCTGTTCGACGGCTGGAACGACCCCAAGGGCACCGACGCGCAGCTGGCGCTGAACGCGACCGCCTGGCTGGCCGGCGGCGGCACCACCCCGCCGTCCTCCTCCAGCTCCAGCGGAACGCCGACGCCGCCGCCGTCCAGCACCTCCACCACGCCGTCGTCGTGCACGTCCGCGCAGCTGCTCGGCAACGCCGGGTTCGAGTCCGGCACCGCGGCGCCGTGGACCGCGTCCTCCGGCGTCGTCAGCGACGCCACCGACGAGCCCGCCCGCACCGGCTCCTGGGACGCGTGGCTCGACGGCACCGGCGCCGCCCACACGGACACGCTCGCGCAGACCGTGAGCCTGCCGGCCGGCTGCTCCGGCTACAGCTTCGGCTTCTGGCTGCACACGGACACCGCCGAGACCTCCACCACCAAGGCCTACGACACCCTGAAGGTCCAGGTGCTCAACGGCTCGGGCACCGTCCTGGCCACGCTGGCGACGTTCTCCAACCTGAACGCGTCCTCGGGCTACGTCCAGCACACCTACGACCTGTCCGCCTACGCCGGCCAGTCGGTGACGCTGAAGTTCACCGGCACCGAGGACTACGTCGACCAGACGTCGTTCGTTGTGGACGACACCTCGGTGTCGGTGTCCTGATCTGGGCCGATCCAGTCTGATCCAGTCTGATCCGCTCTGATCCGCTCTAGCCCACCGGGTGCCCGGAGCCCGTCCGCGCCGAGCCGGTACCGCACCGGCTCGGCGCTTCCTTCATTTCATCCGGCGTTCACCAAGCGCCGTCGGCGGGGAGCGTGGACGGCGCCGGCGCGCGCAGCCCGTCCAGGAACAGCTGCAGGTAGCGGTGCGGGCCGCGGTGGTAGCCGGCCAGGTCCGGCAGCGGCCGGGTGAGCTGGCCGACCGCCAGGATGATGTCGCCGAGGTCGACGTCGGCGCGCAGCGTCCCGGCCCGCCGGGCCCGCGCCATCATCGCCTCGACCAGGGCGTTGAGCCGGCCGGTGAGGGTCGCCACCTCCGGCTCGCCGGGGTCGTAGGCGCCGTCCAGCACCACGCACACCGCGCCGATCCGCTCCTCGGCGCAGGCGTGCACGAACCGGCTCAGCGCCCCGAACGGGTCGTCGACCTCGGCGACGGCCTGCTCGGCGTGGTCGCCGGTGCGCTTCAGGACGTGCTGGATGACGCCGAGCACCAGGGCGTCGCGGTCCGGGAAGTGGCGGTAGACGGTGGCGTTGCCGATGCCCGCGCGGCGCGCCACCTCGTCGATCGGGGCCTGCGACCCGACCTCGGTGAACAGGTCGCGGGCGGCGGCGACGATGCGTTCCCGGTTGCGGACGGCGTCGGCGCGCGGCGCGCGCGGGGCGCGGGTCGTGCGGGGCGTGCGGCGTGGGGCGGCCACGACGTCCACGGTTCCTCCTGCGACGGTCGGGGCGGGGGCGGGATCGGACCATCCTAGCCGCAAGAAAAGAGAAGATTTCCCCTGTTTGTCCGATGTCAGCGCTCACTGTCAACGCTCACCATCAACGCTCGCCGACAAGGCCGCCGCGCGCGAGGTGCGGAGGGGGTACGCACTCGCACGCGGCGGCTGATCATGGGGGAGCGGAGCGCGATCCGGGCTGGTGGCCCCGGGGACTCCATCCCGATTCGAGGGTAACGCAAATTCCGGGGATATGTTCCCCGGTAAGGGGTGCATCAGGGCGCGGACCTGACCGTCGGCGGCGGCCGGCCCGCCCGCGCCGGGCAGGCCCGCGTCGCGCGGTCGAGGGGCCGTGGCGGGCTGGGCCGCGGCATCCACCCGGACCAGCGTCGTGTCCGGCAAGACCTCGACACGGCGCGGGGCGCCCGCCTCCTTCGGCGGCCGCGGCCCCCGCGGCGTGGTCGGGGCGGCCCGGGGCTCGGCGCGCCGCCCCTGCCGCCCGGTGTCCGAAGTGACCGGAAAGTATACCCCGCGGGGTATACTGATCTCCATCGCCGCCGCCGAGGAGGGCAGAACCTGCAGGTCGGAGCCGAGACCGCGATCCAGCCGGCCGCGGTGTCCCGGCCCCGACCCGAAGTGCCGCCTGACGAGACCGGAACACCCAGCACCCGAAAGGCAGAACCATGACCTACGGCACCGCCGTCACCGTCGACCGCCCCTACGCCGCCGTCGTCGAAGAGGTCCGCGCGGCCCTGGCCGACCAGGGCTTCGGCGTCCTCACCGAGATCGACGTCCAGGCCACGCTGCGCGAGAAGCTCGGCGAGGAGACCGGCCCCTACCTCATCCTCGGTGCCTGCAACCCGCCGCTGGCCCACCGCGCGCTGACCGCCGACCCCTCGATCGGCCTGCTGCTGCCGTGCAACGTCGTCGTCCGCGCGGACGGGGACCGCACCCGCGTCGAGGCCCTCGATCCGGACGTGATGGTGCGGTTCACGGGCGAGCCCGAGCTCGAGCCGGTGGCCGCGGAGGCCAAGAAGCGGCTCTCGGCGGCGCTCGAGGCCGTGGCCGGGCACTGACAACCGCCCGATCACCGTCGCGCCGGGGCGCGGATTTCCGTAGGCTTTTGGCCGTGACCGAGCCAGGGCGGGTGATCGGCAGACGCTACCGGCTGGTGGACCGGCTCGGTTCCGGTGCTTTCGGACAGGTGTGGCAGGCCTATGACATGCACCTCGGGGTGGACGTCGCGGTCAAGCAGGTGCTGCTGCCGATGGACGGGAAGGGACCGCAGGCCGCCGAGCGGGTGGCGCGCGCCGCCCGGGAGGCCCGGAACACCGCCCGGCTGCGGGACTGCCCCAACATCGTCACCGTGCACGACGTGCACATCGAGACCGGCGCGCCGTGGATCGTGATGCAGCTGGTGAAGGGCGAGAGCCTGGCCGACCGGCTGTCGCGGGGCGGCCCGCTGGCCGAGAACGACGCCGTGGCCCTGGCCCGCGACCTGCTGCGGGCCCTGGCCGCGGCGCACGCCGCCGGGATCGTGCACCGGGACGTGAAGCCCGGCAACGTGCTGCTGGCCGCCGACGGCAGCGCGCTGCTCGCCGACTTCGGCATCGCCGTCCGCTTCGACGACCAGCGGGTCACCCGCACCGGGACCTTCATCGGCTCGCCCGGCTACGTCGCGCCGGAGCGCGTCATCTCGCAGGACGCCGGCGCGGTCGGCGACCTGTTCTCGCTCGGCGCGACGCTCTACGAGGCGGTGGAGGGGGTTCCGGCGTTCCGGGCCGACGTCATCGGCTCGGTGGTGGCCGGGCAGCCCGCGCCGCTGCGCCGGGGCGGCCGGCTCACCCCGCTCATCACCCGGCTGCTGGACAAGGACCCGGCGACGCGGCCGGACGTGGCCGCCGCGTTCGCGCTGGTCGGTGACTGGACCCCGCCGCCGACCGTGGAGGCGCCCGGGAAGTCGCGGCCGCCGGCGCAGGACGTGCAGCTCGGGGTGGAGTGGGTCGAGCACTACGCGTTCGTCAACGAGCGGCTGCGCAACGACGACAACTCGGCCGGCGCGGGCAGCCGCGGCGCGCGGACGTCCAACACGGCCGAGGCCGTCAAAGCCGTGCGGACCGCGATCGACGTCAACCAGAACGAGTACCTGGCGGCCGGCACGCGCGAGGTGCACGCCATCGTCACGGTGGCGGCCAGCGCGGCCACCGCGTCCCCGCCGCGCGCGTCCGCCCCCCGCCGCGCCGACCGCAGCTACGGCCCGGCCAAACCGGTGCTGGCCGGCACCGCCGACGGCCCGCCGTCCGTGGTCTTCATCGCGGACTGCTCCCGGTCCCTCGCCGAGCCCGGACGCCTGGAGGGCGTCAAGGCGGCGCTGTGCGCGGGCATCGACGAGCTCCCGGACGGCGCGCGGTTCGCGGTGATCGCCGGCCGCGCCGACAGCCAGGTGGTCTATCCCGTGGACGGCGGCCCGGTGCCCGCCGCCGCGGCCTCGCGGGCCGCCGCCAAGGCCGCCGTCGGCCGGCTCACGGCCTACGGCGGCCGGGAGATCGGGCTGTGGCTCAGCCGCGCGGCGCGCATGTTCGCGCTCGGATCCGCGCCGGTGCGGCACGCGATCCTCATCGTGAACGGCCGCGACGAGGGCCTGCACCCCTCCCGCCTGGCGCTGACCGCGCGGGCCTGCGCGGGCCTGTACACCGCCGACTGCCTCGGTCTGGGCGACGACTGGGAGGTGGGCGAGATGCGCCTGGTCTCCGAGCAGCTCTCCGGAACGGTCGCCCTGGTCGCCGAGCCCGCGTTGCTGCCGGAGGCGGTCCGCGAGGCGACGGTCGAGGCCTGCAAGAAGCGCGTCGCAGACGTCGAACTCAGCCTGTGGACGCCGTCCGGGGCGGTGATCCGGTACGTGAAGCAGGTGGCCCCGACCCTGCGCGACCTGACCGACAAGCGCATCCCCGCGGACGCCGTGCGCACCTTCGCCTTCCCGACCGGGGCGTGGGGCGAGGAGACGCGGGAGTTCCACATCTGCGTGGAGGTGGAACCGGGTCTGCTCGGGCAGGAGAAGCTGGCCGCGCGGGTGCAGCTGACCGCGCGCGGACCGGAGGCCGTGGAGGTGCTCGGCGAGGGCAAGATCCGCGCCGTGTGGGTCGACGACGAGACCCTGGTGATGCGCGTGGTGTCGAAGGTCGGCCCCTACGGCCCGTACACCGGCCAGGCGGACGCCGAGTTGTGGGTGGACCCGGAGATCGCCGACCTGGAGGCTGAACTGGCCGGCATGGCCGACGAGCTGTCCCAGGCCGAGGCCGAGCTGGCCGAGGTCCGCAACCTGCTCCAGGTCTTCGGCCGCGCGCACGCCCGCATGTTCGCGCCGCTGCTGGCCGAACTCGACGAGATCGAGGCGCGCATCGCCGAACGGCACGCCGAGCGCAGCGGCCGGGACGACGACCGCCGCGACGCCGAGGCGGCCCGCGAACGCGCGCAGCAGTCGGCCCGTCAGGCGGACGAGGAGAAGGTCCGCGCCAAGCGCGCCGAACCCCCGCGCCCCACCCCGACCGGCGAGGCCAAGCGCATGTACCGCAAGCTCGCCCGCAACTGCCACCCCGACCTCGCCGCCGACGAGTCCGACCGCCGGCGCCGCGAGGTGTTCATGGCCCGCGTCAACGACGCCTACTCCCGCGGCGACATCGGCCTGCTGGCCCAGCTGTCCCGCGAGTGGGACGTCGACGGCGGCGGCGACGGCGCGACGCCGCCCCAGCCGAAGGACCCGGGCGAGCGCCGCAAGCTGAAGGACCACCTGCAGCAGGCCCTCTCCTCGGTCCGCAACCGCCTGGACCGGATCCGCGACGAACTCACCGCCGCGCGCGAGTCGGAGCTCGGGCGGATCGTGTTCGCACCGGGACAGGAGGCCGGGATGCCGGCCGCGATGCGACGGCTGGACGCGATGGCGGACAAGCTGAAGAAGCTGGTGGACGAGCGCCGCCGGGCCTTGGACGACCTGGTCGCCGGGGGCGGATCCGGAGGCCGCGCATAAGGAAGCGGAGATCGTGGGTATGATCCGCAAGCAAAGAGGATCAATGGTCTGCGGTCGATGCTGTCGGCGTCGTCGGTGCGGGAGGGATGGCATGACAGAGGCGCAGTGGGCGGCGTCACCGGATTTCCCGGTGGCGCAGATCGACACCGGGGTCGCCACACCGGCTCGCATGTACGACTACTACCTCGGAGGCAAGGACAACTTCCCCGCCGATCGGGAGGCCGCCGAGAAGGTGCTGCGGAACATGCCGCAGGTCCGCGCTTTCGCCCGGGCGAACCGGGCGTTCCTCGGCCGGGCGGTGCGAGAGCTGGCCGGACAGGGGATATCGCAGTTCCTCGATATAGGCATCGGACTGCCGGGCCCGGGTGGAACCGTCGAGAGCGCGCTGGCGGCACGGCCGGACGCGCACGTCGTCGGAGTCGACAATGATCCGATCGTCCTGGCGCACGCGCGAGCGCGCCCCGCGGACGACAAGGCCGGGGCGGTGACGATCGTCAAGGGCGATCTCCGCGACCCGGAGGCGGTGCTCGCCGATCCGCAGGTGCGGGCGGTGCTGGACTTCGAGCGGCCGATCGCGGTGCTGCTGGTCGCGATCCTGCATTTCGTGGGGGACGAGGCGGAGCCGTACCGGATCGTCAGGACCTTGATGGACGCGGTGGCCCCGGGCAGCTTCCTGGCGATGACGCACGTGACCGGGGACTTCGATCCGGCGCGGCTGGAGGTGTCGGCGCAGGCGTATGAGCAGTCGACGGCCAGCTTGACGGTGCGCAGCGCGAAGGAGTTCGGGGCTTTCTTCGACGGGCTGGAGCTGCTCGAACCGGGAGTGGTGCTGCTGCCGCGGTGGCGGCCGGAGGGGGAGATCCCGGAGGACGCGGACTCGATCTGGATGTACGGGGCGGTGGGTCGTAAGGGGTAGTGCCGTGGCACCGAGAGCCGGCGGCGGCCACGAACGACCGCCGCCGGCCCCGTCACGACCCGGGCCTCACGTCCCCGTCCTCACGTCTCCATCCTCATGACCAAGGCGATGGGCCCGGCGGCGCCACCACGACCGGCCGGTCGTCACACGTCAGCGTGTTCGGCAGCTCCCACCCCGCCATCCACGGCCCCGTGGTCCCCCCACCGGTGTTCCCGCCGAGGTCGGTCACGGTGAACTCGGAGCCGGCCGGCGTGAAGTGGAACGAGCCGCAGTTGTCGATGCCGACCGCGCCGACGTTGCGGGCCTGGACGTTCTGGAACGTCGCGCCGCCTGCCGCCCGGGCGGAGACCACGTCGGTGCCGGTGCCGTCCACCTTGATGTCGGAGAAGTGCACGTTGGTGATCGAGTACTGATCCTTCACCGGCCAGTCGGACACCATCATGATCGCGTTGTAGGTGTTGTCGAGGAAGTCGTCGCCGGTGACCTCCAGGTCGGCGTCGACGCTGTGTTCCAGGGCGTAGATCCAGATCGCGCCGAGGCCGATCTTCCAGTTCAGCTCGAACGTGCCGGAGCGGACCGTGGTGTTGTCGCCGACGCGGATCCGGCCGCTGAACGGCACCGCTCCGAAGCGGGTGCCGATCTGGAGTGCCGAGCCCTCGCGGATCGGGTCGGCCACCAGGTTGTCCGTCACGGTCAGGTCGCTGCCGCCGTAGAGGGCGATCCCGTTGGCCAGCACCGGGGTCTGCACCGTGTTGTGGTCGAAGACGTCGCCGCTGTCGGCGGTCTTCTCCGACCACATCGCCAGGCCGTCGTCGCCGGTGTCGCGCAGGAAGTTGCCGCGCACCACCGAGTTCGTCACGCCGGTGTGGAAGTTGATCCCGTCGGCGATCTGGTCCGCGATCTGGTTGCCGGAGACGGTCAGGTTCGTCATCGGGCCGTCGAGCCACATGCCGGCCTTGGTGTGGTGGATGTAGAGCCCTTCGATGCTCGAGTCGCTCAGCGCGCCGCCGATCCCGTTGACCTGGTCGGTGTCGATGCGCTCGCGCACATCGCCCTCGATGGCGAAGCCGGACAGGTGCACGTTGTGCGAGCCGCCGGCCGAGGCGTCCCGGCCGTAGAGGCCGACGCCGGTGTGGACCGAGCCGTCCGGCGCCGGGGCCGGCAGCGTCACCTGGTGGCCCTTGAGGATCGTGTACCAGCTGCCGGCGCCCTCGATCGTCACGTCGTCGACGATGATGTGCCGGTTCACCTGGTACGTCCCCGGCGGGATGTAGACCGGGAGGTGTGCCTTGCGGGCGAAGGCGATGGCACGGTCGATCGCCTCGGCGGAGTCGCGGCGGCCCGACGGGTCGGCGCCGAACAGCAGGACGTCCGCCGCGCGGGCGTCGACCTTCGGCGGGGCGACGAGCTGGGAGTCCAGCAGGTCGATCGTGGTGGTCGGCGCGGTCGAGCCGGCCGGCGCGGTGAGCCGGACGACGTCCCCGGCGTGGTACGTGCGGCCGAGCAGGAGGCGCTGTTCGTCGTAGAAGTGGTTGGGCCGGAACGGCGTCGGGAACGCCGGCGCCGGCGTGGTGGCGTCCGGCACGCAGCCGCACTCGGTGGTCCACCAGTCCGGGTGCAGCGGCCCGGCCGCGGGGTCGTTGCTGAACGGGTACTCGTTGTAGAGCCACGCGTACTGCGACGTGAGCGTCATGCTCCGGTGGTCGCGCCCGTTCACCGCGACGTCCAGCGGTGCGGTGGTCCCGCCGCCGGTCGCCGCGTCCGGAATGCTGTAGCGGACGGTGATCGCGTCGGCCGCCGCCGGGAGCGTGAACTCCACGTACTGACCGGGTTCGAGCGCCACCGCCGACCGGCCTGACGCCTCGGCGGCGAGGGTGTAGGCGTCGCGGCCGGGGCCGACGATCGTCCCGTCCGTGACCGCGTTCTCGGCCTCCTGCTCGGAGAACCCGAGATCGGCGCCGCGTCCGGCGACCAGGGACGGATCCAGTGCGGCGCGGGTCACCCGGGTCGGTGCGGCCGGGCGCGAGGCGGGGCCCGCCGCCGCGGCGGCTGTCAGAGTACTGAAACCGACGGCGGCGGCGATCACCGCCGCCGTTCCTTTCAGGGGTGTGGGCATGAGGGGACGGTAGGGCCCCGGCCCGGCGGTGACAAGAGGGCTGCGCAACAATTTCGCAATACCATCGCCATACTTCTGATGATGCTCGATTTCTTGCATCGAACGACAGATTTCTTTCCTCTCTTGCGGTGGGCGATGCGAGATCCCGGCCTGGGGGCCGGGGACGCCCGGCACCCGGGATCCCTAATGGAGTAGCGGGATACCGGGACCGTGCATGCGGCGCTCTAGCATGCGGGGCATGATCGACCCCTTCGACCGCCTTGTCGCGATCCTCACCGACCGTCTGGAGATCCCCGAGGATCTGGTCGGCCCGGACGTGACCCTGCAGGACCTCGACCTGGACTCGCTCGCCCTGGAGGAGTTCGTGGTGCTGGCCGGCGACGAGTTCGGTGCCGACGGCGACGCCGTCGCCGACCTCTTCGGGCTGCCGCTGGGCCAGGCCGCCGAGCGGCTGGCGGCCCTGGCCGGCGTGTAGCGCCGGACGTGCCGATGACCGGGCACTCATCCCCGGTCGTGGTGACCGGGATCGGCGCCACGACCCCATTGGGCGGCGACGTCCCGACGTCCTGGGCCCGGCTGCTGGCCGGGGACTCCGGTGTCCGGGAGCTGACACACCCCTGGGCCTCGGAGCTCGACGTGCGGATCGCCGGACAGCTCGCGGCGGAGCCGGCCGAGGTGCTCGGGGCGAACCGCGGCCGGCGCGCCGACCGCGCGCAGCAGGCCGCGCTCGTCGCGGCCCGGGAGGCGTGGCGGTGGGCGGGAGAGCCCGCGGTCGAGCCGGAGCGGCTGGTGGCCGCCGTCGGGACCGGGATCGGCGGCGTGGCCACGGTCCTGGCCCAGGACGAGATCCGGAAGACCAGGGGACAGCGGATGATGTCCCCCTACGCCATGCCGATGCTGCTGCCCAACGGACCGGCCTCGGCGGTGGCGCTCGAAGTGCGGGCGCGGGCCGGGACGTTCGCCCCGGCCGGGGCCTGTGCGTCCGGGGCCGAGGCGATGGTGCTCGGGGCGTCGCTGATCGCGGCCGGGCACGCGGACGTCGCCGTGGTCGGCGGCACCGAGGCGCCGCTGGTCCCGGTGATCGTCGCGGCCTTCGACCGGCTGCGCGGCCTGTCCCGGCGCCCCGGCGATCCGCGCGACGCGGCCCGGCCCTTCGCCGCCGACCGCGACGGGTTCGTGGTGGCCGAGGGCGCCGCGATGCTGGTCCTGGAACGCGCCGACCACGCGCGGGCACGCGGGGCCGCGGTGCTGGGCGTCGTGGCGGGCCACGGGGTCACCAGCGACGCGTTCCACGTGACCACCCCGGACTCCGGCGGACAGGTGCGTGCCGCACGGGAAGCCTTGCGGAGGGCGGGACTCAGCGGCTCGGACGTCGCGCACATCAGCGCGCACGCGACGGGGACCCCGGTCGGGGACCGGGTGGAGGCGGACGCCATCGCCGAGGCCGTGGGCCTGCACGCGGCGGTCACGTCGGTGAAGGGCGCCACGGGGCACCTGCTCGGCGGCTCCGGACCGCTGGCGGCGGTGTTCGCGTTGCTGACGATGCGCGACGGCGTCATCCCGGCGACCGCGAACCTGGCGTGCCAGGATCCGGACATCAAACTCGACGTGGTGGCGGGGCGGCCGCGCGCAGCGGTGGTGGACGCCGCGCTGGTGCAGGCCTTCGGGTTCGGCGGGCACAACGTCGCGGTGGCGCTCACGCGGGCATGAGCCCCGGCCGGGACCGTCTTTCCGAGGCCCTTCCAGGCGACCGGTCAGAAGACCGAGGTCCGCCGGGCCAGGGACGCGTCGAGCATCGCCTGCAGAGTACCGCGGACATGCTCCGCCAGCTCCCGCACCCGCTGCGGGGTGGCCGGCCCGTCCACGGCGACGGGCTCGCCGAAGACGATGCTCCACTTGGTCGGCAGCGGCACCGCGCCGAGCGGGCCGAGCCAGGGGAACGTCGGCGTCACCGGGAAGTACGGCAGCCCCACCAGCTCGGCGACCGGCGCCAGATCGGCCAGGATCGGACACGCCTCCTCGGCGCCGACGATCGCCATCGGCACGATCGGGGCGCCGGCGCCGAGCGCGGCGCGGGCGAAGCCGCCGTTGCCGAAGTGGCGCAGCCGGTAACGGTGCTCGAAGGTCTTGCCGCTCCCCCGGAAGCCCTCCGGGTAGAGCCCGGCGATCTCGCCGGCCTCCAGCAGCCCGCGGAGGTTCGCCGAGGAGGCCTCGGCACCGAGCATGCGGCGCGTCCAGTCGCCCAGCAACGGGACCCGGAACATCAGGTCGGCGGCCAGATTGTGCAGGCAGCGGCCTTCGGGATGGTCGCGGTTGACGGCGATCACCGCCATCGTCGCGTCCCACGGGAACATGCCGGCCGAGTGGTTCCCGACGACCAGCGCCGGGCCCTCGGCGGGAAGGTTCTCGCGACCGGAGCACTCGACCCGGAAGTACGAGTCGTAGAGGAACCGGAGCAGATCCATGACCGCCGGGTCGACGACCTCGGTGACGGACTCGCCGCGCAGGGCCCGCGCCGCGCCGTCCGCGACGCGCGCGAGCCCGGAGCCGAGCCGCTCCATGACGGCCGACGCCGCCGGGGAAGGGGCCTCGGATCCGCGGTGCTGCCCTGGGATCCGACCGGGCCGGTCGTGGCCGTGCGCCGACGGCAGCAGGGCGGACAGCCGGAGATCGCGCAAGCACTGTTCCAGGTTCACGAGGTGGGCCTCGTGACGCGCCGGACGTCGTGGGCTGCGATCTCGCACCGGCGGGCGTGCTCCAGAAGGACGCCGCGGGCGCGGACCCCCTCGGCGTGGTCCCAGCGCGGGTCCGAGGCGAGGTCCCGCAGCGCGGCGGCGTGCCCTTCCAGCCCGCTGGCGGTCGCTTCGAGGCCCTCGAGGCGCCGTGGCACACCCGACGCGAAGAGGTCGACGCGCACCCGGCGCGGGTCGAGGTCGATCGGCGGCCGGGCGGGGTTCAGGCGCGGCGCGAGCAGACGCGGCGTGCCGTTCGCCAGGAGCGCGACGAGGAACTCGGTGGTGACGGACAGCGCCAGCCCGCGGGTGGCGCAGCGGCGCGGGGAGGCGCAGAGGCCGGAGAGCTGCCAGGGCTGGACCGGGTCGTCCTCGAGCGAGCCGTCAGCGTCCTGCGAACCGAGTGAGAAGCCCTTCTTGAGCACCGAACTGAGGATCAGCATCTCGGTGCCGGCCGCGATCTCCGTGCCGTTCCACTCGAAGGGCCGCGCCACCCGCTGGGCGACGGCGAACAGCTCCGGCCACAGCACCGTCGCCTTGTGCACCGCTGCTTCCACGTGCGCGCGGTCGGTGTGTCCGTCGGCGGCGAGCAGCGCCAGGGCGCGCGGGCCGACGGTCTCCGCGGTGACGATCATCGCGGTCAGCAGGTGCGCGAGGCCCTCCACGGCGACGGGGCTCTCCGGCGTCGCGCCGGTCATGCCCGCGAAGCAGTCCGGCTTGAGGTCCTCCAGGTGCACCAGGATCCTGCGGTCCAGGGCCTCGCGGCGGTCCTCCCGGCGCTCGTCGGCGGGGGCGGTGCCGGACTCCACCGCGAGGCGGTCCAGCAGCGTGTCGTCGGAGGACTGCACCACCAGGCGGCGCGCCAGCCGGCGGACGGTGGCCGACCAGGCCTGCGTCACTTCACCGGCCAGGCCGGCCGCGGCCTCCTCAGCCGCGAACGCGACCAGGTCCGTGAACTCGCGGGGCACGTGCGGCAGCGGCGCGCACTCCGGCAGCCGGTGCCGCCGGCCCGCGGCGTCCACCTCGTCGGCGTAGCCCAGCGCCTCGGCCGCGATCGCCGCGTCCAGCAGGCCCCGGCAGTCCGCGCCGGTGGCCGGCAGCAGGAACGTGCCGAACAGCGTGCTCACCCGGGCCGGGCGGCCGGAGCGGACCAGGCCCAGGGCGCCCACGAACCGTTCCGTCAGCGCCCGCTGGCCCAGCAGCCCCAGGCCCGGCACGCGCGTCGCGGCCTGCGCCCACGGCAGCCGGCCGGCCGCCAGCAGGGCGCTGAGACTCGTGTCCTCGATCCTCACCCTCGCCACCTCACCGATGTCGTCCCGATGCCGCTCCGCCGCAGTGCTCCAGCACACCGGCTCACCGGTCGGGCGCCACCGTGCCCGGGGTACGCCGTGATCAGGTCGTTCACCGGGCGGTGGTCGGCGGAGGCCGGGGCCATCAGTGAAGTCCTTCCTCCGTGCACCGATTGCTCGCGAAACAAGGATAATCAGCGCTTTAGTGATGATTCATCCGGTCTGGCGGCATCGGCGTGTCGCGCGCGCCACGAGAGGATTCCCTCATGCGACAGATGACTGAGGAACGATGGCGGGCCTTCCTGTCGGAGGGCACCCGGACCGGCAAGCTCGCCGTCACCCGAAAGGACGGCTCGCCCCACGTGACGCCGATCTGGTTCCTGCTCGACGGCCCGGACTTCGTGTTCAACACCGGTACTGAGTCGATGAAGGGCCGGATCCTGCGGCGCGACCCTCGGGTGTGCCTGTGCGTCGACCTCCCGGAACCGCCGTATTCGTTCGTGATGGTCGAGGGCGAGGCCGAGCTCTCGGAGGACCTCGACGAGATGCTGGAGTGGGCCACACGGCTCGGCACCCGCTACATGGGAGCCGAGCGCGGTGCCGAGTTCGGCCGGCGCAACGCGGTGCCGGGGGAGTTGCTTGTCCGGGTGCGCATGACCAAGGTGGTGGCGTTCGACAACATCTCAGGGTGATCGGAGCCAGCATGACCGCGACCACGAACGCCTCGCCCGTCGACCTGCTGACCGGGTTGGACGGGGTCCTGCCGGGGCTGCGCGAGGTCTATCAGGACCTGCACCGGCACCCCGAGCTGTCCTTCCAGGAGGTGCGGACGGCGGGCGTCGTCGCCGGGCGGCTGCGGGCCGCCGGGTGGGAGGTCACCGAGGGCGTCGGCGGCACCGGGGTGGTCGGCGTGCTGCGCGGCGACGTGCCCGCCGGGCCGGTGGTGCTGCTGCGGGCCGACATGGACGCCCTCCCCGTCCGGGAGGAGACCGGCCTGCCCTACGCCTCCACCGCGACCGGTGTCGACAAGGACGGCAGCGAGGTCCCGGTGATGCACGCCTGCGGCCACGACGTGCACGTCACCTGTCTGCTCGGGGCCGCCGAACTGCTCGCGGCGAACCGCGGGGCGTGGGGCGGCACGGTGCTGGCGGTGTTCCAGCCCGCCGAGGAGGTCGGCGGGGCGCCGCGGATGCTCGAGGACGGATTCGCCGACCGCTTCCCGCGTCCCGACGTGTGCCTGGGCCAGCACGTCGGCCCGGCGCCGGCCGGATTCGTCGGCACGCGCCCGGGGCCGGTGATGAGCGCCTGCGACACGCTGCGGATCACGGTGTTCGGCCGCGGCGGGCACGGCTCGATGCCGGAGGCGACGATCGACCCGGTGGTGATCGCCGCCGCGATCGTGCTGCGGCTGCAGACCGTGGTCTCGCGGGAGATCGCGGCCAGCCGCTCGGCGGTGGTGACGGTCGGCTCGCTCCACGCCGGCACCCGGGCCAACGTGATCCCCGACGACGCCGAGCTGGCCGTCACCGTGCGCACGACCACCCCGGCGGTGCGGGCGAAGGTGCTGGCGGCGATCGAGCGGATCGTGAACGCCGAGGCCGCGGCGTCCGGCGCGGAGCGGATGCCGTCGATCGTGCCGGAGGACCTGCTGCCGCTGCTGGTCAACGACCAGGCCGCGACCGGCGTGGTGCTGGACGCGTTCCGGGCCGGGCTCGGCGCCGACCGGGTGTTCGTGCTGCCGAGCACGCTGTCCGGGAGCGAGGACTTCGGGACGTTCGGCGAGGCGCTCGGCGTGCCGTCGGTGTTCTGGCATTTCGGCGGCCTGGAGCCGGCCTCGTTCACCGAGGCGGACATCCACTCGCTGCTGGAGGACGGGGTGCCGGCCACGCTGCCGGGCAACCACTCGCCGAGGTTCGCGCCGGTGATCGACCCGACGCTGGAGATCGGGGTGCGGCTGCTGGTCACGGCGGCGTGCGCCTGGCTGGCCGGCGAGGCGGCACAATGAGTCCAGGGCCGGGAAGGGAGCGCGAGATGGGTGTCGGTGGTTGGGCCGGGAAGCTGCGCAAGGGCGCCGACCGGCTGCTGAGCCGCTTCGAGGACCCGCTGGAGCAGTTCGAGCTGGCGCGGCGCCGGCAGCTGGACCTGATGGCCGATCTGGACCGCAGGCTCCTGCTCGCGCAGCCCGGCTCGAAGCAGGAGGCGAACCTGCTGCGGGCGAAGGAGGACCTCCAGGGCCGGATCAGCGAGTTCCAGGCCATCATCGCGCGGTTGAAGGCCTCGAAGTCGGCCGGCGGCGCGGATTCCGCCGCCGATCGGCTGGAGGAGGAGATGGCCCGGCTCCAGGAGGACGCGCGGCGCTGGGGCTGAGGATGGAAAGGCCGTCAACGCCCTGAAGTGTTACGGTGCGACGCATGCAGGCATCCGCCAATGGTTCTCCGACAGCGCAGATCGGCGTCACCGGACTGGCCGTCATGGGCCGCAACCTGGCCCGCAACTTCGCCCGGCACGGCTTCACAGTCGCGCTCCACAACCGCACCGCGGCCCGCACCCGAGCCCTCGTCGAGGAGTTCGGAGACGAGGGGTCGTTCGTCCCGACCGAGACCGCCGAGGAGTTCGTCGCCGCCCTGGAGCGGCCCCGGCGGCTGATGATCATGGTGAAGGCCGGCGCCGCCACCGACGCCGTGATCGACGAGTTCGCCCCGCTGCTGGAGCCCGGCGACATGATCATCGACGGCGGCAACGCGCACTTCCTGGACACCCGCCGGCGCGAGGCGGCCCTGCGCGAGCGCGGCATCCACTTCGTCGGCTCCGGCGTCTCCGGCGGCGAGGAGGGCGCGCTGCACGGGCCGTCCATCATGCCGGGCGGCTCGGCCGAGTCCTACGCCGTCCTGGGCCCGATGTTCGAGGCGATCAGCGCCCAGGTCGAAGGCGAGCCGTGCTGCACGCACATCGGCACCGACGGCGCCGGCCACTTCGTGAAGATGGTCCACAACGGCATCGAGTACGCCGACATGCAGCTCATCGCCGAGGCCTACGACCTGCTGCGGCACGTCGCCGGCTACACGCCCCCGCAGATCGCCGAGGTCTTCCGGGAGTGGAACAAGGGCCGCCTGGACTCGTACCTGATCGAGATCACGGCCGAGATCCTGGCCCACACCGACGAGAAGACCGGCAAGCCCTTCGTGGACATCGTCCGCGACGCCGCCGAGCAGAAGGGCACCGGCCGCTGGACCGTCCAGACCGCCCTCGACCTCGGCTCGCCGACCACCGCGATCGCCCAGGCCACCTTCGCCCGCGTGGCCTCCAGCCGCACCGCACTGCGCGAGGCCTACCGCCGCCTCTCCGGCGGCACCGACCACCCGCTGCGCCCGCACGAGGCCGAGCGCTACGTCGCCACCGTCGAGCACGCCCTCTACGCCTCCAAGGTCATCGCCTACGACCAGGGCTGGACCATGATCCGCGACGCGGCGGAGGAGTACGGCTGGACCATCGATCTGGCGGACGTCGCCGCCATCTGGCGCGGCGGCTGCATCATCCGCGCAGCCTTCCTAGACCGCATCCGCGCCGCCTACAGCGCCGACCCGCACCTGCCGAGCCTCCTGGCCGAACCGGAGTTCGCCGACGAGATCACCCGCGCCCAGGTGCCGTGGCGCGAGGTCATCGCAGCGGCGAACCGCCGAGGCATCCCGGTCCCGGCGTTCTCATCGGCGCTGGCGTACTACGACACACTGCGGGCGGGACGCCTGCCCGCCGCGCTGATCCAGGGGCAGCGCGACTTCTTCGGCGCGCACACGTACCACCGCACGGACCGCGAGGGCGTGTTCCACACACTGTGGGCGGAGACGGGACGGCCTGAGGTCGAGGCCTGATCCGGAGGCGCTGTCGGCCTCGGTGGGCGGGCGCCGACGGCGCCGCTGCTGAGGTCGTGTCGATCGACTCGTTGAGGCGGGCCGCCGGCGGCCCGCCTGGGCGTCGAAGAAGCCTGACCTGCGCCTGGACCCCGTTCTCACAAACGGGAGGTTCCGGATCCCCCGTCGCGTCGGCGTGAACCGCAGCACCACGACGAAC